>NZ_JBVJWD010000007.1:0-293848 GCF_055602785.1 Streptomyces sp. NPDC037301
CACCCGGACAGAATGACGCCCACGCGCCGTCCACCACAGCATCCGGACGGCGCGTCACATCACAACAGGGCAAACGTTGCCTGATGCGGCACTAGGTCATGAACTGCTGCAACTGCTGACGGTCCACATCGAGCCGTTCGACCATCGGCTGCATCGACTTCCGAAGCCCGTCCAGCAACAGGCCCCGCAGATGCAGCCCGCCCTTCACCCGCTGGTCAGCACGCGCCGGCGGCGCGAACACCTCCCCAGCGAAATCCTCCAACCTGCCCCGGCACTCAGCGAGTTCGCCCTCCCTCATACCGGCAGGAAAACCACCAGAACGACCACCTGCCCAGAGACGTAACAAAGCCCATCCAGTTCCTTTCAGCACTGGCACTCGGTGGCTGCGGGTGTCAGTTCCCCACGTGGTTCGCGCTGTCATCACAAGGATCGCGTGAGCCGAGCAGTGATACTCGGGTACGTCCCGGCCCTTCTGCTTGTGGTGCTCGATGCACAGCGGGCAGAAGGGCCGGATGCCGTGCGGTTGTCAACGAGCGCGGTCCCTGGGTTGGGGCGCGTCGCAGCAAGTGCGTGTCAGCCGCGGTCAGGGTGGGCGGTGGCGGAGTAGCCGTCGTACCAGGCGGCTTTTGCGCCGGAGTCGCCGATTCGGTAGACCTGTACGCCGGAGCCCACGCCGATGATGAGGGACAGCACCACGGCGGCGATACGCACAGGCGTGGCCAGCGTGCTGTTGGTGGATCCCACCACGTCAGGGGCGCGGTGAGCGGCGCGACGGTAGGACCACCACACCGCCGTGGCCACCAGGAAGAGCGCGATGACCCAGGGGAGCAGTTCGTCACCGAGTTCGGTGTGCTTGCGGACCAGGGCGTTGCTGTCCGCGTGCCGCTCCAGCCACTCGCCGGCGTCTGTCGTCAGCGGCACGCTGACCAAAGACACCAAGGCGAGGGCCGGCAGTGCGAGACCGAACCGGCGCATGACCGATGGGAGGGCGGCGCACAGGATCAGGGCGAGGGCGGTGAGGGGTACCAGGACCACGACGACGTGCACGAACAGGACGTGCGCGGGGATGCCGTTGATCAGGTCGAGTCCCACAGGGGGGCTCCTTCGAGGTTGGTGTTCAACAGTGGACAAGGGACGAGTTCGGCTCGTGCGGCGCCCTCGGTGGGGCAAGCTGCGGCCGTGATGCGGAGGCGCCCGTTCCCTGCGGCCGGCAATGAGGCCGTGTCCCGTCTCATGCCCCATACCGGCGGAATCCTGGTGTGCGCCATTCCTGGCCATCGGGCAGGACCGCGTGGGCTTCGTAGCCGTCCAGTGCTTCTACCCAGTCCTGTGCGCCGTCGCCTCGGGCGAACGCGGCGGTGGCGTAGGTGTCGGTCAGCGTCAGGCGGGGCCCGACGAGGGTGAGGGAGGCGAACGCTGTGGCGGGTGTGCCACGGTGCGGGTTGAGGATGTGGGCGCCGCGTTCGGCGGTACCGGAGGTGGCGACGGCCAGGTCGTGGTGGGCAGTGATGACGGTGGCCAGTTCGCCGGGGCGCAGAGGGTGGGCGATGCCGATGCGCCACGGGGTGCCGGGGGCTGCCTGGCCGCGGAGCTGGAGGTCGCCGCCGCCGTTGACGCAGGTGTGGTGCGCGCCCGCGTCGTAGAGGAGTTGGGATGCGGCTTCGGTGGCCCAGCCTTTGACGAGCCCTGAGGGGTCGAGGGTCCCTGCGGGGACGATGCTGAACCAGCCGTCGCTGGCATGGGCGGCCTGTGCGCAGAGGGACAGGACTTCGTGGACTTCGGGCGGGCAGTCCTCAAGACGGATCTCGCCGCGGTCGAGGCGGCTGATGTGGCTGTCGGGCCGGTAGGTGGAGAACACAGCGTCGACCCGGTGGAGGTTTTGCACGGCCTCGGCGAGGGCGCGGTGGATGGCGGGGGTCGGCTTGTCCCGGATGTCGAAGGAGAAGACGGTGCCCATGACGTGCTCGGCGTGGCGCAGTCCGTGTGCGGTGTCAGGCATGGGCCTGGTCCAGGGCGCTCTGCAGGGACTGGATGTAGCCCTGGCTGGTGTAGCTGGCGCCGGAGACGGCGTCGATGTGCGCGCTCTGGGCGCCGATCGCTTCCTGGGTGAGGCGGGGCAGAGCGTAGGAGGCGATCTGCTGGTCCCGGCCGTTGCGGTCCGGGGCCTGGAGGACCTTGATCGAGGTGATCTTTCCCTGGGTGAGGGTGGCGGCGACCTGCACGGTCCCGTACCGGGTGTCGATGGGATCCCCGGTGAACGTGCCCGTTCCGGTGGGCGTGCCCGGCGCGGTGCCGGCGGTGGTACGCGGGGCCGAGGAGACGGCGGGGGAACGGGGGGCCATCCCGGCGAGGGCGGGAGGCTGGTGGGGTTTGAGGGCGAGCAGCGTGACGACGAGGGAGCTGATCCCGGTGGTGGCGAGGACGGCTCGGCGCATGGTGGTTCTCCTCAGAACGCGAACGACTCGTGGTGGATGCGTCGTGCCGGGACGCCGGCATCGCGCAGGGCCTGGATCGCGGCGTGTGTCATGCCGGGAGGGCCGCAGAGGTAGACGTCGTGCGCGGCGAGATCCGGCACCAGGGCGGTCAGGCCCCGGGCGGTGAGGGGTGAGGAGTATGCGGCCGGTTCGTCGACGACGTAGTGCACGGTGGCCCGTCGGTGGGCGGCGATCGCGTCGAGTTCAGCGCGCAGGGCGAGGTCGGCGGGGCGGCGGGCCCGGTAGACGAGGGTGACCTGGCCCGGCAGTGTCTCGAAGAGCGTGCGCAGGGGGGTGATGCCGACGCCGCCTGCCAGGAGCAGGACCTTGGGGGCGGTGCGGCGGTTCGCGGTAAGGCCTCCGTACGGTCCCTCGGCCCACACGCGGGTGCCGGGTGCCAGGCGGGCGAGCGCGGCGCTGTGGCCGCCGGCGGTCTTGACCGTGATGCGCAGGTGGTGCGGGTGTGCGGGGGCGGAGAGGGAGTAGGGGTTGGCGGTCCACCACAGTCCGCGGGCCAGAAAGCGCCAGCGCAGGAACTGTCCCGGCCGCCCGCCCAGCTCGTCCAGGTGCTCGCCGGTGAGGTGGACGGAGACCACGCCGGGTGCCTCGGGGCAGACCGCCGTAACGCGCAGGCGGTGGCGCAGTCCGCGCCACAGTGGGACGGCGAACCGGTACCAGGCGACCAGCGCGGCGACGCCGAGGAAAAGTGTGTACCAGGCCGCCTGCGCGGAGCGGTTGCCGACGAAGTCGGCTCCGTTGGAGAGCTGGTGGCCGAAGGTGAGGAAGACCGCCAGGTAGGTGGCAAAGTGCAGGTAGTGCCAGGTCTCGTAACTCAGCCTGCGGCGGGCCGCGCGGGCCGAGAGGATTCCGGTGGCCAGGAACAGCAGGAACCCGGCCGTGCCCTTGAGGAGGTCGGGGTAGTGCAGCACGAGCGCGGAGGTCTGACTCACCACGTTCGTGTGGGAGGTCAGCGAGTATCCCCAGATGATCAGCAGGGTGTGGGCGAGGGCCAGGGACACGGTGCAGCGGCCGCCCCAGGCGTGCCAGCGGGCGAGGCGGTCGGTGCCGATGGTGTGGTCCAGGAGCGGCACGCGGGCCATGAGCGCCAGCAGGACCGCGCAGGCGTAGCCGGCCAGGAGCCCGGAGATGCGCCCCGCGCCGGTGAGCCAGCCCGCCGGGCCGACGACCGACGTCGTGTCGCTCCACCACAGTGCGAGCACACCAGCGGCGCCGGCCCAGATCACCAGCGGAGCCAGGAAGGGCACGGCGCTGTGACGCGGGCGCCGGTGGCGCATCCCGCGGCTCGCACAGGTGCCGGTGAACGTGGTGGTCATGGGGTTCCTCCGGATGGGACTCGCTCCGGCGATGGGCGGCCAGCCTCACAGCCCAACTTCTGCGTACCTTCTGAAACCGCCCCGTCGGCCACCCTCAGCGCAAATTCAGAGGAAACTCAGAGACACGGCTCGCACCGCCCCGGGCCGGGCTGGGGGATGCTGAAGGAACCATGAACGAGCCGCGTACCACCTCGCTTCTGCACCGCCCCGACGGAGAACCCGTGCGGATCCTCGTCGTCGACGACGAACCCGACGTCACCGACGTCCTGGCCGGAGTCATGACCGGCGAGGGCTGGCAGGTCCGCACCGCCGCCGACGGCGCGACCGCGCTCACGACCGCCCGCGCCTTCCGGCCCGACGCGGTGGTCCTGGACTGGATGCTGCCCGACCTCGACGGCCTGCAGATCCTCCGCACCCTGCGGCGTGAGGCACCCCGCGTGTGCGTGCTGTTCCTGACGGCCCGCGACGCCGTCGAGGACCGCATCGCCGGCATCACCGCGGGCGGCGACGACTACGTCACCAAGCCCTACAGCCTGGAAGAAGTCCTGGCCCGGCTGCGCGGGCTGCTCCGGCGGGCCGGCATGACCGCCGAGCCGGGCACGAACCGGCTCACCGTCGGGGACCTCAGCATGGACGAGGAAGCCAGGGAGGTCAGCCGCGGCGGGGCCACCGTCGATCTGTCCCGGACCGAGTTCGAACTCCTGCGCTTCCTCATGCGCAACCCGCGCCGGGTCCTGTCCAAGGACCAGATCCTCGACCGCGTCTGGGCCTACGACTTCGGCGGACGCGCCCACATCGTCGAGCTCTACATCAGCTATCTGCGCAAGAAGATCGACGCCGGACGCACCCCGCTGATCCACACCGTGCGCGGCGTCGGCTACGTCCTCAAGCCGGAAGCACCATGAGGCCCCCGCCGCCGCGCACCCTGCGAGGCCAGCTCACCGCCGGACTCGTCACCCTGCTCGCCCTCGCCTGCCTCGCCGTCGGCATCACCACCGCCCTCGCCCTGCGCGGCTTCCTGATGGGGCGTCTCGACGAACAGCTCTCCGCCTCCGGCGGCCGGTTCGCCGCCAGCCTGGAACACGAAACCACGCCCGACGCCGACAACCGCCCCGACACCCGCGGTCAGGCCGAGGCGACCTTCGGTGCCCGCCTCCTGAACGGCACTGTCACCCAGACAGCAGTCGTCGATCAAGCCACCGACCGCTCCCTCCCGCTCACCCCCGGGGACCGGCGCGCCCTGGCGGGGATCCCCGCTGACGGACACGGACACAGCATCCTCCTCTCCGCTCTGGGCAAGTACCGCGTCACGGCCGTCGAGGGCGACGACCAGGACATCCTGATCACCGGCCTGCCCCTGCACCCGGTGGAAGAGACCGTGCACCGCCTCGAAGCAGTGGAAGCCGTCCTGTTCGGCGCCGCCCTCGTGGCCACCGGCACCGCCGCGGCCCTCTGGGTGCGGATCTCCCTGCGCCCCCTTCAGAAAGTCACCGCCCGGGCGGCGGAGGTCGCCGGGCTGCCGCTCGCCAGCGGCGAGGTCGCCATGCCCGGGCCCCTTCCCGACACCGACCCGCGCACCGAGATCGGCCAGGTCGGCACCGCCCTCAACCACATGCTCGGCCACGTCGAGGACGCCCTCACGCGCCGCCAAGCCAGCGAGGAACGCCTGCGGCACTTCGCCGCCGACGCCAGCCATGAACTGCGCACCCCCGTCGCCAACATCCGAGGCCACGCCGAACTCGCCCTGCGTCACCACGGCCCCGTCCCCGCCGAAGTCCGCCACGCTCTGGAACGGATCAACAGCGAATCACAGCGCATGACCCGTCTCGTCGACGACCTGCTCCTCCTCGCCCGCCTCGATGCCGGACGCCCCCTCGACCACGAACGTGTCGACCTGACCCTGCTGATCCTGAACGCGACGGACGACGCACGCGCCGCAGGTCCCGCCCACCACTGGCTCCTCGACCTCCCCGAGGAGCCCGTCACCGTCACCGGCGACGCCCACCGCCTCCAGCAGGCCATCGGCAACCTCCTCGCCAACGCCCGAACCCACACCCCGCCCGGCACCAACGTGACCATCACCCTCACCACCGATCAGACCAGCGTCTCCGTGGTCGTGAGCGACAACGGGCCGGGCATCCCCGAAGAGCTCCAGCCCGAAATCTTCGGCCGCTTCGTCCGCGCCGACCACGCCCGCTCCCGTAGCACGGGGAGCACCGGTCTGGGCCTCTCCATCGTCCACGCCGTCATCACCGCCCACGGCGGAACCGCCACCGTCACCAGCAGCCCCGGACACACCACCTTCCGCCTCACACTCCCCGACAGCCGTCGATGTAGACCGACCACGGCGAGGCGTCGCCGGCCAGGTTGATTCCGACCCAGTCGGCTGCGGGCTTGCCGTCCCGGCCGACCAGCTTGATGTTCAGGTCGTAGCGCTCCTCCTCCTTGAGCTGCGCGCCGGTCCAGTCCGGGTGCTGCTGGGCCAGGATCGCCGCTGCGCCGACCACGTGCGGGGTGGCCATCGAGGTGCCGTTGAGGGTGCGGTAGAGGCCCTCACCAACGTCGTTCATCTCCTGCGAGCGGGCCGCGGTGAGTGGCGCCGGCCGCCGTCACCGCCCGCCCAGCTGTGCAGTGTGCCCGCGTGGACTCCGAGCTCGTCGGCGACCTGCGGGACCGGCTTCCCCGTCTCGATCACGATGCGTACAGCACCTTCACGGAACTCGGTGTCGTACGCCCGTTTCATGGGCCCCATGAGCCTCGACCTCCCCTGCAATCACGGACTCCACGCTACGAGGGAAGGACAGAAGCTTCAGGGGCGGAAGTACCCTGCTCGGCGACATGTCTGCCCAACTCGGACCACGGTCCCAGCCCATCACGCCGAGCCGCAGCTCCTCCCCGGTGTCTTCGAAAGTGACATCAGGTATGTCCTCGTATGCATGAGGGACGAAACTCGTGCCTATGCCATGCGCTCAAGCAGGCGAGCCGAGACGGGGTGGTCCAGCGGCTGGCCGTCGGCGAGGCGTTCCACCTCACCGACGGCCAGCTCTCCCATGCGCAGCAGCTCGGTTCCCAGGGAGCCCGCGACATGAGGCGTCAGCACGACGTGTGGGTGATCCCGCAGTGGACTGTCCGTGGGCAGCGGTTCCGGATCCGTGACGTCGAGCACCACGTACAACTGCCCGCTGCCCACCGCGGCCGTCAGCGCGGCGGTGTCGACCAGGTCGCCCCGCGCGGTGTTGATCAACGTGGCGCCGGGGCGCATCGACGACAGTCGCCGCGTGTCCATGAGATGCCGCGTCTGCGGCAGCGACGGCGCGTGCAGGGAGACCACGTCGCTGGTGGATACGAGCTCGTCGAGCCCGAGCAGTCGTGCGCCCAGCGTCCCGGCCTCCGCCTCGGTGAGGTAGGGGTCAGCGATGACGAGTTCGAGGTCGTAGTTCCGCAGCAGGGCGAGGACGCGGCGGCCGATGGCAGAGGCGCCGACGATCCCTATCTGCTTACGGTAGTTGCCGGCCGGACCGGACCCGTCGGGCGAGTCCACCTGTACGTGGCCGGGTGCCTGCCGCGCGAGCAGCGGCAGGACACGCTTGTTGGCCAGGACGATCATGGCGACCGTGTACTCGGCGACGGGGACGGCATTGGCGGCAGCGGCCGATGAAACTGCGATTCCCCGCTCCCAACAGGCGGCCGTGACATGGTGCTTGACCGATCCGGCGGCATGGACAACGGCACGCAGGTGTGGTGCCAGCGCCAGTGCCTCGGCCGTGAGGGGAGGGCATCCCCAGCCGGTGACAAGGATGTCGACGCGGGCGAGCGAGGCCTTCGACTGAGGCGAGGTGAACTCATGGAGCACCGGGGCTGGATCGAGGTCTGTGGCCCTGCCCAGACGCCGCAGCAGTTCATCGTCGAACAGGCGCCCTGCCAGGCCTTCGTGCATGGCGAGGGCAAGTCGGGGTCGGCTGTCGCTGGTCACGCGTCTCCTCGGCTGTGGATTTGATGTACAGGTCGCGAGGCAATCCAATGACCGGTCGGTCGGCAGCGTCAACGATCACCCTGCTGACCGAAAGGAACCGAAAGCGAGGAGAGGAGATGATGAACAGGCAGGTGGCAGGCTGTCATGTCATCCGGCGCCGCAGGAGGAACGGACCACGAGCTTGGGCAGCAGTGCCATACGCCGGGTCGCCACCTCATCACCCGGCGCGGCGATGCGTCGCATCACGGTGTCCACGGCGGTGCGGCCCACATCGAACTTGGGCGGGGCCACCGCGGTCAGCGGCACCTCGGCAAGTGCTGCCACCTCATCGTCGTAGGAGATGACCGCGACGTCGCCGGGGACGTCCAGCCCGCGCTCCATGACTGCCCGCACGACCGCCGCCGCGTTACCGTCCGAGTGCACGACGACGGCTCGCGTCCCGGAGCTCAGACAGCGGTCCACCAAGGATGCGACGGCCGCTGCGTTGCCCTTCGGGTCGAGGTCGCTGCGCGGCAGTTCTGTACGTTCCACGCCGCCGTCGGTCAGCCTCAGCCTGGCCAGCGCCTCCGCGTGGCCGTCGAAGAGCCACCGGGCCGTGGGGCTGCCCAGCCCACCCGCCGCGGCCACCCGCGTATGCCTCAGGGAGACCAGATGTTCCACCGCGAGTTCGGTGCCCGCCGCATGGTCGGTGCGCACGTACTCGATGTGCGCGGCGGCCGTCCCCGAGAGCGATCGCTCGACCAGTACGGCCGGCACGTCGAGTCCGCTCAGCCACTGCGTGGTCTCCGGATCCTCGTCGGGCGGTTGGGCAGTCGCGATCAGCAGCCCGTCCACGCCGCGGTTCAACATCCGGTCGACCTGTTCGCGTTCGAGGTCGCGGTCGTAGTGGGAGACGGCCAGAACGATGCGGGCACCGTGCCCCCCGGCAGCAGACTCCGCCCCCCGAATCACGCCTGGGTAGTAGTACACGGAGGACGGGACCACCAGGCCGACGGTGGCACGGCGGTGGGTGTCGCGCCTGCCCGTCTGCTTGCCTCGCGCCGTCTTGCGCGCCGACTCCGGCCGCTTGCCGGGTATGCTCGCGCCGCCGTAGACCCGCTCCAGCAGGCCTCGGTCGACGAGCGTTCCGATGTCCCGCCGCAGAGTGACCGTCGAGACGCCGAGACGGCCGGCCATGTCCGTCACGCGCACACAGCCCTGACTCCGGGCCACCTGCATGATCGCCTCGTGACGCTCGACCGCCATCATCACGTGCTGTCCCCCGAATCGGCTGACGCTTACCCGGCCATGGGGCTACCTGGCCATCGGGCGTGGAGCGTACTGCCTTTTCCGATCGATCGAAAGTCTCGGCTTTCGTTCTCCTCGCTCTTTTCGTTTCCCTTCGACTTCTTGTGACCACCTTGGCCGAACGCTCATGATGGCGATCATTTCCATACCGTCGCGACTCAGAATGAGAGAACGAGGTGCCGCGCATGAGCCTGTCGCACCAGTCCTTGCCCCCCGAGGACCGGGAGCTCTCCCCCTTCACCGGGTTCGGGCGGGCCCACTGGGTGGAGCTCGCGGACCAACTTCTCGTGGACGCACACCGGTTCACCACTCCCTCGGGTGCGCGCATCGCCCTGCCGGGCCGTCCCTCGTCCTCGGGTCCCGACTCGGATCAGCTGGAAGGTTTCGCGCGGACCTTCCTGCTGTTCGCCTTCCGCATGGCGGGCAGCGCAGGAGAAGCGCCCGCCGGGTTGATCCAGTCGTACGCCGACGGTCTCGCCGCAGGTACCGACCCCGCTCATCCCGAGGCGTGGCCGAGGCTGGCGCAGGAGTGCCGTCAGACACTCGTGGAGGCGTGCTCCCTCGCGCTCGGTCTGCATCTGACCAGGCCGTGGCTGTGGAACCAGCTGCCTTCCGCAGTGCAGGAGCGGATCGTCCTGTGGTTCCAGGGTGCTTGGGGGCTGGTCATCCCGGACAACAACTGGCACATGTTCCGGGTGATCGTCGGCGAGTTCCTGGCGAGTGTCGGCGGGGCGCACGACCGCGCCGAGATGGACACCGACCTCGCCAGGATCGAAGAGTTCTACGTCGGTGACGGGTGGCACCGTGACGGCGGCGATGCCCGCAGCGCCGACTGCTTCGACCACTACTGCGGCTGGGCCATGCACACATATCCCGTGCTGTGGGCCTTGATGGCCGGGGAGCGCGGGAAGGCGCGACTGCCTGTCCTGCGAGAGCGACTGAGCCGGTTCCTGGAAGACTTCGCGCTGTTCTTCGGCTCCAACGGTGCGCCCATGCACCAAGGACGCTCCCTGATCTACCGGTTCGCCGCAACAGCGGCCCCCTGGGTCGGGGCGCTGGCCGACGCCACACCGCTCACCCCGGGCCAGACCAGACGGCTGGCGAGCGGCGCGTTGCGGCACTTCACCGACCGGGGCTTCCGCGACCACCGGGGGATCGCCACGCTCGGCTGGTACGGGGAGTTCCCGCCGCTGGTGCAGCGCTACTCAGGGCCCGGCTCGCCATACTGGCTGTCCAAGGGCTTCCTCGGTTTGCTGTTGCCGGCGGATCACCCATGCTGGACCGCGGTGGAGGAGGCGCTCCCCGTCGAGCGCGCGGACCAGGTCAGGGCCCTGCCCTCCCCCGGCTTCGTCCTCTCGGCCACACGCGCCGACGGCGTCGTCCGGCTGTTCAACCATGGCAGCGACAACCGGCTCGCGCCCGGCGCCGCCGCTGATCCTCACTACGCGCGTCTGGCGTACTCAACAGCCACCGGCCCCGCCCATCCGAAACCTGGGCGGCCGCAGCACGCAGACAACCACGTGGGTCTTATGGACAGTAAGTTGGGACTGTCCCAGCGTCACCGCATCCACCGGCTGCGCGTCGTCGACCGCCACGCCGCGTCGTGGCACCGTCCCGTCTGGCCGGCCGCGCCGGACGGACAGGGCCCCGCCAGTGCGGCGGACGCCCGTATCGAGACGGCGAGCGTGGTGTGGGGCCCGTACGAACTGCGCGTCCATCTCGTGGATGCTTCCCCCGGCCTACCGCTCTACCACAGCGGGTGGCAGGTAGCCGGGGAAGCGCTGGTCTCGCAACCGGACGGCGGGGACCGGTCTTCGGCCGTCACCACCGCCGGGCTCACCAGCAGCTTCGTCTCCCTGCACGGCCATGACCCGGTACGGCTCGCGAACGACGAAACCGCGAGCGCGTTCGGCGTGAGGACTGCCTTCCCTTATGCCGTCGCCGAGCGGGCCGAACACCGCACGCTGCACGTGGCGCTGGTCGGACTCACCGGGCAGGGCGCGACAGCGCAAGTACCGGACGTGCGGTGCCGGATCGACGGAACCACGGTCGCCGCGCGATTCCCCGACGGCACCCGGGTCCTTGTCGCCCTGGGGCCGGCGCCCGCGCGTTCACCCGAGCTGGGGGGACAGGTGCTGGAAGGGCCGGTGCGGTACGCCCGGCTGACTCCCGGCGAGCGGCCGGTCGTCGTCTCCCATTGAACGAACGACCCGACGGTCCGAGCGTCAGAGGAATGAGAGGACACAGATGAGTAGGTCACTGCCTGCCGCCCGAACGTGGTGTTCCCGATGACCGACGAACACCGCGCCGACGTCGCCGGGCACGCCGAAGACCCAGTGGTGCGCGCTTCTGTCCAGTGATCGGCGCACATCAAGCTGTCCCGCCGGCCCCCGCATCCCACGGGTGCGCTTCGCGGAGGCCGGTGCGAAGCGCGGCTCCAGCCGCGGAAGGGGAGGCCCAGATGGTGGCCCAGCCGTACGCCGCACGGGAGTTGAAGTTCCAACGCCTGGCGGCGGAGCTGCGTCGGGGGGTCCTTGACGGCACTTGGCCACAGGGCAGCAAGCTACCGACAGAGCAGGAACTGGCTGCGGAGACCGGCCTTTCGTTGACCACGGTCCGGCGTGCCTACGAAGTCCTCGTCGAGCAGCGGCTGGTCGAGCGGCGGCAGGGCGCCGGGACATTCGCGGCGCCGCGGCCGGGCGCTGTCCGGCATGCCTCCGCGGTCGTGGGAGTGCTGGTACCCACCACATCGTCGTACTACCCGAGAGTGCTTCAGGGGATCGAGGAGGCGCTGGCTGTCGCCGGGGCGCGCATGGTCCTGGCGTGCTCCCACTACGACCAGGTCGTCGAGCGCGAGGCGATCGACCGACTTGTCGGCTCCGGGGTGGACGGACTGTTGCTGGTGCCCCAACTGCACGAACTCGCCGATCCCCTCGGGCGGATGGCCGAACTGCTCGAATCGCCGGTGCCTGTGGTGCTGATGGAGCGCCGGCTGGCCGCCGCGGGGCCTCTCGATGCCACCGAACATGTGTGCACCGACCATGCCAGCGGCGCCTATGCCGCGGTACGGCACCTCCATGATCTCGGACACCGCAGGATCGCGCTCCTGGTGCGTACCGACGGCCCGCACGCTGTGCCGATCTCCGAGGGGTTCGACCGTGCCGTCGGCGACCTCGGCCTTCTGGCGGCAGTCCGGGTCGGTGAGCCCTTGGAAGCGTGGGACTCGCGGCGCGCGGATGCCGCGATTGCCGTCCTGGCGGCCGACGGTGCAAGTGCCGCCCTGTGCTTCGGCGACCGTGAGGCCTCCCTGATCCTGGGGGCGGCGCGTAGAGCGGGGCTGCGGGTTCCGGAGCATCTCGCCCTGATCAGCTACGACAACGAGTTTGCCGATGTGGCCGAGGTACCACTGACCGCGGTGTCGCCACCGAAGTATCGCCTGGGCAGGCTCGCCGCCGAGATCCTGCTGCAGCGTCTGGCCGACGACGGCACAGGCCCCGTGCACCAAGTGGGGCTACGTCCCCGGATCGTGGTGCGGGCATCCTGCGGCGGGAAATCCCCTTGGAGTCCGCGTAGTTCTTGTTGATTCCTATCGTCGCCGCTCAGCAGCATGAGCGTCTGTCCCCACCTGGGCAGACGAAGGAGTCTCATGAGTACGACGGCCTGGAAGGCCTTGAACAACCCGAACGGCCGGTGGCCGCGCGGGCCTGTGGCGCGGAGACTGGCCGCGGTCGCGCTCTGCTGCGCACTCACCGTGGCTCTGCCGGCGACGGCGGCCGCGGGCGACCGCGATGACGGCGGGGCCGCGGACACAATCCCGATCTCGTCCCCCGAGCTGACCATTCAGGCCGACCCGGGCTTCCCCGCGGTCCGGCGCTACGACTGGTCGGCCGACGGGGCGGTCATGTACGGCCGCACGAAGGGCGGCCCTGGCAAAGTCGTCGTCAACGGAACGACATACACACCCGGCGTCCACAGCACGGCCGCGGCCGACGGAACGGCGGTCGACTACACGCTGCGCGTCGACGACCTGGATCTGACGCTCAAGGCCCGTCTCGCGGTCAGCGGCCATGTGCTCACCTTCAAGGTCACCGGCATCGACGAGAGCCCCGAGCACAAGTTGCGTACGCTGGCCATCCCCGACCAAGGGCTGATATCCGCCCGCTCCGACCAGCCGGGTGCCGAACTGGCCGACGCGCGACTTTCGTTCACCACCGCGTACAACAGCGAGAGCGACATCGACAAGCACATCAAGCTCGCGGACGCTCCCGTCGACAGCGCGCCCCGCGGCACCACCTACGCAATGCTCAACACCGACCATCTCGCCGCCGCCGTCGAGTCCAACTCGCTCGAGGACCAGTCGCGATTGCTGATCCGCACGGCGCGGACGGGCGAGGAGAAGACCACGTCCGTCTCGAGCGGGACCTGGACCTGGCGGCCCGAGCCCGTCGACGGGCAGGACCCGAAGCCCACCGAACTGCCCTACGCCAAAGTCGTCCTCACAGGCGACCGCAATGACGACGGTGCAGTCGACTGGCAGGACGGCGCGATGGCGTACCGGGAGATCATGTACCGGCCGCTGGGCGCCGAGCGGACCAAGGACTACGTGGTCTCCAACATCGAGTACAACACCAACAGCTTCGCCAGCCACCCTTTCACGCGTGTGCTCGACGACATCAAGAAGGGCAGCCTGCTCACCGACGGTCTCGGCCAGCTGGTGCAGCTCAAGGGCTATCAGGCCGAGGGCCACGACAACGCGCACCCGGATTACGGCGGCCACATCAATAAAGGCGCGGGCGGCCGCAAGGACCTCAACTTCCTCGTGGAGAAGGCGAAAAAGTACGACGCCGCCATCGGGGTCCACATCAACTCCACCGAGGCGTACCCGGATGCGAAGAACTTCAGATGGGACATGACCAACGGAGCGGACGACCCGGGCTGGATCTACCGGGACGTCTCGTACCACATGAACCGGGACAAGGACGTCCAGACGGGCGCCTTCGGCAAGCGGCTCGACGGTCTGGCCAAGGATGTGCCGGGTCTCGCGTTCATCTACAACGACGTGTACTTCGCCCGTGGATATAACGCCTATGAGCTGGCCAGGGCTGAGCAGGCCCATGGCTGGATGGTGCACACCGAGTTCGAGGACTTCCTCGACCGTGACGCGCTCTGGTATCACCGCTCAGGTCAGTACGAGGACAACGGTGTGCGCTCGCAGATCATCCGGTTCATTGAGAACACCGACCGCGACATCTGGTACCGCAAGGACGCCACGCTGCTCAAAGGCCTCTCGAACCTCTCCTACGGGGGCTGGATGGGCCAGACCGATCTGAAGGCCTGGCAGCAGAAGATCTTCACCAACAACCTGCCGACCAAGTTCATGCAGCACTTCCCGATCACCAAGTGGACCGATCACCGGGTCGACTTCACGGACGGGGTGTACTCGACGGATGCCACCGGGACCTGGCAGCTCTTCCAGGGTGATACGAAACTCGCCCAGGGCAACAAGCTGTTCCTCCCCTGGGACCCGGAGAAGCAGAGCAAGATCTACCACTGGAACGACGACGGTGGCACCACCACCTGGAAGCTGCCCCCCAAGTGGCGTGGCCTGGATACCGTGTCCCTGTACCGGCTCACCGACACCGGCCGCAAGGACAAGCAGACCCTGAAGGTCACGGACGGCGAGGTCACCGTCACCGCCGACGCCCGCACCGGGTATGTCCTCTATCGCGGCAAAGCGGCGCGACAGCACACGGTGTGGGGCGAGGGTGCACTCGTCAAGGACGGGTCCTTCAACAGTCACACTCTCGACGCCTGGTCCAAGGAGGGCAGTGCGGGCATCGAGACGAGCGACAAGGGCTGGCAGTTCGCCCGCTTCGACGGGTCCGGGGCAGGGCGCCTCACGCAGCGGATCAGCGGCCTGGCACCCGGCACCTACGAGGCGTCCGCCTACGTACGGGTCTCAGGCGGGCGCACCGCCACGCTGGGGGTGAGCGGCTACGGCGGCGATCCGGTCAGCAGATCCATGGCTACCTCGCCGGCCGAACTGAAGGATCCGGTGAATGTCTGGAACGGGACCACATTCCAGAAGACGTACGCCGCGTTCACCGTCCCGCCGGGCCACAGCACGGCCACCGTCAGCCTTGCCGGTGCCGCGGGCGCTGACGGCAGCTCAGCCGACTTCGCCGACATACGCGTCAGTCCGACGCATGTCAGTGCCGAGAAGGCCAAGCACTATTTCTACGAGGACTTCGAGGCCGCAGATCGCGCCTGGGGACCGTTCGTCAACAGTGAGGGCTCCGGCAGCGACAACCCGCACAGTCATCGGGCCGAGCGTCACGATGGCTACACGCGGGACACGATCGACGGCGACTTCTCGTTCAAGTCCTTCCGCATCGGGCACGGTGACGTGTGGCGCACGGTGCCGGGGACGCTGACGTTCAAGGCAGGGCGCACTTATCGCGTAGGTCTGAAGTACCAGTCCGACGCAGCCGGTCAGTATCGGCTCCAGGTGCGCTCGGGGGGCAGCGTCGAGCCGGAGCGTACGCTCGTCGATGACGCGCTACCGGCCACGACCGCCAGGGCCCTCGACAGCTGGCCTGCCGCCGACGCCCCCCGGCCCCAGGGATGGACCGACAGTGCGCCGCCGCAGGGCAGTGCGCCCAGCAAGGAGTACGGCACGGTCTTCAGCACCGGCGGTGCCCAGTGCGGCGACCCCTATCTGGCGCTGACCTCGGCCGGCGGCAAGGGCGCTGTCACCGTCGACGACCTCGTGGTCGACGACCTCGGACCGGCTCCGGCAGGCTCCGCGTCCGAGTGCCCGTCCACGGGTGTGCTGAGCCTGTCCGTGGACGACATCCGGGCCGGTGCAGGCCAGGACGCGCCGGTCACGGCGACCCTCACGAACCACGCTGATGTACCCGTCACCGACATCGGTGTGAAGCTGACCGCGCCCAGTGGCTTCACCCTGGAGCCCGTCTCACCGACTGCGGCCGTAACCCTCGCGCCCGGCGAAAGCCTGAAGGCCACCTACAGGCTGCGGTTCCCGGCAAACGGCGCGAAACCAGGCTCGTACCACGTCAGCGGCGAGGCGAGTGCCACGTTCAACAAACATCGTGTGACGGCACTCGCCGACAGCAAGATGACGTTCAACTGCCGTCCAGGCGTGCGCTGTGAGGCGGAGGACGCCGTGCTGCGTGGGACGACGACGGAGACCCTTGCCAGAGGGCAGAGCGGCGACGGATACGTCAACTATCCCTCGGGCAACGGGGATTCCGTCGAGTGGACCGTGGACGCCGAGCAGGCGGGCGACTACACCCTGGCCGTCCACTACGCCCTGCTGTCCGGGGACAGGCCACTGACGCTCACCGTCAACGGCACGGACGTCGGGACGCAGTCCTGGCCTCTTACGGGCTCGTGGTCGACATGGTCGGAGCGGAGGTTTCAGCTGCCACTCAAGGCGGGCGCCAACACCATACGTCTCACGTCGGCCAAAGACGACGGACCGAACGTGGATTACCTGACCGCCACTTTGGCGGGCACAGGCGGCTGAACCCCACTCTGACGAACTCGGGCCCAGGGGTCTGCCGCGGCAAGGCGGCAGGCACCTGGGCCCACCTTGTTCACAATTCTGCACGGCGGTTTCGATCTTCCCCCGAGTGATCGATGTTGAACGGTTGAGGTGAGTTTCTGGCCGAGTTCCGAAGTGATCTCGTACAGTCCGTGCACTGCTTACCCGCGCAGTGGCGCAGCCCGGACGAGCTGCCGCCCCTGACGATCCGCTCCGTCTCCCTGACGCCGTGGCCCGGGTACCCGTCATTCCGTATCGCAAGGAGGACATTGTGCTGTCCATCGACAACGGCCGACGCAGACTGAACACCATCGCGGTGGCTGTCTGCCTCGTGGCAGGCCTCGGAGCCTGCACCAGCGGGACCACTGGCACCGTCGGGGGCACGGGCGGCAAAGGTGCCGCGTCGCTGACCATGACCGCTGGGGCCGTGACGACCTGGGCCCGCAACTTCAACATCTACTCGCCCGCCAGCGACAAGAGCCCCGCGCTGCGGCTGCTGTTCGAACCGCTGGTGCGCGTCGACTACACCCGGGGTGCCAAGGTGGACCCCTGGCTGGCCAAGTCCTTCGACTGGAACAGCAAGGGCACCGAGCTCACCTTCCATCTGCGCACCGATGTTGCCTGGTCGGATGGTAAGAAGCTCACCGCCGACGACGTCGTCTACACACTGAGCCTCATGCTGGAGCACCCCGAACTCAACCGCGCCGGCGTCACCTACAAGAAGGTGACCAAGGTGGACGGCGCGACCGTCAAGGTCACCTGGGACCACGCGGCCTACTCCGAGCTCAGCGGCTTCGGGACCGGCAACCTGGACATCGTTCCGCGGCACCAGTGGGCCGGCAAGGACCTCAAGACCTGGACCAACAACAATCCGGTCGGCACCGGACCGTACGCCCTCGGCGGCTTCAGCAGCCAGCAGGTCACCTACAAGGCTCGCAACGACTACTGGGGCGCCCGAGTGGCCGTACCGACCATCAAGGTCCCGGCGCTCCTCGACGACGCGACCAAGCCCAAGATGCTCACCGGCGAACTCGACCTGGCCACGTCCGCGTGGGCCGACGCCGACAAGGACTTCGTGGCGAAAAACCCGAAGACGAACGTCTACGCGGTGTACGCGACGGGCGGCAGCACGGCCCTGTACTTCAACAATGCCGTCGCCCCGTACGACGACGTCCATGTGCGGCGCGCCCTCTCCGCGGCTGTGGACGCCCAGAGGATGCTCTCGCTCAACAACACCGGCCAGGCCCCCGCGAACATCACCGGGCTCGACGAACAGGCCTATGGCGACGTCATCGCCGACGAGTACCGCGGCAAGGTCAACCAGCAGGACATCGCGCTCGCCAAGAGGGAACTCAAGGCCGGTGGCTACACGGTCAAGGATGGCAAGCTCGTCAAGGCGGGCAAGTCCTACCCCCTGGAACTGAAGATCGTCCAGGAGTACGCCAACTGGCAGGCCTACGCACGTGGCTTCGCGGACCAGGCGAAGAAGGCTCTCGGCCTGAACGTCAAGGTGACGCCGGTGCAGTCCTCCAGCTTCGACCCCGAGGTCAACGAGGGTGACTACGGCATGGCCTTCAACTATGCCGGGAGCGGCACCGGGGTCTACAAGTCCTACTCCGCCATGCTCGGCAGCTCGTACGCCAAGCCGATCGGCAAGAACTCCAACTTCAACAACACCGAACGCTGGAAGGACCCGCAGACCGACCGCCTCCTCGACCAGCTGCGTGCCACGGACGACCCGGCGCGGATCAAGGAGATCTCGGCGAAGCTCGAGAAGATCGTCGCCGAACAGGTGCCGCTGCGCCCACTGTTCCAGAGTGTGTGGTTCATGGACATCAACACCAGCCGGTGGAAGGGCTGGCCCAAGCCCGGCAGCGACGGCTACATCCCGCACTTCATGAATGGCCCGGACTTCACCCTGACCCTCCAGCACCTCAAGCCGGCCGAATAGGAACAAGGACCGCGCCATGACCGAATGCACCGCGGAGGAAACTCCTTCCTCCGCCACATCCGCAGCGGCCGGGGCCCCACCTGCCCCGGCCGCAGCGCCCGGGCGCCGCCGTTCCTCCGGCCGCTGGCGGCCGCTGCGCAGGCGAATCGGCTTCTACCTGGTCGCCGCCTGGGCCGCTGTCACCGCAAACTTCCTTATTCCGCGCCTGATGCCCGGCGACCCCGCTGAGGTGATTCTCCGCCAGTTCCAGAAGACCTCCGGGGGAGAGCAGCTGCCGCCGGGGGCCGTCGAAAACATCCGGGCCCTGTTCGGCGACCCGAAAGCCAACCTGTTCCAGCAATACGTCGACTACCTCGGCAACCTCGCGCATCTGGACCTCGGCGTCTCCGTGAGCCGGTTCCCCGTGCCCGTCTCCGACCTGATCACGACGGGCCTTCCCTGGACCCTGATGCTGGCCGGAATCTCCACCGTCCTCGCCTTCGTCATCGGGATCGTCCTCGGCGTCGTCGCCGGGTGGCGGCCGGGGCGCCTCGCCGACTCGGTGATGGCCCCGCTGGCGATGTTCACCACCTCCGTGCCGTACTTCTGGATCGCCCTGCTCGCGGTTTGGGTGCTCGGCTTCAAGCTGCGCTGGTTCCCGCTCTCCGGCGGATACGCACCCGACGCGGCGCCCGGATCGATCGGCTACGTCCTGAGCTTGCTGCACTACGGAGCTCTGCCGGTGGCGACGATCATTCTCGCCTCCGCCGGAAGCTGGCTGGTGGGCATGCGCAACATGACGGTCACCACCGTCAGCGAGGACTATGTCCAGCTCGGGCGTGCCAAGGGCCTGTCTCCCTGGCGGGTGATGACCCGCTACGGCGCCCGCAACGCGATCCTGCCCAGCTTCACCAGCTTCGCGCTGGCCCTCGGCCATGTCGTCGGAGGCTCCCTGCTGACCGAGATGGTCTTCTCCTACCCCGGTATCGGATTCCTGCTGTTCGACGCCATCGACAAGCGGGACTACCCCCTCATGCAGGCGGTCTTCCTGCTCGTGACCTTGGCGACCCTGTTCACCAACTTCGTCGCGGACTCCTTGTACAGCCTCCTCGACCCGCGCACCCGGGAGGTGAGCTGAACCATGAAGGACTTCCTGCACAGCTGGAAGGTCCGCACGGGCCTCGCGATCCTGTTCCTGTACGGCCTGCTCGCGATCTTCGGCCCCAGCCTCAACTCCCTGCTCGGTCTGGACCCGCACGCCATCGACTACCAGGCCACCCAGCAGCCGCCGTCCGCCGCGCATTGGCTGGGTACGACAACTGGCGGAGAGGATGTCCTTGCGCAGCTCCTCGTCGGAACTCGCGGCTCGATCATGGTCGGGCTGATCGCCGGGACCATCAGTACCGCCATCGCGGTGCTTGTGGGAGTCATCGGCTCGTTCGCGGGCGGCCACGCCGACGGGTTCGCCAACTTTCTGACGAACCTCTTCCTGGTCGTCCCCGTCTTCCCGCTGATCCTCGTTGTCGCCGGATATCTGCAGGGCGGCGGGGTGCTGATGATCGGGCTCCTCATCGGCTTCTTCGGCTGGCCCGGCGGTGCGCGTACCCTGCGGGCCCAGACCCTGAGCCTGCGCCAGCGGGACTTCATCATGGCGATGCGCATGCTCGGCGAGCGCCGATGGCGTCTGGTGTGCGTCGAGACGATGCCGCACCTGGCCGGCTGGATCTCCGCGATGTTCCTGCACGCGGTGGTCGGGGCGGTACTCGCCGAGGCCGGGCTCGCCTTTCTCGGTATCACCAGCCCTGACGCGGTCAGTTGGGGCACGATGATTCAGCAGGCCAACCAGCAGTCGGCGTTGCTGCGCGGAATGTGGTGGTGGTTCGTGCCACCGGGAGCCTGCATCGCCCTGCTCGGCCTCGCCACCGGTCTGGTGAACTTCGGCATCGACGAGATCGCCAACCCTCGTCTCAAAGCTGCACGGCGCAGCCTCGTCCGCCAGGTGGACAGGCGTGCCAAGGCGGCTGCCCGGCCGGTCCCGACGTCGGCCGCCCCGCATACCCAGGAGGTCCCGTCATGACCGGCGCCGCATACCCGGAGAGCGCGGTCGCTGCCGACCCCGCGCAGCACCGGCAGGACCTCCTGCTCGAGGTGAAGGACCTCACCGTCGAATACGTCAGGCCCGCGCCCGACCCCGGTGTCGTGGCCTGCCGCGAGCTGACCTTCGACCTGCACCGGGGTGAAATCCTTGGGGTCGCGGGTGAGTCAGGATCGGGCAAGTCGACGCTGGTCACCGCACTGACCCGCTTGCAGCGGATGCCCGCCGTGACCACGAACGGCTCGATCCACCTGCACCGAGAGGGCTCCGTCCCTCTGGACCTGGTGGCGCAGCCGGAGCGCGCGCTGCGCCGGCTGCGGTGGAGTGAGATGGCGATCGTGATGCAGTCCGCCATGGATGCGCTCAATCCGGTGATGCGGCTCGGTGCGCAGTTCGCCGACGTCCTGCGCGCCCACGATCCGACGATGGGCAGGAAGGCCGCGTGGGAGCGGGCAGCCGAACTGGTCGCCATGGTCGGCATCTCCGCGGACCGGCTTCGCGCCTATCCGCACGAGCTGTCCGGCGGCATGCGTCAGCGCGCCTCGATCGCGCTTGCCCTGGCCTGCGAACCGTCCCTCATTGTGATGGACGAACCCACCACGGCCGTCGACGTGGTGATGCAGCGCCAGATCCTCTCGCAGGTGCTCCGCATGCGCGAACAGCTCAGCTTCGCCGTGGTCTTCGTCACCCATGACCTGTCCCTGCTGCTCGAACTTGCCGACCGGATCGCGATCATGTACGCCGGACGCATTGTGGAGGAGGGCCCGGCGAAGGTTCTCTACGCCGACCCGAAACACCCCTATACACGCGGTCTGCGGGACTCGTTCCCGCCGCTCTTCGCGCCCAAGCGGCAACTGACCGGCATACCCGGCGCCCCGCCGAGCCTGGTGTCCCCTCCCGCAGGGTGCGCCTTCCACCCGCGCTGCGACCGGGCGTTCGCACCTTGCGACACCCGCACCCCCGAGCTCGTAGCGGCGGGAGACCGTCAGGTTGCCTGCCATCTGCATACGTGCGATCCCCTGCTTGCGGCCGAGCGTGCGGAACAATCCGCCCCACACGAGGAGTTGAACCGGTGACGACCACCGTTCCCGCGCAGGCCCGTGAGCGGGCGCCCGTACTCGAGGCGGTCGGGGTGAGTCGCCACTTCGACGTCAGCCGCGGCCTCGGCCGGCATCAGGTGGTGCGCGCCGTGGAGCAAGCCCATCTCACGCTCCACCGGGGCGAGATCGTCGCCCTGGTGGGCGAGAGCGGCAGCGGCAAGACCACACTCGCCCGGCTCCTCGCCCTCTTCCACGGTGTCACCGCGGGGGAGATCCGGCTGAACGGCACCGCCGTGCACCCGAAGTCCAAGGCCGCGCGGGCCTATCACTCGGCCGTACAGATGATCTTCCAGGACCCCTTCGGCTCACTCAACCCGCAGCGCAGGGTCCGGCACAATCTGGAAAGGGCGCTGCGGCTGCACGGCCATGCGGCGGCTTCGAAGAGCGAACGCAGGCTCCAGGTCCTCGAACTCCTGGAGAAGGTCAACCTCACACCGGCCGAGCAATTCATCGACAAGCTGCCCCACGAACTGTCCGGCGGCCAGCGTCAGCGCGTCGTGATCGCCCGTGCCCTCGCGGTCCGCCCCAGTGTCCTGATCGGCGACGAACCGATCTCGATGCTCGATGTGTCGATCCGCCTGGACATGCTCAACCTCCTTGCCCGGTTGCGGGATGAGGAGGGTCTCAGCCTGTTGTACATCACCCACGACATCGCCAGCGCCCGCTATCTCGCGGACTGTATTCATGTGATGTACGCGGGACAGATCGTCGAGTCGGGGCCCACCGAAGAAGTCATCCAGCGCCCCAAACACCCCTATACAAAGCTCCTGCTGGATTCCTCGCCCGACCCAGAGCGGCTCCTTGCCCCGGACGCGGGCAGCGCCTTCGACATCACCTCGTCGCCGGGGGAACCGCCGAGCCTGATCGCCCCGCCGCCGGGCTGTCGGTTCCACCCGCGCTGCCCGCTGGCACGTGTCGAGTGCGGGCAGGCCGCACCGCCCCGGGTCGCCTTCCCCTCAGGGCAGGTGGTGGACTGCGTCCTGCATGCCTGAGACGGTCCGGCTTCCGGTGACCTCCGCCCACCGGAAGCAGAGCTCGTCCTGCCTTGCGCGGAAACGGGCGTGCGCACCTGCGTACTTCGGTCGCCGATCGCATTGCGCAGCTCACCTGGGTCGGCCGCCGGGTCATACGTTTCATCAATCTCTGTGTCCTCCTCATGGCGACCTGAGGAGGACAGGACTGTCGTTCCATTTCCGGAAAAGGCATCGGTCCATGTCCGTCGCATTGGCCTTCGCGTCCGTCATCGCTGTGGTCGTTCGGCCGGGGGTCTCCTCAGCGTCCGTCGGCGACGGGGCGAGCACCGCATGGCACGACGGCGCGTTTCGGGTCGACGTGCCAGGCGTGGTCGGCCGGTCGGACGTGATACTCGACCAGCCGAACACCGCACCGCCACAGGCCATGCCTCTCGGCAACGGCTCGCTCGGCGCCGGCGTGTGAGCCGCCAACGGGTTCACAGCGCAACTCAACCGGGCCGACACCCTGCCCAACCGCCTCTCGCCAGGACAGGTGGTCGTCCCGGGCCTGAGCCAGCACGAACCTCGACCGCCAGCGGTTGACCGTCGCCTGTGCCACCCCGAGTTCGGCGGTGACCTGCTTGTTCGTCCCGCCCTCCGCACACCGCAGCACAATCTACGCGCGCAGTGCCAGAAACTGCGCGGCCTTCGCCCGCCTCGCCCAGCGCGTCAACTGCGCGCGCTCGGCCTCACTGAGTACCAGCTCCGACTTGCGCCGGCCCGGCCACGGCTCGTCGACCAAGCCCGCCACCCGCAGGCCCGCGAACCGGGAGCGCCACTTGCGTACCGTCGCCACGTTCACGCCCAAGTCGGCCGCCACCTGGGAACTTGACGCACCATCCGCGCAAGACAGGACGATCCGCGCGCTCGGCCGGACGAGACCCCGCCCCACCACCCACCCAACGCGACAACTCGGCGCGCTCCTCTTCGGTATGTCGCGGTGGCAGGTGGGGCATGTGCCGGTCCATGCGCGTATGTGGTCCTGGAGCGTGTCGAGGACTGAAGATGCGCACTACGAGAAGACGTGACGTTTGAGGCCGTTCGGCGGTACGACGTGCACGAAAGACCCGGTGTGTCCCGCCGCCGTGACACTGCCGCGGGACGCACCGGGGCTGTGGGAGGAGGTCAGGCTCCGCGCTGGACCGGACCGACGAGGGTACCGGTGGCCACCGTGAGCTTGCCCTGGGCGACGGACGTGCCGGGGATCTCCCCGTCCGGAGCCTGGAGCGTGAACGATGCCTCCCTCGCGGCGGTGCTGCGGCCGCTGCTGGGAACCTGGATATCGAAGTGCACCGGGTGGCCCGGGCCGAAGGTCACCACGGTTGCCTGGTTGCCGTAGTGGCCAGCAGTGACCCCGATCTCCGAACCGCGGTCCGAGAACCGCACGTTGGTGGGCGAACCGGCCAGCTTGCACGGCTCGTACCCGCGCGGCGCGGTCAGCGTCACGCGGTAGTGGTGGTGCCCTGCGCTGGCGGGCGCCTCAATGATCTTCGCGGTGTGGTTGGCCGGCCGGCAGGCCGAAGGGGCGGCGCTGCCGGCCGTTACGGGCGAAGCCTGCGCGACTCCCGCACCAGCAGCACCCGTCAGCGCAGTGGCGGCGACGGTGACGGCGAACTTCCAGTTCGTACGCATCCTGAACACTCCTTGCCTCGCTTAATGGCCCTGCGGGTGTTCTCCATCAGAACCATGGTCAACACAATTCCTGCCCCTCAACTCTCGCGGGGAATGTCTCAGGATTGACACGGCCGTGCGGCCAGGTGTGTGCAACCCATACGTACCGTTGAAGTTCGACCACACGCCTGAAGGAGCGGGCCGAAGGGCGCGCCCGGTCGCTCAGAGGACGTAAGCGGTCGCGAGCCGAATGACGAGTTCCGCCTCCCAGCTCTCCCCCCAGGAGCGCGCCCACCAGGCAAAACAGTGGGTGAACCTCCCAGACGCCCCAGACGGACAGGGCATTCCATCCCCCAGACCCCCGGGTACCTTCCCGGTGATCCGGGGACCTGGGAGGTTGCGTAGCGTGAGCCTCTCAGCTTCACGCTCGGTCGGCTCCGGCTCCGGCTTCTGCGGTGACGGCCTGGGCGAGGAAGTCGGCGAGCTGCATTGTGGCGGGCGGGTCGGCCTGGGCAAGCCGGGTGGCGAAAGCCAGCTGGTCGACGCCGGCGGCCGGGGCGAGGAGCGTGAGCGCGGACAGCAGCGTGGCATGCACGATCACCTTGTCCGGCAGCAGGTCGGCCGCCGCGGCGCGGGCGGCCGGGTAGGCGTAGTGGCCGAGGTGCGTGGCCAGTGTGTGCGCAAACCCGCGGGTGTCGCCTTCACCGGCGCCTGGGCCGCGGGGAAGACCCCGGACGCCCTTCTGTGCCGGAAGCTTGAGGGCTGACGTCCACGATCGGGAAGTACCGACGGCGGCCTCCGACGGTCCGCTGGGCTGAGCCCTGTGGTTGCGCGTACGGACCTGAGCAGGCCGCGGGTGTGCGAAGCAGGAGCGGCGTGTGTGGCGGGGTCACCCCTCCTTGAGGTGGCCTCGCCGTTCGGGCGCTCGGGCGTCCTCGTCGCAAGCCTGACTGCCGTGGTGGCGCAGGTTGTCAGAGGTGGATGCGGTCGACACACCTGATGTCTTCGTGCTCGGCGAAGCCCCGGAGGGAGCCGGTCAGCGGAACGAGCACCGCCTTGGAGGAGGCGTAGTCGAGGCCCGTTTCGGCGCGGGAGAGTGTCCTACAGCCAACTCCCCTTCGTGTTCAGGACACAATCCCCGGCGAAATACCTCGCCGCCTTCCGCAGGATCTCGCGTTACTCGACCAACTCGCGGATCCCCTTGCGCAGGGTCGCCTACTCCGCCGCCAGCGGCATGGGCGGCTCCGCCGGCACCTCCGGCCGGCATACCCGGGGCCGCTTCGCTCCGGCCGCCCGCACCCAGTTCCGCAGCGTCTCCGGTTTGACTCCCGGATCAGCGGCGACCGCCTCGATCGTCGCTCCGGGATGCGGCTGGTACGGCGCGACCGCGTCCGCCCTGGACTCCGGTGGGTAGTGCTTCCCTCCGCGACAGCCTCGGCCACCCCCAGATCGGCTCCAGCGGCCCCGCGGTCGCCGAGATGTTCGCCTGGGCCACACAGAAGGCCAACAACGGGTCCAACGGCCCGGCCCCCTCTGCCCCTCAACGCCGACGAACGCCAGACTGCGGCAGAGCGACGAGCCGCACACCGACCCTGGTCGAACGCTTCGCCGACCTCGTCCGCACCCGCGACGGCCGCATGCTCTGCCACCTCCTGGCACGTACGTCCCTGCCCGCAGGCCAACTCGCCAACATGCCAACCCTCTTCACGCCGGCCCCCTTCGAAGTACGGATCGGGCGCGCACTGCCCGACCTGCCGCCCAGGAAGTCACCGAACGCTGCCGCCCGGCCTTCAGCCTGGTGATGGAGACCAACGGACGCCCCCTGGCCAAGCTGCCCACAGAGTCCGCCGTGTTCCCGTCCACGAAGACGGTCATCGCGTTCGTCGCCGCCGGACTGACCGCGCCCGGTGCCGTGCGGACCAAAGCCCCAGCAGACGAAGCATGACGTGCGGGAGTTCCACAACAGCCCACCCTGGGTCGTACGGAACTTCCGCACGCAGGCGGGGAAAGAGATGGCGCCCGCGTCTCGGCTGCTTGTTCGTGGACGGCAGGAAGTCGGCCGCCCGCAAGCAGGGAAACTCATTGCCCGCGGCCGTGCAGCAGCACCGTCGTCGGTCCACTCCTTCCCGGCGGTGACGACACCACCGGACAGGTTGAGCACCCTCATCCGGCCTTGGGTAAGTGTCACTGCGAACGCCGGAGGTGAATGACCTCCGCCGGGCAGGGCGACGATGATCCGCGGCCCCTGCATCCTTGCTGCGGGTCGTCAATCCGCGTTCTTCGACGCTTGTGATGGATCCGGTGAGCGGGCTGTCCCAGGAAGGGGCATGGCGATCATCTACCGTCTCGGCGGACGCGTCGGTGTCCGGAAGGGAGCCTGGTGGCGAACCCCTCGAACCAGGCCAGCATCTCGGGGTGGGTGACGGCGCCCTCAGCGGTCACATCAGCGGCGCGGGCTCCCTGGATGATGCGCTTGACGGGGACCTCCAGCTTCTTCCCGGTCAAGGTGCGCGGCACGGCAGCTATCGGAACGATGACATCCGGAACGTGCCGAGGTGAGAGCGTGTGAGTGATCGACGTCGCGATGGCACTCCGAAGTGTGTCGTCGACGGATTCCCCTTCGGCGAGGACGACGAAGAGCGGTATGACGTACCGGCCGTCCGGCAGTTCGGCGCCGATGACCAGACTGTCTGCGATCTGGGGAAGCTGCTCGACAACGGCGTAGATGTCGGCGGACCCCATCCGCACGCCCATGCGGTTGAGTGTTGAATCCGAACGGCCCGCCACCACGACCGACAGGTCCGGTTCGACCGTGACCCAATCGCCGTGCCGCCAGACTCCGGGATAGACATCGAAGTAACTCGCCAGATAGCGCTGATTCTCCGGGTCGTTGACGAAGTGCAACGGCATCGAGGGAAGCGGTGCCGTCACCACCAGCTCCCCCTGCGCCCCGACAAGCGGCTGTCCGAAGGCGTCCCAGGCGGCGATGGCGACGCCGAGCGCGGGACACTGGATCCGGCCGACCCGCACCGGCAGGAGCGGGGAGCCCCCCGCGAGGACCGAGCAGACATCGGTCCCTCCACAGATCGACTGCAGCCAGGCGTCGGGAGCGAGACGGTCGTAAACCCAGCGCCACGTGCTGTCGGGAAGCGATGAGCCGGTCTGCAGGATGGACCGCAGAGCGCTCAGATCGATCTCAGCTGCTGGGTGTGCATCCGCTTTCTCTGCGGCGACCAGGTAGGCCGCTCCCACGCCTACCATCGTCGCGCGCGTCTGTTCGGCGACCCTCCAGACGCCGTGGACGTCGGAGTATGTGGGGCTGCCGTCGTACAGGACGATCGTGGCGCCGTGCAGCAGGCCGCCGACCATGAAGTTCCACACCATCCAACTGGTGGACGTATGGAAGAAGTAGCGGTCGTCGCTCCGCAGGTCGACGCCGAGACCGAGGGCCTTGAGCAGTTCGACGACGATGCCGCCGTGCCCCTGCACGATGCCCTTCGGTACGCCTGTGGTGCCCGATGACCACAGGATCCACAGGGGGTGGTCGAAGGCGACGCCGGCGAAGGTGAGTTCGGCCTGGTTGTCGAGAAGCGTGGACCACGTGTGCTGCTCCAGCTGAGGCCGCTGCGACCACGGTGAGGTGGTTGAGGACGTGGAGAGGTGGCCGACCGCGATCAGATGCCGGACCGTGGGCAGCCCGTCCGCGATCTCAGCGACCGCCGGACGTCGGTCGAATTTCTTCCCCCCGTAGGAGTAGCCGTCGGCGGCCACCAGAACCGTCGGCTGCGCCTGCTGCAGCCGCGCGAGCACGCTGGACGTACCGAAGTCCGGCGAGCACACGGTCCACACCGCGCCGACAGCGGCACTGGCCAGCAACGCGACCACGGCATGCGACGTGTTCGGGAGGTATCCGGCAACGCGGTCACCGGGCCCCACCCCCATCTCGCGAAGGGATGCGGCGAGAGCAGCGACGTCGCGTCCGAGCTGCCGCCATGACGTCTCCACCGGAACGCCGCCTTCGGAGATACTGATCAAGGCCGGGCGCTCGTCGGTGGTACGGGCGAAGCATTGCTCGGCGAAGTTCATCCGCGCTCCCCCGAACCAGGAGGCTCCGGGCATCGACGCGTCGGCCAGCACCTCGTCGTAGCTGCTGACGGCGTCGAGGCCGTAAAACTCCCATACCGCCGACCAGAAGGCGGGCACGTCGGTGGTGCTCCACCGCCACAGCTCCGGGTAGTCGGAGAAGGACAGCCCCCGTGTTTTGCTCAGCCAGCGCATGAAGCCGGCGATGTTGGAGCTTTCGGCCGTCGAGCGGCTGGGGGACCACAGCAGGTCGGTATCGGTGCTCATCAGCGCCTCCAGGGGCGGGGTCGTGCGGGTGGGGACCGGTGCGCGGAGGCCGGCCAGGGGAAGGGCCTACGGGGCGCATCGACATGTCTGCAACGAGGGGTGTTCGGCCGCACACGGCTCCCTCCTGCCCGGCGCGGGCAGGAGGGAGCCGTGCGGCAAGGCCGTCGCCGGTCAGGCGGACATGTCGGACGAGGTTCGGGCGAGCTCGCGGACGAACTCCTCCGCCCGGGGCCATGCGCCGTAGCCGGAGGCAGGGTTGAGGTGTCCGACCGGGCCGAGGTCCACGAGGCGGCTCCCCCATGCCCTGGCGAGATCGGCGACGCGATCGGCAGCGGCCAGGGGGTCGTTCGTGCTCGCCGCGACGATGCTGGGGAAGGGCAGGGGTGTCCGCGGCGTCGGCGTCCAGCCGTTTTCGCGCAGGGCTTCCAGGGTGGGGTAGCCCTCCGGCAGCGGCGTGTCGAAGTCCGGCGGCGCCGCCAGCAGTGCGCCCTTGACGGGACGCCGGTGTCGTTGCGCCCAGTGCACGGTGGTCATCACCCCGGCACTGTGGGCAACCAGTACGACGGGCCCGGAGATGTCCGACAGCGCCTTGTCGAGTGCGGCAACCTGGGCGTCGCGGCTCAGTCTGTCCTTCTCCAGCGGGGGAACGGTTCGGGCGTCGGCGATCTTGTTGGCGAGGACGGTCTGCCAGTGGTCCGGCACATGATCGCGCAGTCCGGGGACGAAGACGACCATCGGCTGTGCGCTGAGACTCATGACTGCAGCTCCGGGGTCTTGAGCGCCGGGCCGGGGAACAGCCCCAGACGGCGCAGGTCATTTTCGTAGGAGAACTTGCCGATGGTGAAGGCCACGCTGCTCGCGAGCGCGACGAGCGGGATCACCTGCAGTGCGCCGAGCAGGCCCAGGTGGTCCGCGAGCATGCCCGTCACCGCGGGCCCGGGGGCCAGCCCGAGCAGGCTGTTGGCCAGAGTGAGGGTGGCGAAAGCCGTCGCAGCAATGGCGGCGGGGGTCAGATTGGCCACCATGGCGGCCGCCGGACCGGCGGTGCCGCCGGCCACCAGGGTCCCGGCCGCGATCAATACAAGTTGCAGCGGGCCGACCGGCAAGTGGAATCCCGCCATCAACAGCACGAACGACCCGAGCGCGCAGACGATCGCAACGATCCACTTCCGAGCCGCGGCCTTCCGGCTGAGGCGGTCCGCGACGATCCCGCAGAGGATCATGCCAATGCCACTGATCAGCGCGAAGACCCCGGCGGCCAGGCCGGCCTTCGCAGGAGGCATGTCGTAGTACCGGTTGAGGAAACTGGGTATCCACGCGAGCAGGGCCATCGCGATGAACATCTGCAGCCCGCTGCCGATGTAGGCGCAGACCACGGAGACCGAGGAGAACAGCCGCGGCAGCTGGGTCCTGATGGGGGCGCGTTCGCCGGACACGGCGCTGTTACGGATGGACGCCGGGCCCAGCCTCTTCTCGGTGACCACGAGGCCGTAGGCCGCGGCCAGGACCAGTCCGAGGATTCCCATCGCGCCGAACGCCCACCGCCAGCCATGCTCCTGGGCGATCACACCGCCGACCGACACGCCCAGCACGGATCCGAACGACCCTCCCGCCATGAAGGCTCCGGAGAGCGTGGCCCGCAAACCGATGGGGAACACGCTGAGGACCACCGCAATGCCGACGCTCCCGTAGGCCGCCTCTCCGACGCCCACCATGAACCGGCCCAGGAACATCTCGCCGTAGCTCGCGGAAATGGCGCAGCCCAGGGTCGCCAGGCTCCACGCCGTCGCGGCGATGACCAAGATCTTGACCCGGCCCCAGCGGTCCGCCAGAAGCGACAGGGGGAAGGTGAGCACTCCGACCATCAGGGCCACGATGCCGCTGAGAGAGCCCAACTCGGCATCGGAGAGCAGCCATTCCGCTTTCAGGAGGGGAAAGACCGCGTTGAGGACCTGTCGCGACATGTAGTCGGACAGCAGAAGCCCAAAACCGAGGGCGAACACCAGCCAGGCATAGCTACGGGATACAGCCGGTGCGGCGGGAGACGTCCCCGGCACCGTTGTGCCGGCAGTGTGCAGTCCCATTGGCATCACCTTTTCGTCTCTGGTCGGGGCTCAGAAAGGTTTGTCGCCGACAACCCCCGCGCGCTCCATCTTGCGGACGGCGGGCCAGTAGTCCTGGACGGCGTAATGCTGGGTGGAGCGGTTGTCCCAGATGGCGACGCTGTTCTTCTGCCAACGCCAGCGCACCTGGTACTCGGGGACGGCCGCCTGGCTGATCAGGTAGTTCAGGAGACTGCCCGCTCCGGGCGCGTAGTCCTGGCCGAAGCGCACGTTCTCCGGCGTGTGGTAATTGACGAAGTGCGTGGTGAAGGCGTTGACGAAGAGAATCTGCTCGCCGGTCTCCGGGTGGGCACGCACCACCGGGTGCTCCGGGTCCGGGAAGCGGGCCTTCAGCTCGTGACGTTGCTCCGTCGGCATCACGGCACCGAAGGTCGCCTCGATGCTGTGCCGTGCGCGCAGGCCCGCGATCTGCGTCTTGATGTGCTCCGGCAGCCTGCGATAGGCCTCAGCCATGTTGACCCAGATCGTGTCACCGCCCACCTCTGGTGTTTCCACGCAGCGCAGCACGGCGCCCATGGGCGGGCACGCGCGCCAGGTTGCGTCGCAGTGCAGCGCGTTCTCGTAGTGCTCGGGTTTGCTGTCCAGATCCTTGTAGATGCGGACCAGACCTGGCTGGTCGGGGTCGCTGCCGGCCACCGGATGGTCCTCCAGCGGGCCGAAGCGCCCGGCGAAGGCGATGTGTTCGGCGCGCGTGATGTCCTGGTCCCGCAGGAACAGGACCTTGTACTCCAGCAGCAGCGCCTTGATCTCGGAGAACAGATCGCCGTCGCGCGCGGCGTCGCCGAGGTTCACACCGGACAGTTCGGCGCCGATGGTGCAGGTCAGCGGCTCAACCTTGATCGAGTTACGAAGGACGCCCGGACGCACCAGGGCAGGCGTGTCTTCCTTCGGGCGGACGGTCTGGGGCATGTGCTCACTCCTGGGGGTCACGTGCGGGGCACGGCGAGCTCAGAGGACGAAGACGGAAGATCCCGTGGTCCGTCCCGCTTCCAGGTCGCGATGGGCCTGTACCGCGTCCTGAAGGGCGTAGCGCTGGTTGGTCTCGATCTTGATGCGACCGGCCGCGACGTGCCCGAACAGCTCCCCGGCCAAGGCGTCCCGCTCCGCCGGCTCGGCGATGTAGTCGGCCAGTGCGGGCCGGGTCACGAACAGCGAGCCGTGGATGGCCAGTTGCATGGCGTCGAGCGGCGGGACCCCGGAGGACGTGCCGAAACACACCAGCAGGCCGCGGCGTTGCAGCGAGGCCATGGATCCGGCGACGGTGTCCTTGCCGATACTGTCGAAGACGACCGGGACGCCCTTGCCGTCGGTCAGTTCACGCACCCGCTCGGCCACGTTCTCGCGCCGGTAGTAGATGATGTGCTCGCAGCCGTGGGCGCGGGCGACCTCGGCCTTCTCCTCGCTGGAGACCGTGCCGATCACCGTGATGCCGAGCAGCTTCGCCCACTGGGAGACGATCAGACCGACGCCGCCGGCCGCCGCGTGGAGCAGCACGGTATCGCCGGACTTCAGCGGGTGGATCCGGCGCAGCAGGTACGCCGAGGTGAGTCCGCGCATGGTCATCGCCGCGGCGGTCTCGCAGCCGATCTCGTCCGGCAGCTTGATCAGTGAATCCGCGGGCATGACCCGCTCCGTGCTGTAGGCACCCAGCGGACTGCCGGTGTAGGTCACACGGTCGCCCTCGGCGACATGCGACACACCCTCGCCCACGGCCTCGACCACACCCGAGGCCTCCACGCCGAGCCCCGCAGGCAGCGGAGCCGGGTACAGGCCCGTGCGGAAATAGGTGTCGGCGAAGTTGAGTCCGACGGCGACGTGCCGGATCCGTACCTCGCCCGGACCCGGGTCGCCGACGACGACCTGTTCCCACCGCATGACCTCAGGGCCACCGGTTTCGTGGAATCGAATGGCGTGTGCCAAGGCGTGCTCCATTTGCTCGTGTGTGGGGCGGCGGCGGGGCAGGAACCCGGGCCGCCGCCAGTGGGGTCGAGTCAGCTCTTGAGGTCGCGCAGCATGGAACCGCGCCGGCCGGGGCGGCGGTTGGGCACCATGCCGAGCCGGTCCAGGGTCTCGTCGGCGTCCGAGTACCATTCGCCGATCTTGTAGATCTTCTTCGCCTCCTGCCCGGTGGCAATCTCACGCCCGAGCGCATGGGCGATCTTGACCATCTGCTCGACCTGCTCCACGGAGGACATCCGCTCGCCCTTGTGCCGCCACAGGTTGTCCTCGTTACCCACCCGCACGTGCGTGCCGAGGGCGATGCCGATCGCGTTCATCGGCGCCACCGCGCGCATTGATGCCTCGATGGTGAGCACGGCGCCGTCCGGGACACGGCGGATGAACTCGATCAGATCGGCCGGGTGCCGGCCGGCAAACCCGCCGCCGATGGCAACGTAGTTGAGCACCAGCGGACCGCTGTAGATGCCCTTGCGGATCAGCCGCTCCACGGTCTCCAGCTGCGCCATGTTGGCGAGTTGGAAGTGCGGCTGGATGCCGTTGGCACGGAGCCGCTTGAGGTGCTCGAGGTAGAAGTCCGGCCCGGCCTCGACCACCATGTCCCGATAGGCCTTGTAGTAGCCGGGCTTGGCGATCGAGGTGCCCTCGATGTCCTCGTCGTCGAAGAGCTCGACGATGTTCATCTGGTTGGTATTGATCGCGATCGTCACCTGGTCAGGCCTGGGAGTGATCTCGGCCAGCATGTGACGAGTGTCGTAGCTGAGCCACTTGGCGTCGCCGCCCTCGTCCTCGGGGGCGAAGGAGATCGACCCGCCGATCTGCAGGACCATGTCCGGCACGGCCTCGCGCAGGCGGGCCATCAGCTCGTTGAACATGGAGATGCGCTTGGATCCGTGGCCGTCCAGCTCGCGCACGTGGATGTGCAGCACCGTGGCACCGGCGTTGTAGCAGTCGACGGCCGCCTGCACGTGCTCGTCCATGGTGAGCGGCAGGTCGTCGGCGTCACCGGGCAACCACTCCGGCCCGTAGGGCGCGGCCTGGATGACCAGCCTCTCCTGGTTCTCCGGATACAGGGAGTCGTCGAAGAAGTGCATGGTCCATCTCCTTTGTCGGATAGGTCTTCACTCGCCGCACGCATCACTGCCTTCGATGCGAGGCCCGGAGGGCTTGCGAGGAGCGGACGCAGGGTTGCAGACGGGTCCCCGGGCTCGCCGGGGGCTCGGATACGATCGGCGGGCCCGGGAGGGAACATTCGGCTGCGGGCAGGGTTTCTGCCCGTTCTCGTGGGGTCGGCCATGTCCCTTGCGGTGAGGCAACGTTAAGGGCGGGTTAACTGCGCGCGCTTGACCGAAGGTGACAGAAGACTTGCCGCTTGGGGACATGCCTTGCCCTCGCGGCCGTCGTCCCCAGGCCCAGGCAGGGTCATGCCGGGATGTGGCGTGAACGGCCGTTCCACGCCCCTGCAGAAACCTTGGTGGTCACACCTCGCCGGAAGGCTGCTGCTTGGTACCGCGGACCCGCCACTCCCTCGGGCTGCAGCCGAACCGCTCGCGGAACCAGCGCGAGAAAGCACTCGGTGCCGAGAATCCGAGAAGCCCGGAGATCTCCGTGAACGAGCGGCGCGGGTTCGCCACGAGTTGCTCCGCGAGCTGGGTACGTGTGGCGTTGAGAACGGCGGAGAACGTCTCGCCCGAGGCTGCGAGGTGCCGGTGGATCGTCCTTCGGTCGACGCCGAGGCTGTCTGCGACCTGCTCGATCGAACAGCGCCCGGTGGGCAGCAGGACTTCGATCAGCTCACGCACGCGGTCCAGCACGGTGGTGTCCTTCGAGACCGCGATGGACTCGAAATACTGCCGGGCGTAGGTCCGCAGCAGCGGGTCCGACATGGGGTTGGGAGCCTTGAGATCGCTGGCGTAGAAGACGATCCCGTTGAACTCCCGGTCGAATTCCACTACGGGACCGAAGAGGCGCCGGTGGGTGCCGGGATCCGCCGGCGCGTCGTGCGTGAAGCACACGGACAACGGCTGCCACCGGGCGCCGAGAAAGCTGCGGAGGACCCCATGGAAGGCACCCACGGCCAGCTCCGTGGCCTGGCGGGCGGCCAGGGCCTCACCCAGTTCGAGGCTCACCTTGAGGGTGGCCAGGCCGTTCGCCCCGGAGAGCCGGCTGCGGAGCATTTCGTTGTACATGTGCTCATGGCGGACGAGAAGTTCGAGGGCGCTGCGGACATCGGGCTCGTCGCGCAGCACCAGACTGATGGGGCCGAGATTGGAGAAGCTGCGTCGCTCGGCCAGGAGCAGGCCGAAGTCCCCGCGCCGTGAGGCCGCCGCCGAGAGTTCGAGCAGCTGGGTGACCGCCGTGCCGGGGATCCATCTGTCCTGGACCGCGAGGCCGACAGGGTCCAGGCCCACGCGCTTCATCAGGGCCCGGGGATCGATGCCCAGCGACTGGCTGACCTCGACATAGTTGTTCAGCGCTGCATTGCGGACAAGAGGCTTCATGGGCGCGCTCCAGGGGGGCTTTGTCCCCAAGTGATAAGTGAGATGTCACGTCACGTCAAGCCATGGGCCACGTCGTGACCTAGCGTTGCACCACTGCGGTGGGGTTCTCCACCTGGATACGGCGTCCCGGCCGATCGGAAATCCAGCGGAGAGCACCATCGCAAAAAAGTTCAAGTGCTGACCAGCCCTGAAAAGGCGGCACGGAATTTCCTGCAGATCAATGGATTCGGGGCAATGACACGCACCGAAGCCGTCAGAAATATTCCACAAAGAAAGGCGAGAGGTCGTACGCACGATTCCTGTTCCAGCCGGCAATGAGCTGCACACGAGTCCGAAGAGAGACGTACGACCTGAGGGAGGTCACCATGACAAGCGTGATCAACGTGCTGCGTCGGCCCTGCACCGGGCCGGCCGTGTGGGCGGGTCCGGAACTGGCGGACTCCGAGGAGTGGGTCCTGCGGCTCTCGCCGGCGCAGATCAACGAACTCGAGGCGGCCCTGCGCGCGGTGCGTGCGCGGGGCCTTCCACTGCTGAAGATGACCGCCGGCGACTTTCCGCTGCCGACCCTGGCCGGCGAACTGGAACGCATCGCCGGCGTACTGGAGAACGGACGCGGGTTCGTCCTCGTCAAAGGCATTCCGGTCGAGCGATGCAGCGCGGCGGCGGCAAGCACCATTTTCTGGGGAGTGGGTCAGCATCTGGGTGTTCCGGTGTCGCAGAACGCATCAGGCCACATGCTGGGCCACGCCCGGGACACCGGCCGTAGCCTTGCCGACCCTGGAACGCGCGGATACCAGACCAGAGCGAGGTTGCCGTTCCACACCGACGGATCCGATGCCCTCGGGCTGCTGTGCCTGCGAGCGGCCCGCTCCGGCGCACGGACCGCCGTCGTCAGCTCGGCAGCGGTCTACAACGCCGTCCTGGCACGGCGGCCGGATCTGCTCGAGCGACTGTATCGCACACATTTCCTCGACCGGCGGGAGGAGCAAGCCCCCGGCGAGTGCCCGTATGCCGCGGTCCCGCTCGTGTCCTGGAGCGGGGGCAAGCTCAGCATGCGCTACAACCGCTGCTACCTCGAATCCGCTCAGCGCTTTCCTGGCATTCCCCGCTTGGAGCCGACGGACGTGGAACTGTTCGACCTCGTCGACGCACTTGCAGGGTCACCGGAACTCCGGCTCGAGGTCGACTTCGAGGTCGGCGACCTGCTGTTCATCAACAACCATGCGGTTCTTCATTCCCGCACGGAATATGAGGACTTCGCCGAGCCCGAACTGAAGCGCCACGTCCTGCGGCTGTGGCTGACCGTACGGAAGGGACGCGGCCTGCCGCCCGACTTCTGGGGAGATCCGCACAGCACCGGCGGCGGTCCCGACCGCGGCGGGGTTGCCCCCCGCGACGTCATCGCGACACAGAACTCCGTGGGCCTCGGCGGCTGCCGGCACCAACGGTGAACGCCGCCACCCAGATCGAAGAGGAAACCGAATGAACAACCTCGCCACGCTCCTGACCGAATCCGCCCGGGCCGACGGCGGCCGCGTCGCCGTTCGCCAGGATGAGATCGCCCTCACCTATGCCCAACTGAACGACACGAGCGCCCGGTTCGCCACACTGCTGCAGACCAAGGGCGTCCGGCCGGGCGACCGCGTCGCGTTGGTCATGCCCAACGTCACCTGTTTCCCGGTCGCGTACTACGGCATCCTCCGGTGCGGTGGCGTGGTGGTACCGATGAATCCGCTGTTGAAGGCCCGTGAAATAGCCTTCACTCTCCGGGATTCCGGATCGCGGATCGTAGTGACACTCCCGCGGTGCGCGGACCAGGTCGCAACGGCCGCGGCGGAAGTCGGGGCCGACTGCCTGGTCACCGACTCGACGGCGTTCGACACCCAAGTGCGGGCCACCGAACCGATGCCCCACGTCGCCGACCGGGCAGAGGACGACACTGCCGTGATCCTCTACACATCGGGCACGACAGGAACCCCGAAGGGCTCCGAGCTGACCCACCGCAACCTGATGACCAACGCGGCCACCGCGACCGAGACGCTGCTCCACGTCGGGCCGGGCGACGTACTGTTCGGGGGCCTGCCGCTGTTCCACGCCTTCGGGCAGACCTGCGCTCTCAACACTGCCGTCGCCGCGGGCGCCACGTTGACCTTGCTACCGCGGTTCGAGCCGGCCAAGGCGCTGGAGATCATGCATCACGACGGGGCCACCATCTTCCTGGGCGTCCCCACGATGTACACAGCCCTGCTCCACACCGAGATCCCCGACGGCTACGACCTCTCACGGCTGCGCCTGGCCGTTTCCGGCGGTGCTTCCTTGCCGGTCGAGGTACTGCACGACTTCGAACGGGCATTCGGCATCACGGTGCTGGAGGGCTATGGGCTGTCGGAGACTTCGCCCGTCGCGTCGTTCAACCCCCCGGACAGGCCACGCAAGGCCGGCTCGATCGGCCTCCCGATCCGCGGGGTCGAGCTCAAGGTCGTGGCGGACGACGGCACCTCGGTGGGCCCGGGCGAGGTGGGCGAGATCGCGATCCGCGGTGACAACGTGATGAAGGGCTACTGGAATCGTCCGGACGCGACCGCGGATGCCATCCGGGACGGGTGGTTCCACAGCGGCGACCTGGCCCGTGTCGACGAGGACGGCTACTACTTCATCGTCGACCGGAAGAAGGACCTCATCATCCGCGGCGGATACAACGTCTACCCACGTGAGATCGAGGAGGTGCTCTACGAACACCCGGCCGTCGCCGAGGCCGCAGTAATCGGCGTGCCGCACGCGACCTACGGAGAGGAGATAGCCGCCGTCGTGACCCTCCGGGACGGTGCACGGATCACGGCCGATGAGATACGCGACCATGTCAAACAGCGGGTGGCGGCCTACAAGTATCCGCGGATCGTCACATTCACCGACGCACTCCCCAAGGGAGCAACGGGCAAGATCGTCAAGCGGGAGATCGTCGTCGAGCAGAAGGAGTCCACGGACTGAACCGATCTGGTTCGCCGGCGGCAACCGCAGGAAGACGCTGCGTGCGCAGCGCGGTGGTGCCACGGCGTGCGTGGCCGCCCTGTCAGTTCTGGAGTTCCCCGAGCCAGCGCAGGGCGCTCAGGCTCGGCAGGAAGCAGTACTCGCCACCGCGGGTGACGACGAAACGCGGCAGTGGGGTGAGGCGCCGTCGAAGCGGCCGCCGGGGAATGGTGAGGACGCTGACTCCGTCGTGGGATCCGGTGACGGGGTCTTTGGTGTTGCCCGCGCCGAAGAAGACGCCGTCGTTCATCCATTCCGACTGAACGAACTCGAACTGCCGCCCGAGGTGGGCTCCGACGAACGCGAACATCAGGCCGCGGTCGGCACCGTCGTCCTCCAGGACCCCCTCGGGCAGTGGCGGTCCATAGGCGGCTCCGCGTCTGATCATGCGGTGCAGTCGCACTTCGCCCGCCACCGAGGCGTCGCGGGGGTTGGCCCGGCGGATGTGGCAGCCACCAGGCGTGATGAATCCCGCCGGATCGTCCCGCTCGTACAGGAAGGCGTTGTGGCGGTGCTGGTCGGCACCGAGAGCGGGGTCGTCGTGTTGCGGACTGAGCGCGAGAGGGGCTCCGCTGCGCCAGCGTCCCATGATCTTGGCCGCGAGCAGTTCCTCGTCTTCGGGAGAAGTGGCGTTGTCCCGCAGATAGCGCCGGAACGCGGCGACGTCCTGGTGGAGCTTGCGGAAGACCGCGTAGCTGCCGTTGCGCCCCAGCACGTCCGGCTGCGGGGTCTGGAGACCGCCGATCTCGTCCCGGTAGCCGAGCACGAACTCCCCGGCCTTCAATGGCACTTCCAGCCGGTTCGACCCGGCGATGCCGCTTCCTTCGACGGCTGGATGGCTGATGCCGTCGCGATACCCGAAATGCTCGGTCTCGGTGGGCAGCGCGTAACAGTCCTGTCGCCAGATCGCGGTCACACCGGAAAGGTGGTCGTACGCGGGGCGGGCCCGGTCGAGGGCCGCCTCCAACCGCGGGGTGTCAGGCGCGACCGCCGTGAGCACCACATGGATGTCCGGCGTGCCCAGTGGCGCTTCCCAGTTCTCGGGGCTGCTCTCGCCGGCATCGCCCAGCGTTCTGGCCCGGGCGGCCATCCCCTGCCGGAACTCCCAGGCGAACGTGTCCAGTGATGCGCGCGGCACACCCAGGGCCTCCAGGCCGTGACAGGAGACCGCGACACTGATCCAGGTGTCCCCCCGGGGACTGACCGAGTCGGCGGCGGAGGTCACCACCGCGCTCGCGCGCCGCATCAGCTCCCGCCCGGCCGCCCGGTCATCGACGCGGAACACCACGTAGGTCGCCGCGTAGGGAGTCGGCCGAGGGCTGAGAACCCCGCGCTGAATGTCGTCGAGTTCCAACGCGACTTGCGTAGGTCCGCTCACGGTCCACCTCCCTGCAGCACTACTTCGAGACGAGGTTCCGCCAGAAGTTCCTGAGACTCTCGTCGCCTCCGAACAGCGAACTGAAGATCGTGGAGTCCGCCAGCAGCACATCGCCGGCCCGCTCACCGCTCGGAGGCATCCACAGGAACATGTTGAACTCGGTGTTGCCGGCCTCGGTGAACGGATGCGGCCTGGAGGTGTCGATCGGCTGCCTGGCCAGCACGTGGATGACATCCGGCTCGTCGGTCGTCACGGCGTAGTGCGGCAGGTGCATATGGAAGTTGAAGTTCGTCACCCCTTCCAGCCACCCTTTCGCGTCCAGGTCCCTCACCGTGGAGAGCGGGGCGATCTTGTTCTTCTCCCGCACCGCGGGGCGCAGTCCGTAGCGGTTCTCGACCGGCACCGCGAGGCCCTGCATCAAGTCCCGGACGTAGGTGGCGAATCGCTGCTGGCGGGGGACCAAGAGATCGCCGTGATGGTGGTACTCCACGTCCCGAACGGCCAGATCGTCCGATGCCCCGACGTCATGGTGAGGCCCCAGGACCAGACGGGCGTCCTCCCGGCCGAGGAAGGCCCGCAGTGCCTCAACCTCCTCGGGCTTGGCCTCCTGCCCGGTGACCATGTGGTCCAGCCCGAACACGAAGAGAGTGTCGGTGTCGGCCAGTACGCGCTCGTCGAGCGGGGTCCGGAACCCGGCCTGGTCGATGCGCTGATACACCGGAACGGGGTGCCCGGTGACCTCCTCGACGAACTGCTGGAACGGCACCCAGGCCCAGAAGAACAATTCCAGTGAGCCGGCGATGCCCTGCTGGAAATACAACGGGTCGGACCACTTCGGATCCTCGTAGGCAGGCCACGCCACCCGCCTGACCTCCGTCATCGTGGAGAACCGGTTGTCCAGCTCAGCCGGATTTCTGCCCGCTTCGGCCGGATAGCTCCACGAGACGTAGATGCTCACCCGTCGCCGACCAGGGGTGTATTCGCGCGGGTTGTGGTTCTGGTTGTAGGTGCGCGCGGTCCTGACCTCGCTCATCTCGTCTCCGATCCGCAATGTGACAAGCGCAACGACAGCCCGCTCTCACTGCAACTGGTCGAGCATCTCCGACAGGGCACTCTTGATCCGCAGGGCCTTCTTGACCTCGTCAGCGGACACGTACGGGTACTCCCCGTACTCGATGAAGCTCGGACAGTGGTGTTCGCGCACGAACCTGACGAACGCCTCAGGGTTGGTCCGCCAGTCCTCGGGGAATCCTTCGAGGTTCTCGAAGGCCGTGTTCACCCCGGCTTTGCCGAAAAGCGCGATGGCGTCCTCGGTGTACTTGTCGAAGTCGGTATCGAAGATCCCCTGATACATGAAGCGCGTGTCGTCGTCGAAGAGCACCCAGCGCAGGTAGTGCAACTTCAGTGGCGCCAGGAGATAGGGGTCTTCCTCCAAAGCCTTGGCCAGAGTGTTGCCGTAGGCACGCATTGCGTCGGCCCGGCCCGGCTTGACCTTCGCGACGATGGTGAACCCATAACACGCCGGCGTCTTCGGAAAGACGGGCCCGTATTTCCCCTGCTCGAGCCGGTCGATCTTGGGGATGACCGCCGCCTGCGGCTTGATCTCCATGTCTGCTCCTCCCGCAACCTGCCGGCCGGGAACAATCTCTCCGATTGTCCCACGCAGCACGCCCATCCGCCTCGTGAGCAGTACGGCCGCGAGTGCGGGCAACACCGTCGGCAGCCTGGCCGAAGCATGCCGAAGAGAAGGCTGGGATCCATGGTCGTCGAGGCGATCGGCCGGCGGAATCTGCGGATGACCGCCCGGTGTTGACCATGTGCCAGACTGCGGCCAATGCGCGACGGCCTCAACTTGGCGGCGGCTCTCGGCGATGGCTCACTGCCCGCCCTGCCCCCCGGTCAACCGGGCTTCGCCCTGCCTGAGGCAACTTTGACGCCTCGTCACCTCGAGCACGGTTGCGGTACGCCCTGATAATCACGGGTGGGGCAGCAGGTGGGCGGCCGAGCGGGCCCCCTGTTGCGGGAGACCGCCCGGCCGGACTGTGTGGCTACCGGACGTCGTAGGCGCGGGTGATGGTCTGGGTGACCGCGTTGCCGTTGGAGTCGGTGAGGGTGGCCTTCAGCGTGACCTGCTTGCCGGCGGCGCCGGTGTGGTCGAGGACGGCCGTCCACTTGCCGTCCTGCTGCTCGGTCGGCGCCTGGGTCCAGGTGGTGCCGCCGTCGTAGGAGTAGGACATGGAGGCCGCTGTGATCGTGCCCGGGGTGTACCCGGCGTGGCCCTCGGCCGACAGGCCGACCTTGATGCCGCTCTGCGCGGGCAGCGTGTTCGTACCGTCCACCGGCAGGTCGTACGCCGGGAAGAGAATCGGCAGGCCGCGGGAGTAGACGTCCGGCTCCAGGTGGGAGCGGAAGCTCCAGGTGGTGGTGACAGCGGTGGAGCGCAGCCAGTTCCGGTCCGAGGTGTCGATCTTGGACAGGTTCTGGGTGAGTTCGTACGCGGAGTCCTCAGCCGGAACCTCGAACGCGTCGTACGGATAGGTGCTGGTGGCGATCTGCTCACCGTTGCGCTTCAGCACCAGGTTACCGAGGTCGCCGAACGACCCGCCGTAGGACCAGTGGTCGCCGGAGGCGTCGAGCCAGAGCGCGTTCTGGAAGCCGATCAGATCGCCCTGCCGCTCGGCGGTCAGCATCAGCTTGCCGTCGGCGTCGCGCGGCGCGGCCGGCCGCAGAGGGCCGCCGTACCACTCCTCGGCACGCCGCTCTCCGGCCCGGTAGGTGCGCTCTTGGTCGTTCATGAACGCGGCAAACGGGAAGCTGGTCATCGCGCCGTGGTACCAGGCGTCGTCGCCGGTCGTGTAGTAGGCGGTGCGAGTGCCGGGCACGTGGACCGTGCCGAACGGGCTCACGGGGACGTAGGCGCCGCTGCTACCGGTGGGGCGGATGAACATCGCGTCGATGTAGTCGGCCTCCTTGCCCATGGCGTTCCACGTTTCGGTGACCTGGGCCAGCTTGGAGTCCTTGGGCTTGTAGACCTGGTCGGACCGCAGCGGACCCCGGGTCGGGAACGACAGGTTGTAGACGTAGGGCGAGCCGTTCTCGGAGCCGGTCGCGCGCCAGGTGGGCCGGAACTCGAAGGTGCCGTTCTCGGCACGTCCGTCGACGTCCGCGTAGAACTTCTGGACGGTGTTGCCGGCCATGAGCGATCCGGATATCTGCCAGGTGTCGTCCCACGTGCGGGCGTAGCTGAACGTGGTGTTGTTCACCTTCGAGGGCCGGTCGGTGTGCAGGCTCAGCCGGTGGGCCTTGCGAGCGTCGAGGACGACGGTGGTGTCACGGGTGATCCGCAGCTGCGGGCGCCCGAGGTAGCCGATGGATTCGGCTGCGTTGTTCGCATCGTAGGTGGCCACGAAGGCGGCGAGGGCGTAGTCGCCCGGGCGCACGCTGTACGTCTGCTCGGTCGCGCCCTGGTTGCTGCGGCGCTCGCCCTTGTCGGTGTCGAGGCTGACCAGGTCCAGGGAGGAGGCGCCGGTCGCGGGCTTGCCGTTGCGGTCGATGACCTCGACCCGGAGGGTGACCGTTTCGGGCTGGACGTAGAGCGTGACCGGCACGGAGACGTGCGCCTTGCTGCCGGTGGCCATGATCCGGCCGGTGACGGCACCGTACTGGGCGGCCTTGAGATGGGCGGTGGGGTCGATCCGCACCGGCACCTGGACGGTGGCCCCCGCGGGAACGGTCACCTTGCCCTGCTCCAGCTTGATGACGCCGGAGTTGACGTCGCTGCCGTCGTTGCCGCGCACACCGCTGACCTTGAGACTCAGGGCGAGGTCGCCTGAGCTGGTGTTGGTGAAGGGCACCTGCACGGTGGTGCGGTCCGAGGTGTCCTGCGGCCAGTTGTAACTGCCGCCCTGGACGGCGGGCGCGGAGAGAACCTTCTGGTGCACCGCCGCGGCCACGTCGAGGACGCCGGCCCCGGTCTGGTCGGCGCCGGCGACCTTGCCGTCGGTGCGGGCGGAGGAGACGAGGGCAGCCTTGATCTGCTGCGCGGTCCAGTCCGGGTGGGCCTGGCGGACGATGGCCGCTGCGCCTGCGACGTGCGGGGTCGCCATGGAGGTGCCCGACATCGTCTGGTAGGCGTAGACGCCGCGTCCGCCCGCGTTGGCCGCCGAGATGTCGACGCCGGGGGCAGCGATCTCGGGCTTGAGGGTGTGGGTGACAGCCACCGGACCGCGGCTGGAGAACCACGCGGTGGTGTCGTCACGGTCGACAGCGCCGACGGTCAGCACGCCGGGCGCGCAGCCGGGCGAGGAGACGGTCTCGATGCCCGAGCCGGCGTTGCCGGCGGCGACGACGAACAGGGTGTGCGTGTTCTGCGAGAGCTGCTTCGCGGCCTCGGCCAGCGGGTCGGTGCAGTCGCCGATCGCGGGGTTGCCCAGGCTCATGGAGACGACATCGGCCTGCTGGTCGACGGCCCACTGCATACCCGCGATGATCCAGGAGCTTGCGCCGGAGCCGCTGTCGTTGAGGACCTTGCCGATGAGCAGGTCGGTCCCGGGGGCGACGCCCTTCTTGCGGCCGTCACTGGCCGCTCCGGAACCGCCGACCGTGGAGGCGGTGTGGGTGCCGTGACCCTGCCGGTCGTTGGTGCTGTTGGAGTCTGTGAAGTTCTTGGACGCGGCGACCCGGCTCACCAGGTCCGGGTGCCCGGCGTCCACACCCGTGTCCAGCACGGCGACCTTGGTGCCCTTGCCGTCGTAGCCCTCGGCCCAGGCCTCCGGCGCGTGCACCTGCTTGGTGGACCGGTCCAGCGTGGCCTTGACCTTGCTGTCCAGCCACAGCTTCTTCAACGTGGAGGCAGAACGTGAGCGGGTGTTGGTGACGTCCTGCCAGAAGGTGGCGGCAGTGTCCTTGCCGGCCTTGAGCGCGACGCCGTCCACAGCCGGGAGGCGCAGGCCCCGCTCGGCCCCACGCGGGGCCGCCGGCGCGCTGTCGGCAACGTTCACACTGTTCCGGTAGGTGGCGATGAGCGGCAGCGTGTCGGTGTGTGTGTCGTCGTATCCCTGGCGGATCAGCCCAGTGACGTTGAACAGCTGCTCGTCGACCTTGCCCTCGGCGATCGCCCGGGAGGCATCCTCCGGGTAGACGTAGAGGTCCTTGCCCATCTGAAAGGTCTGCACAATCGGCTGTGTGCCGTCCTCGCGGGGCAGCACGGCCGCCGAGCTGCGGCCCGACGTGTCCGTGGTCACCAGGACCTTGTCGCCGGTGATGAGCGTGACCGCGACCTGCTTGCCACCCTTTCCTGCGGCCCCGCTGCCGATGACGGGTCTCTTTCCCGAGGCACCGTCAGACGGCGTATCCGCCGCCCCGGAAGGCGCTACCGCAGTGACAGCCAGGACGGCGGCGGTCGCCGCGCCCAAGGCTATACGCGCTATGGGATGCATGAGTCTCCCTACTTGAACCGTGAACATGCCATGCTGCGGCTGCATCCTGGCAGACATACGGATCACATAGGGTTGCCGTGCGTGACGGGTTTCCCACGTGGCGGTATTCCGTCACGCGGTCAAGTCAATTGGTTCGTCAGCTCGGTGAATCTTCGGGTCCGGCAGGTGGGGGTACACCTCGCCGGGCCGACGCTCGCCCTCGTCCCTCATCCCCTGAGCCGTCGAGAGCCGACAGGGACTCGGTCAGGTATCTGTCGGCGTGGGTGCGCGTGCCGCCGCTCCGGTAGATGTCTCCAGCCCGGTTCACGGGCCCGCCAGCGGTGAAGCGGGAACCCGCCAGGAGTTGGCGGCCGCCCTCGCAGGGGGACCACCAACAGATAGAAAGTCCACGGCTCGCAGGCCGAAGAGGAGGTCAAAGCCAGCCCGTACGTGCAGCGTGCCATCCGAGTTGCAGGCGCGACTCCACTCCGGCAAGGTCCATCAGACGGCGTATCCGCCGCTCCACGGTGCGTATGGAGAGACCGAGTTGCGATGCCGCCCGCCGGTCGGAGATCCCTGCCAGCAGCAGGGCGAGGACCTCCAGTTCCTCCTCGGTCGGCTGCTGATCGACTGCCGACTCCTCGTGCACACCCGAGGTAGTGGCAAACATCGGCCGGGCCTGGGCCCATTCCTTCTCGAAGAGATGGACCAGGGCCGTCAGCAGGCCGCTGTGGTGCACCACGATTGCGCTCGGCTCACCGCCGGAGTCCGCCGTGTCCAGTGGCACCATGGCGCGCTCCCGGTCCGACACAACCATCTTCAGCGGCAGCGAATCGACGAGGCGAAGCTCGAGGCCTGCCGTGACGGCCGCCCGCACGTCCCGCACAACGTCGTGACCGTCGAGGTAGTTCTTGGCAGCCACGACCCGGAAGTCGACCCCGCGGTCCAGCGCGGAACTCTCCGACGTGTCGGTATCCTCGCGCGGCACCGCGATAGGCTCGCCGACGAGGAAGACAAGCAACTCCCGCTGTGCGCCGCGCTGCAGTTGGTGGAACCGGTGTGCGACCTGCTCCACGCCGACGACCACCTCCACGACACCGCCCGCAGTGTGTGCGGCGGTAGTGCGGTACTGCTCGGTCAGCATCGAGAACGCCGTCTCGGCCTGGTGCAGTGCGTTGCGCTGCTCGACTAGAAGCGGGGCCAGGGCCACCGAGGGCGGTGTGAGCCGGTAGCGGGCAGGCTGGAGGCCGGCCTCGCAATCGGCCGAGTCTGGTGCCCCACTCCCGGCCTCGGTGGCGACGGCCACCAGGCCGCGCGCCGCGAGGTCGAGCAGGATGCGCACGCTCTCGGCCATCTCGAGTCCGGTCTGCCGGGCGAGGTCCTGCGCGGAGGCTGTCGGGTGGGCCAGCAGTGCCGTGTAGATGGCCTCTTCGTCCGGGCCCAATCCCAGCGCCTGCAGCATCCGGCTCCTCCTCGGGCGGCCACCGTGTCCGGCCCTGGCGCAGCTCGCGTGCACCGAGCGGATTCTTCTCAGGCGAATCCTATCTCTCTGTCAGATTGCCGCCATTGGCAGATTGCCTGGTCGATACCCCGGCCAGGATGCCGATCACCCGGGCTCTGGCCTGCTCGAAAGCCGACGTGCGCGAGGTCCTGATGGCGCTCCTCGCCCGCGAATCCCACCTGGCACCGACCGCCCCGGACTCATACTGATCACCGACAAGGCGGGCCGGCTCCCCCTCCGAGGCCGCGACGTCCGACCCCGCCTTCCTCCAGGCGCTGCTCGACGCCAAGGACGCTCTCACCTGCGCCCAGGCATGCGCCGGCCTCGCCCCGGAGGCGGACGCCCGCGCAGTCACGGAGGCCGCCGACACCCCCCGCTTCGACCTGAAGGATCTCGCCCTGCGGGCGCGCGGCGGCAACCCCGTCATCCCTCTGGTCGCTGACCTCACGGCCGCCGTGCCACGGGGGTACGGCCCCTGCGTCCACCGGGGCGCGACCAAGCAGGACATCATGGACACCGCAACGATGCCCGTGGCCGCACGCCCCTCGCACTGGTCCTCACCGACCTCGATCGGGCCCAGCACGCCGGGCCGGTAGCGACGGGGCGCGGTGACCGTGGTCAGGTCTCCGCACCCAGCCAGGTCTCCCGTACGGAGCGGAGCGGGTCGCGCTCCGTACGGGACTCGGTATTCCAGATTCGGGTCTCGCGCCGCTCGGTGGAGTAGGCGGGCCAGGCCGCGCCGGGGTCGAGGTCGCGGACGAAGCCGACCCAGGCCGCGTGCACGGCGTCGGCGAGCTGCTGCGGGGGCGCCTCCCCCAACGCCTTGTCGACCCCTTCGGCGCCCAGAAGGTCGAAGGCAAAGGGAAGGTCGGCGCAGTGGTGGGCCAGGCCCTCGAACGCGGGTGCGGTCGCGGTCCAATCGAACTGGTAGAGCCACGTGGGGAGAGCGCGGCTCGCCCGGGACTCGGCGAGGGCAAGGGCAGGTGCACGGAAGATCTGGTCGGTGAGGGCCTGACCAGCCTCTCCCTCCGCGACTGCGTTGAACTCGTGCGCGGTGCAGCCGATCATCAGCGGAATGTCCTGGCCCGCCACGCCGGCGATGAGTGCGTCCGGTACGGGTTCGGGGATCAGCGCTCCGTCAGCGAAGGGGGCGAGGACCAGCATCGGGAGGGCATCGCGATCGGGACCGGGGGCGTTCAGCGCGTCCTGGAGGGCCAGGATCTCCTCGTCCGTCAGGCTCTGGAGCACCGCGGCCGTGACGGGCATCCCGGTGCGTGCGGTGAAGAGCTCCGAGACGGTCGCCGCGAGCTCGGGGCCCTGCGGTCGCATGACCGCGCCCGAAGCCGAGATCGCTGCCCGGAACAGGCCCGCCGCGGCCGGCGTGGCCAGGAGTGTCTGGACCGCGCCGCCGCCTGCCGACTGTCCGGCGACGGTCACCTTGTCCGGGTCCCCACCGAAGGCGGCGATGTTCTCCCGTACCCACCGCAGGGCAGCGATCCAGTCGAGCACCCCGCGGTTGTCGGGCGAGTCCTCCACGTGCAGGAAGCCCTCGATGCCGAGCCGGTAGCCCAGTGATACCAGGACCACTCCGTCGCGGTTGAAGGCGGCGCCGTCGTACCAGGGGCTGGCCGAGCAGCCCGCGACGAAGCCGCCGCCGTGGATCCACACCAGGACGGGGAGGCCGGTCTGCCCGGCGGCGCGGGCCGGGGTGAACACATTGAGGTTCAGGGTGGATTCGCCGGGAACGCAGGGCTCGGGGATGGTGGTTGCCTCGGCGAACGGACGGCGCTGCGCGGTGGGTCCGTACACGCGGGCGTCGAGGACCTCGGCCCACGGCTCCGGGGGGACGGGCGCGGCGAAGCGGAGCGGTCCGATCGGCGGCCGGGCGTAGGGAATGCCGAGGAAGCGGACGCCTGTCTCGGTCCGTTCGCCACGCACCGGTCCGTGGCTGGTACGGATGATGTCTTCCGTCATGCGGGGCCTCTCTGATGGTGTCGGTCAGTGGCGGGGCGCCTCGCGCTCGATGTAGTGGCGGGTACGCGCCAGGCCGTCCTCGGCCATGCGGTCGGCGGTGACGGATGCGACGCCGGTACACCCATCGTGGAACAGCGCCGTGGCGTCGGCCTCCCTCACGGACTCACTGCAGGCATCGTCGGGCCGCTCCTGGCAGCAGCCGCGTCCGGTGTCAGCTGTCGAAGCCGAGACCGAAGCGGTCCAGGGCCTTGAGCCAGAGGTTGCGCCGGCCGGCGTTCTCGTCCGCGCGGGCGAGGGACCACTTGGTGATGTTGATTCCCATGGAGCGGACCGGCTCCGGCGGGAAGGGCAGAGGCTTGCGCCGGACCATCTCCAGCGCGGTGCGCCGGGTGCGGTCGCCTGCGAGCAGGTCGAGCATGACCTCCGCGCCGAAGCGCGTGGCACCGACGCCGAGGCCGGTGTAGCCGGCGGCGTAAGCGACCTTCCCGCGGTGACTCGTGTCGAAGAACACGCAGAAGCGGGTGCTGGTGTCGATGGCGCCGCCCCACGCGTGCGTGAAGCGGACCCCTTCCAGTTGCGGGAAGGTCCGGAAGAAGTGCCGGGCGAGGGTGGCGAAGGTCTCCGGCCGCTGGTCGCGCTCGGCGCTGACACGGCCTCGGTAGCGGTAGACGGCGTCGTACCCGCCCCAAAGGACGCGGTTGTCCGCGGACAGGCGTACGTAGTGGAACTGATTGGCACTGTCCGCGAATCCCTGTCGGTTGCGCCAGCCGACGGAAGCCAGCTGGGCGTCGGTCAGTGGTTCCGTCATCAGGGCGTAGTCGTACACGGGCACGGTGTACGGGCGGTGGCGGCGGACCAGGGAGGGGTAGGCGTTGGTGGCGAGCGCCACGCGCGCGGCGTCGATGCGGCCGTAGGGGGTGCGGACGGCGATTCCGGAGCCGGCCTCGGTGAGCTCCGTCGCGGGAGTGTGCTCGTGGATGCGCACTCCGAGGTTCAGACACGCCTGCTTCAGGCCCCAGGCCAGCCTGGCCGGGTTGACCATGGCGACGTCGTCCTTGTTCCAGAGGCCGCCGAGGAAAGTGGGTGAGTCGATCTCGGCCCGTACGGCGTCGGCGTCGAGGAGGACCGGGCGGCCGCCGTACCGGGCGGCGCTCTCGGCCTCCTCCGTCAGGCCGGCGACCTGATAGGGCTCGGTGGCCACGACGAGAGAGCCGGTGCGTTCCCAGGCGCAGTCGATCCCGTGCCGCTCGATCGTGTCCTCGATGGCCTGGAGGTTCTCGCGGCCCAACTGCTCCAGCAGGCCGATCTCGTTCGGCCAGCGCTGCAGTCCGTTGTTGAGGCCGTGGGTGAGGCTGGCTTCGCAGAATCCGCCGTTGCGGCCCGAAGCCGCTCCACCCACTTCCTGCGCCTCGATCAGCACCACGTCGGCGGACGGGTCGCGTTCCTTGGCGATCAGTGCGGTCCATAGTCCGCTGTATCCGCCGCCGACCACGAGCAGGTCGCAGCGGGCAGCCCCGACGAGAGCGCGGGCTGCGTGGGGCCGGTCGGGGTCGTCCAGCCAGAAGGGGATCGGTTCGGCGTCCCGGAGCGAGATGAGGGGGTCCATGAGGCGGCTCCTTCGGAATACGGAGGAACGTGCCTCCGAAGTGCCGCCATCAGACAGTTTCGGGGTTATAACGTCAACGGTGTTGTCGTAAGACCTCAGCCGCCCCCCGGCTCGTCGCCCCCGGCCCCCTCGGTCACGGCTCCGTCGGCCAGGTCGATCCGGTCCAGCATCTCGTCCGCGATCCGCGACGCACCGGGCTCGTACCGCCGCGCCAACTCACGGAAGAGCTCCTCGGCGCGCGCGGCCGGCCAGCCCTCGGGCAAGTGCTCGGCGGGCAGATAGGGGGCGTCGCGCACGAGTTCCAGCCAGTCGGTGTGCAGCAGAAGCTGCAGCGCCATGTCGTCCGCCGCTCCACCCGGCGGAGCGGAGCCACCCCACCGATCAATGAAGGACCGGTAGCCGGTGGCGATCGCGTCCACGTCGAATGCGGCGTGCAACAGAGACCCGGCCTCGGTCGGCGGCGCGGCCTGGCCGTGGAAGGCCCTGATACGGTCCTCCAACCCGAGCTCCGCCGCCAGCGGGGCGACGTCGACTCGGCGCGGCGCAACCCACAGGCCGCTCTGCACAGGGCCGAATCCGGCCCACACCAGGCGCGAGCGCAGGTCGTGCCGCTCACGGCGCCTGGACTCCGGCAGCGAGAAACCGACCAGGGTCCAAGTGCCGTCCCACTCCCGATTGACGGCTCCGTCGCGCCAGATCCGCTCCTGCCCGTCGGAGAGGACAGCGGCCGCGCGTTCCGTGAGCGAGAAGTACATGCGGCGTCCTCGCCGATGCCGCTCCAGCAGACCGCGGCCGACCATGCGCGTCAACGTCGAGCGGACGGCATCCTCGCCCACCCGCACACGGGCGAAGGCGTCGATGACGCACGCCGAAGAGAGCGCGATGTCACGGCCGAGCACGTGGATACCGAAGAAGCTCATCATCAGCGACTGCGGCCTGGCAGATGCGCCGCCCTCGGCGGCGTCCATCGATTCCTGGGGCGAGTGGGGTCGGGTCACGGGGACAGCGTAGGCGCCGCGCTGCTCTCGGAGATAATTATTCGGCACTCTGTTGACCGTCGTTTGAATTTTGCCTAGCTTTGGGGCCGCCGGTCTCCGCTGTGGTCGCCCTTCCCGCACCCGCGCACCGGCCTTCACGAAAGGAAGCAGCATGGATCTCTCCGGCAAGGTCGCCGTCGTGACCGGCAGCGGCCGCGGTCTGGGTCTGGCCTACGCCCGCTCACTCGCCGCCTCGGGCGCGGCCGTCGTCGTCAACGACGTGGACGCGAAGGCCGCCACCGCGGCCGTGGAACAGATCACCGCCGACGGCGGACGCGCGGTCGCGGAGGTGGTGCCCGTCGGCTCCACCGAGGCCGCCGATGCTCTGGTCTCCCGGGCTGTCGACAGCTGGGGCCGCCTGGACGCGATCGTCACCAACGCCGGCGTCCTGCGCGACAAGGTGCTGTGGAAGATGTCGGACGACGACTTCGACACGGTGGTCCAGGTACACCTGCGGGGCACGTTCACCTGCGTCCGGGCCGCTGTCGCACGGATGCGGGAACAGGGCGAAGGCGGACGTGTGATCGTCGCCGGCTCCCCCGCGGGTCAGCGCGGCAACTTCGGGCAGACCAACTACGCGGCTGCCAAAGCCGGAATCGCCGCCATGGTGCGCACCTGGGCGCTGGAGCTGGCTCGCGCCGGAATCACCGCCAACGCGGTCATACCGGTTGCCGCCACCGCGATGACGAAGACCATTCCGGCCTTCGCCCCGCACGTCGAGGCGCTGGAGCTGGAGGGCACCGCGTTCCCCGACAGCCTGCGCAAGGGCGAGGGATTCGGCACCCCCGAGGACGTGGCCGGCCTCGTAGCCTTTCTCGCCTCGGACGCCTCGGCCGGCATCACCGGTCAGTGCATCGGCGTCGGCGGCGACAAGCTCGCGCTCTGGTCGCACCCGCAGGAGGTCGCCGTGGCCTACACCGACGGCGGCTGGAGCGCGGACGCTGTCGCGGCGGCCTGGCCGAGTGCCTTCGCCCGCTCCGAGCAGACCTACGGCATCCCGGCGCCGCAGCTGTGACGGGCACCACGGCCACCAGCGGCACCCGTGGGCCGAACACGGCCGAGCTCACCGCCATCGACATGCACGTCCACGCCGAGGTGTCCACGCGGGGCACGACCTCGCTCTCCGCCGAACTGGACAGCGCCGCCGGCACGTACTTCAAGGCGGAGCACCGCCGCCCCACCCTGCCGGAGATCGCCGCGTACTACCGCGAGCGGAGGATGGCCTGTGTGGTCTTCACGGTCGACGCGGAGTCGGCCACCGGCACCGTACCCGTACCGAATGAGGAGATCGCCGAATCGGCCCGGGAGCACCCGGACGTGATCATCCCGTTCGCGGGGGTCGATCCGCACAAGGGCAGGGCCGCCGTGCGCCAGATCCGCCGGCTGGTCGCCGAGTACGGGGTACGGGGATTCAAGTTCCACCCCAACATCCAGGCGTTCCACCCCAATGACCGCATGGCGTACCCGCTGTACGAGGCCATAGAGGAGGCCGGCGCGATCGCCGTCTTCCACACCGGGCAGACCGGCATCGGCGCGGGGGCGCCCGGAGGCGGCGGCATCCGGCTGAAGTACTCGAATCCGCTGGACGTCGACGACGTCGCCACCGACTTCCCCGGGATGCGGATCATCCTCGCCCATCCGTCCTTCCCCTGGCAGGACGAGGCTCTCGCCGTGGCCACGCACAAGCCGGAGGTGTACATCGATCTGTCGGGCTGGTCGCCGAAGTACTTCCCGCCACAGCTCGTGCGGTACGCCAACAGCCTGCTGCGGGACAAGGTGCTGTTCGGGTCCGACTACCCGCTGCTCTCCCCCGACCGCTGGCTCGCCGACTTCGCGAAGCTGCCGGTCAAGGACGAGGTGCGTCCGAAGATCCTCAAGGAGAACGCGGCCCGGCTGCTCGGCCTGACGGAGGAGTGAGTCATGCGCAATCAGGGCATCGGCTCCTGGACCGCCCGGCGCAATCGCAAGACGCCGCGCCGCCCCGCCCTCGTCCACGAGGGTCACGGCCTCACCTACGGGGAGTTGCACGACCGCTGCACACGGCTGGCCCATGCCCTGCGTGACGCAGGAGTCGAACGCGGGGACCGGGTGGCCTTCCTCGGCCCGAACCATCCGGCCTTCCTGGAGGCCCTCTTCGCGGCGGGGCAACTCGGGGCTGTCTTCGTGCCGCTGAACTCCCGTCTCACCATGCCCGAACTGGTGCACCAGATCACCGACTCCGGCAGCCGCGTCCTGGTCCACGCCCACCGGCCGGCCGCCGACATGGCGGAGCTCGCGGACCGGGCCGGTCTCGCGACGCTGATCGCTGTGACGGCCGGTCCGGGACTCGCCTACGAGGAGACGATCGCCGCCGCCTCGGCAAAGGAGATCGATGAGGAGGTGGGGCATGAGGAGCCCTGCCTGATCATGTACACCTCGGGCACCACGGGCAGGGCGAAGGGCGCCGTCCTGACCCATGGCAACATCATCTGGAACAGCGTCAACGTCCTCGTCGACACCGACCTGTCCGGCGAGGAGGTCGCGCTCGTCAGCGCGCCCCTCTTCCACACGGCGGCCCTCAACATGACCGCCCTGCCCACCCTGCTCAAGGGCGGCACGGTCCTGCTGGAGTCCTCCTTCGATCCGGACCGCACGCTTGGGCTGGTGGAACAGCACCGTGTCAGCTGTCTGTTCGGGGTTCCGACCATGTACGACGCGATGGCCTCGGCGCCGGGCTGGGACACCGCCGACCTGTCGAGCCTGCGGACCCTCCTCTGCGGCGGGGCACCCGTCCCCGCCCGCACCGCGCGCGCCTATCTGGAGCGCGGACTGGCGTTCGTCCAGGGGTACGGGATGACGGAGACCTCGCCCGGGGCACTCGTACTGGACCGCGCCGACTCCCTCGACCGCGTCGGATCGGCCGGGGTACCGCACTTCTTCACGGATGTCCGCGTCCGGAACGCGGCGGGCGAGGACACGGCACCGGGCGAGAAGGGCGAGGTCGTCGTCTCGGGCCCGAACGTCACGCCCGGCTACTGGAATCTTCCGGAGGAGAGCCGCGCGGTCTTCACCGAGGACGGCTGGTTCCGTTCCGGCGACGTGGCGCTGGTCGACGCATACGGCTATGTGCATCTGGTCGACCGCCTCAAGGACATGATCATCTCGGGTGGAGAGAACATCTACCCCGCCGAGGCCGAGGACGCGCTCCTCGAACATCCGGACGTCATCGAATGCGCGGTCTTCGGCGTGCCCGACTCCAAGTGGGGCGAGGTCGGCCGGGCCGTGGTCGTCCTCTCTCCGGGCTCCACCGCGACGCAGACTGAACTCCTCGCCCATCTGAACGGCCGGCTGGCCCGCTACAAGATTCCCCGGACCTTTCGCCTCCTGCGCGGCACAATGCTGCCGCGCAACGCCACCGGAAAGCTGCTCAAGGGCGTCATCCGGTCCGAATTCGGCGACTGACCGCCCCTCATCGACTGAATCCCTCTCAGCACCCGGGAGTACCCCATGCCCCTCACAGTCAACGGAATCGACGAGATCAAGGCCCAGGCCGGAGCCGATCTCGGCCACAGCGGCTGGCTGGAGATCCTCCAGCCGCGCGTGAACACCTTCGCCGACGCCACCGGCGACCACCAGTGGATCCACACCGATGTCGAGCGCGCCAAGGACGGCCCCTTCGGCGGGACCATCGCCCACGGTTACCTCACCCTCTCCCTCCTGATCCCCCTGTGGAGCGAACTGCTGCGGGTCGAGGGCGTCTCGATGGCCGTCAACTACGGTCTGAACAAGGTCCGTTTCCCCTCTCCCGTGCGGGTCGGCGCGAAGGTCCGCGCCCACGGCCAGGTCGTGTCCGCGGAAGAGGTCCAGGGCGGGGTCGAGGTCGTCGTCGACCTGACCGTGGAGATCGACGGCTCGGCGAAGCCCGCCTGCGTCGCCCAGGCGGTGTACAGGTTCTACGCCTGAGTCGCACGACGAGCCCGAGGGGCGCCCACCGAAGCCGCCACCCTCGGGCTCGCCCCCTCACCGTCGCTCCCCGGCAGCCATGCCGCCGCGTAGAGCATGAGCTCAGGGGCGACGGTGCAGCCGCTGTCCCGCACACGGCGCCCTGCGGCCGCCTGCGCCCCGCCACTCCTCGAACCCCTCGCCGGACACAGTCTTACGACAACAGCGTTGACATGTAAATGGGCACCTCGGTTGCATGACCGTTCGACACATCCCTCCCTCTCGCCTTGGAGCACCTCATGGCCAAGCCCGATCTGATCTTCACCCGTGGCCCCATCCACACCGGCGATCCCGCGCGCACCCGGGCAAGCAGCCTGGCCGTCACCGGGGAGCGCATCACCGCCGTCGGCCATGACGAGGTGCGCGAACTGATCGGCCCGGACACCGAAGTCATCGATCTCCAGGGCAAGTTGCTGCTCCCCGGATTCCAGGACTCCCACATCCACGCCGTGTTCGGCGGAATGGAACTGGCCGAGTGCGATCTGACCGGCACGGTGGGCGTCGAGGAATACCTCACCCTCATACGCTCCTACGCCGACGCGCACCCGGACCGCTCGTGGATCACGGGCGGCGGCTGGTCCATGGAGAGCTTCGACGGCGGACTGCCCACCCGGCAGCTCCTCGACTCGGTGATCCCGGACCGCCCGGTCCTTCTGGCCAACCGCGACCACCACGGCGCCTGGGCCAACACCCGGGCACTCGAACTGGCCGGTCTCACCCGGGAATCCGCCGATCCCTTCGACGGCCGGATCGAGCGCGAGCCGGACGGCACCCCGAGCGGCATGCTGCAGGAGGGCGCCACCGCCCTGGTCTCCCGGATCGTGCCGCCGAGCACACCGGCGGACCGCCTCGCCGGTCTGCTGCGGGCCCAGAAGCTGCTGCATTCCCTCGGTGTCACCGGCTGGCAGGACGCTCTGCTGGGCGTGTTCGGCGGCAAGCCGGACCCGTCCGACGCCTATATGACAGCCGCCCGTGAAGGCACGCTCACCGCCCGGGTGACCGGGGCCCTGTGGTGGGACCGCGAGCGGGGGGCCGAGCAGATCCCCGAGCTGCTGTCCCAGCGGGAGCAGTTGAGCCACGGGCGGTTCCGGGCCCGTGCGGTGAAGATCATGCAGGACGGCATCGCCGAGAACTTCACGGCAGCCATGACCACCCCCTACCTCGACGGCTGCGGCTGCGCCACCGCCAACTCCGGTCTGAGCTTCGTCGACCCCGTCGCCCTGCGCTCGTACGTCACCGAGCTCGACGCCCACGACTTCCAGGTCCACTTCCACGCGCTCGGCGACCGGGGGGTGCGCGAGGCCCTGGACGCGGTCGAGGCAGCCGTCGAGGCCCATGGGCGGCGTGGCAACCGCCACCATCTCGCCCACCTCCAGGTGGTCCACCCCGACGATCTGGATCGCTTCGCACGGCTCGGCGCCATCGCCAACATCCAGCCGCTCTGGGCCGCACACGAACCCCAGATGGACGAGCTGACGATCCCCTTCCTCGGACCCGAACGGGCCTCCTGGCAGTACCCGTTCGGCTCCCTGCTGCGCGCCGGAGCCACCCTGGCCGCGGGCAGCGACTGGCCCGTCAGCAGCCCCGATCCGATCGCCGGAATCCATGTCGCGGTGAACCGGATGGAGCCCGAGGCCACCGACGGTCGGGTCTTCCTGCCGGAGCAGCGCCTCGACCTCGCCACCGCGGTGGCCGCCTACACCGCCGGCTCGGCACATGTGAACGGGCTCGACGACACCGGCAGTCTGCTCCCCGGCCACTTGGCCGACCTGGTGGTGCTGGACCGGGACATCTTCACCCTGCCCCCGGAGGAGATCGCCGAGGCCCAGGTCCTGCGCACCTACGTCGGCGGCTCACTGGTGCACTCCGCCTGAGGGCCTAAGACGGCCGCCGCGAGGACTCCCGGACCAGCAGGCGCGTCGGCACGAGCACGCCCGAAGGCTCTTCGTCGCCGTTCTCCAGAGCGGCGACGAGGAGTTCGGTCCCGGCCTCGGCGATTTTCCGGGGCTGAAGGCTCAGCGTCGAGATCGGAGGTTCCGTGTGTTCGGCCGTATCGTCCTCGCTCACACACACCACGAGAAGGTCGCCGGGTACGTCGTAGCCGTGGCGGCGTGCCGCCTCCAGGACGAGTGGCGGGCTCAGCTCCGCCACCACGAAGAGGGCGTCGGGCCGCTCAGCGGCCGTCAGCGCGCTCTCCACGGCCCGGACCGCCGGGCCGTTTCCGGCGTCGGCGACGAAGGTCACCCGGGGCGTGTCGCCACGTACGGCACACCAGCCCCGGTAGGCGGCCAGCACCTTCCGGTGGAAGCGGGTGGTGCTGTCGGGCAGCACGAGCGCCGTCCGCCGTGCGCCCTGCGATGCCAGATGTTCCAGGGTTTCGCGGACCGCCTCCTCGGCATCGACGTCCACCCAGCGCGCTCCAGGTCTGCCGTCCACCGATCCGTCGCTGAAGACGGGGATACGGGCGGCAAGCAGATCCTCCACCACCCGGTCGTCGGCGACCGGATCGGCAACTATCACCGCTTCGAGCGGCAGGTCGGCCCACTCGCTGTGCAGCGATCCCGCGGGCAGCATCACCAGGGCGTATCCGTGTTTGAGCGCGGAAGCCGCCGTGGCGCCGGTCAGCTGGGCGAAGTACGGCGACTCCAGATACGTCCACGGGGTCCCCGCGAACTCCCCCACGACGTAACCGATCAGCGGGGCCCGCCCCGCACGCAGCTGCCGGGCGGTGGCGTTGGGCCGGTATCCCATCCTGCGCGCAGTCTCCCTGACCTTCTCCCGCACGGCCGGCGAGAGCCGTCCCGTGCCGTTGAGGGCCGCCGAGACGGTGGTCTTGGAGAGGCCCGCCTCTCGGGCGACATCGACGAGACGGACGCGGGGCGGGGCAGTTCGCGAAGTGTGGCCGCCGCGTTGGGGAGCTGAGGTCATGCACTGATGCTGCCACCCTCGCGACCTCAGCAAAACCGTTCCCGCAAAGTCTTGCGCGGGAACGTTCCCGCATCAATACTCGCTCCATCCCCCAGCGCCCGTCACTACACCCGTAAAGGGGTGGGTCTCCTTGCGCATGTCCAGAGCCACCGCGCTGCTTGTCTGTTCCGCCGTCGTCACGGCCACCGCCGGCTGCTCCGGCGCGACCGGGTCCCGGCCCGGCGGCGCCCCCGCCTACACCGTCACCCCGAACTCCCCGGCGGCGAAGGGCTCCCTCGACTCCTTCACCTGGTCGCTGTACGCCGAGCCCTACACGCTCGACTACGCCCTCGCCTACGACTACCCGCCGAACACCGTGCTCGCCAACGTGTGCGAGCAGCTGTTGCGGGTCACCCCCGACATGAAGATCGAACCCGGGCTGGCCGTGAAGTACGCGAACCCGGACCCGAAGACCTGGGTGTACACCCTTCGACCGGGTGTGAAGTTCCACGACGGATCGACCATGACGGCGGACGACGTGGTCGCCTCCCTCAAGCGCCACATGGATCCGGCCACCGGCTCCCCGTGGGGCTCGACCTTCAAGAACGTCGCCTCCATCAAGAAGAGCGGCCCGCTGGAGGTGACGATCCGGCTCAACAAGCCCGACGTGCTCCTCAACGAACTCATGGCGGCCTCCCCCGGCACCGTCGAGAGCGCCGCCTTCCTGGCCAAGGCCGGCAAGGACTACGGCGGCCCCAAGGGCAAGGTCAACTGCACCGGCCCCTACGCGCTCGACAGCTGGGCCCAGGGCGACAGCATCACCCTGAAGAAGAACACCGCTTACTGGGACCGGTCGCTGTCGCCCAAGACCGACACCGTGAGATTCACCTTCATCGAGGACCCGTCCGCCCGCACCAACGCCTTCCTGTCCGGCACGGCCGACGGCGGCTACCTGGTGCCCTCCTCCTCCCTCGCCCAGCTGCGCACCAGCTCCAAGGGCAAGGTGTACTTCGGCCCCAACACCGGGGCCGCCGATCTCGCCGTGCTCGACCTCAAGGGCCCGCTCGGAGACCTCAAGGTCCGCCAGGCCCTCTCCATGGCCCTCGACCGCAAGAACATCATCAAGGCTGCCGCCGGCGGCATCGGCACTTCCTCGAAGGCGCCCGCTGCGCGTGACGCGTGGGCGCTGGCGCCCGAGAAGGCCGACGACTTCTTCAAGGCGCTGCCCGAGCCCGTGTACGACGTGGCCGGCGCGAAGAAGCTGATCTCCGAGGCCGGTGCCACGGGGCGCAAGGTCACCCTCGTCACCAGCTCGCTCGCCCCGGAGATCAGCGTCGTGGCCAATGCCGTCCAGGCCGCCGGCAAACAGATCGGCCTCGACGTCCAGCTGAAGTCCGTTGCCCCGGAGGCGTACACCAGCGTCTTCGTCGACGCCAGCGCCCGTAAGGGACTGGACCTCGTCATCACCAACGGGTACGACAACACGCCCGACCCGCTGGAGTTCTATCAGTACCTGCGCACGGGTGACTTCGGCAACTACGGCAACTGGTCGAACGCCGAGTTCGACGCCATCTTCGACAAGGCGAACGCGGAGCCCGATGGGGCGCGCCGCGCGGACCTGACCGCCGAACTCCAGCGCATCGCCGTGCGCGAGCTCCCGATCATCCCGCTGTACGAAGCCCCTTACTCGGTCTTCCTCGGCAGCCGGGTGTCAGGTGCCCCGACCGGCATCGCCCAGCTGTACTACCCATGGGCCGCGACGATCGGGGCCGCGCAGTAATGACGCGTTATCTGATGAGCCGCCTCGGCGGACTGGCGGTGGTGCTGCTCGTCACCTCGCTCATCGTCTTCGGCACCGTGCATCTCGCGCCGGGCGACCCGGTGACCTTCCTGCTCCACGGCCGTCCCGCGACCCCGGACGCGGTCGCGGCGTTGCGTGCGCAGTACCACTTGGACGACCCGCTGCCGGTCCAGTACGCGAAGTGGCTCGGCGGCGTCCTGCAGGGCGACTTCGGCCGCTCGACCCAGTTCCACCAGGACGTCGGCTCCCTCATCGTCTCCCGCCTGCCGGGCACCGCGCTGCTCGTCGGCTACGCGGCGCTGCTGGTCGCAGTCCTCGGCGTGACGGGCGGCATCATGGCAGCCCTGCGCCCCGGGGCGGTGGACCGCGCCGTGCTCCTCGGCACCGGCGTCACCACGGCCACTCCCTCGTTCGTCAGCGCCATCGCGCTCGTCTCGCTCTTCTCCGTCCAACTGGGCTGGTTTCCCGGGCCCGGTGGCACTCCCGAGGGCCTCGGCGACCGCCTCTACCATCTGACGCTGCCCGCCTTCGCCCTGGCGATCACATTCGCCGGGCTGCTGGCCCGGGTCACCCGGTCAGCGATGCTCGACGAACTCGGGCGCGAACACGTCGAGGTGGCCCGCGCCCGCGGGGTCGCGGGAGGCGCCGTGGTCCGTCGGCATGTGCTGCGCAACGCGTTGGGCCCCATCGTCACCGTCGGCGGCACCATGCTCGCCGGCCTGCTGATCAGCACCTCGATCGTCGAAACCGCGTTCAACGTGTCCGGTATCGGCTCCCTGCTGGTGCAGGCGGTGACAGCCAAGGACTTCGCCGTCGTTCAGGCGATCACCCTGCTCAGCGTGGCGGCGTTCGTCCTTGTCAACCTGATCGTCGACCTGCTCGTGCCGCTTGTCGATCCCCGGCTGTCCCTCTACGGGGAGGCTTCCCGATGACCACCGCCATCTCCCCCGCGTCCCCCTCCCCGGATGCGCTGCGCCGCCGCCGGGGCCTGCGCGGACTGCGGGTTCTCAGCCAGGGCCCACTGTTCGCGGCAGGCGTCGCCGTGCTCGCGGTGCTCGTCCTGATCGCCGTCCTCGCCCCCGTGCTCGCACCGTACGACCCCGACGTGCTCGACCTGTCGGCCAGCCTGACGGGCACCAGCGGTGACCATCTCCTCGGCACCGACCAGTCGGGCCGGGACATCCTGTCGAGGCTCATCCACGGCGCGCGCACGGGCCTGCTCGGACCGCTCCTCGTGGTCGGCGCCTCGACCCTCCTGGGCACGCTCGTCGGCATGGTCGCCGCCTGGCGCGGTGGCTGGGCCGATGCCCTGCTGTCCCGGTCGATGGACCTGGCCTTCGCGATCCCCGGACTGCTGCTGGCCATCCTCCTGGTAGCTGTCCTCGGCTCGGGCATGACCGCGCCCGTGATCGCCATGGCCGTGGCCTACACCCCGTACGTCGGACGCCTGGTCCGAGGTATCGCCCGCCAGGAGAAGGCCCGCGCCTACATCGAGTCCTACCGCGTGCAGGGCTGGTCGGGCTGGACGATCTGCCTGCGTCATCTGCTGCCGAACATCGCGCCGACCGTGTTCGCGCAGTCCGCGATGAACTTCGGCTACGTACTGATGGATCTCGCCGCGCTGTCCTTCCTCGGGTTCGGGGTGCAGCCGCCCACGGCCGACTGGGGAGCCATGATCAACGAAGGCCAGTCGGCGATCCAGCAGGGGGCGATGCTGCCGGCGCTCGCACCGTCCGCGTGCATCGTCCTCGCCGTGGTCGCCTTCGGCATCGTCGGCGAAGGGCTCGCCGACCGAATCGCGAAGCGGGAGCGGTGAGTCCCATGACCGAGTACGAAACCCCGGCGCTGGAGATCGACGGGCTCGGCGTCCGTCTGCCCGGCGAGCAGGCGGCCCGGCCCATCCTCGACGGCGTCACGCTGCGGGTCGAGGCCGGCGAGACCGTCGGCCTGGTCGGCGAATCCGGCTCGGGCAAGTCGGTCGCGTGCCGCAGCGTGCTCGGGCTGCTGCCGCCTCGGGCGCGAACGAGTGGTGAGGTGCGGGTCGCGGGCCGCGACGTCCTGACCATGAACCGCGCCGAACTGGCCGGGCTGCGCGCCAGACAGGTTGCGATGATCTTCCAGGACCCGCGCGCGTCCGTGAACCCGCTGCGCCGCGTAGGCGACTTCCTCACCGAGGGACTGCGCGGGGCGGGCACCCCCGCCGCCGCGGCCGAGAACCGGGCCGAGGAACTCCTCGACGCGGTGGGCATCCGCGATCCGCGGGGCGCGCTGCGCCGCTACCCGCACCAGTTCTCCGGCGGGATGCTCCAGCGCGTGGTCATTGCGGCTGCCCTCGCGGGCGAGCCCGCTCTGCTGGTCGCCGACGAGCCGACCACGGCCCTCGATGTCACCACCCAGGCGGAGATCATCGCGATCCTCACTCGCCTCCAGGCCGCACGCGGCACCGGAATGCTCTTCGTCACCCACGACCTCGAACTGGCCTCGGCGATCTGCGACCGCGTGTACGTCATGTACGCGGGCCGGATCGTCGAAACCAGCGGCACCGACGCGCTGTTCGACCGTCCACGCCACCCGTACACGGCGGGACTCCTCGCCTGCACGCCCCGTATCGAGGCCGCAGCCGCCGCCCCACGCCCCATCCCGGGCCGACCCGTCTCCCTCGCCGAGGCCCCACCGGGGTGCGCCTTCGCAGCGCGCTGCGCCCATGCGCAGCCGCGCTGTTTTGAGGAGACGCCCGAACTTGCGGACCACGGCGACGGACTCGCCGCGTGCCACCGCGCCGACGAAGGGATCGAACTGTGACCGGGGCGACCGAGGAACTCGTCGTTCAGAGACTGCGCAAGCGGTACGGAGACCACACGGCGGTGGAGGACGTGTCCTTCACCCTGTCACCGGGGGCCTCCCTCGGCATCGTCGGCGAATCCGGCAGCGGCAAGACCACGACGGTGCGGATGCTCGTCGGCCTGGAGCGCCCCGACGGCGGCACCATCCGCATCGGTGGTCGTGACCGCTCGGCGCCCGCCCGGGGCAGAGCCGAGCGGCTCGCCCGCGCACGCGAGATCCAGATGGTCTTCCAGGATCCGTACCTGTCCCTCGATCCGCGGGTGACCGTGGGCCGGTGCGTCGAGGAGGTCCTGCGCCTCCACTTCCCGATGGAGACGACGGCCCGGCGGGAGCGCGTCGCCGAACTCCTCGACCAGGTCGGGCTCGGCGAACGGGAGGCGGCCGCCCTGCCCGGCAAGCTGTCCGGCGGCCAGCGCCAGCGCGTGGCGATCGCCCGCGCGCTGGCCGCCGAACCGCGCGTCCTCGTCCTCGACGAGGCCGTGGCGGCCTTGGACGTGTCCATTCAGGCGCAGGTCCTCGAACTCCTGGGCACCATCCGGCGCGAGGTCGGCATCGGCTTCCTCTTCGTCACCCATGACCTCGCCGTCGTCCGGCACATCACCGACGAGGTGATGGTCCTCAAGGAGGGACAGGTGGTGGAGGCGGGCCCTACGGCCGGGATCCTGGACGCGCCTCATCACCCCTACACACGCCTGCTGCTCAGCTCAGTCCCCCGACGCGGCTGGAACCCCGCCGACGCCGCAGCCGCCCGCCGCTCCCTCGGTTGACCAACCCGTTCCGAGCCCCGGACACCGCGGCGCCCCTCAACTTCACCTGGAGGCCCTCGGCCTGGGCGCGGCCGGCCAACTCGTCGATGAGTCGGTCATTCGCGGCCCGCGTCGGCTGCGGCTCGGCCGCCTCACCAGATTCGGCCTCGGTCATGTTGTCGCCGGTCATCGACGCATCTTCCTTTGATGGGAGTTACACCGAACGATTTACGGTTCCCGGCCTGCATCGTGGATCGTTCACCCTCGTATGTATGGGGCGGGGTGAGCTGTCCGATACGGAGTGGGCTCGGATGGAGAGCAGCACTCCACAGTGATCGTCTTTTACACCACGCCCGCAGACATGGCCTATCCGCCCGACGCCCCGCCTTGTAACCTCTGATCATGTTGTTCCCGGACCACACGACGGTTCGGGCACGCCGTCGTCTGTCTCCCACGGTGGGGCGAATGTCTGCCAGCGATCCCGACACACGCGACCTGCCGGCGATCGCCTCACCAGGCTTGGTCGGACGCGAGCGCGAACTCGCCGCTTTGAGAGCGGCGTTGTCCGACCCGCCGGTGGTCGTGCTGATCGAGGGCGAGGCCGGGATCGGTAAGAGCCGACTGGTCCAGGAGCTACTCGCGGCGCATGCCCCGGCCCGGCAGCAGGTGCTGCTCGCGGCCTGCCCGGCTGTTCGACAGCCTTTCACGCTCGGGCCGGTGGTGGACGCGATCCGGCCGGCGACCGAGGACGTCGCCCGGCTCGGCCTGAGCGGGCTGGCGGGGGCGCTCCGGCCGTTGTTCCCCGAGTGGGCATCGGCGTTGCCGCCCACACCCGACCCGGCCGAAGACGCAGCAGCGGCACGACACCGACTGTTCCGGGCCATCGAGGAGATCCTCGAACGGCTCGGGATCGGGTTGCTCGCGGTTGAGGACGTGCACTGGGCAGATGAGGCCACCCTGGAGTTCCTGCTGTTCCTGGCATCACGTCCGCGACAACAGGTCAGTCTGCTGGTGAGCTACCGCCCGGAGGAAGTCGCGCCGGACTCTCTGCTGCTGCGGTTGTCGTCGCGGCAACCGGCGGGTGCGGCGCGGCTGCGGCTGTCGTTGGAGCCGTTGGATGTCCCCGGGACTGCCGCGATGGTGTCCTCGATGCTGGGTGGGGAACGGGTTTCCGACGAGTTCGCGACCATCCTGCACGACCGGACCGACGGGCTTCCGCTCGCGGTCGAGGAGTCCGTCCGGCTGATGTGGAACCGCGCCGACCCGACCCGGCGGGATGATTCCTGGGTGCGGCAGCGACTGAGTGAGATCGACGTACCGCCGACGGTGCGGGACGTCGTACTGGAACGCGGCGCACGGCTCGGCCCGGCGGCGCAGGCGGCGTTGCGCACGGCCGCCGTACTCACCGACCCCGCCCCCGAGGACGCCGTCGTCGAGGTGATGGCTCCGGAAGGCGATCCGGCGAGCAGGCTGGCAGGCCTGGCGGAGGCGGTGGGTTCGGGGCTGCTGAGGGAGGACCAGCGCGGGCTGGTCTCGTTCCGGCACATGCTGGCGTGCCGCGCGGTGTACGAGGCGATTCCTGTGCCGCAGCGGCGGACGATGCACCTGCGTGCCGCACACGTCCTCGAAGGCACCACCCCGTCCCCGGTCGCCCAGCTGGCGCGCCACTTCCGGGAGGCCGGCGACACGACGGCGTGGTGCCGGTACGCGGAACAGTCTGCCGACCTCGCCCTCGCCTCGGGTGACGACGCTACGGCGGTCATCCTGCTGCACGATCTGCTCACCAACGCCGATCTGCCGCCCGCCGACGTGGTCCGGCTGACCAGCAAGGTTCCGTTCTGTCTGCTCAGCGGACACGAACGCTACCGCGAACTGATGGACACTCTCCGCCTCGTGCTGGACACCGGTGAGCCGGCGCCGAGCGAGGCGGCGGAGATCCGCTTCCATGTCGCCCGTCTGCTGCAGCAGACGGAGGCGTTCGAGCAGTCCCGGATCGAGATGGAACGAGCGCTGCCCGACCTCGGGCACGACCCGGCGAAGGCAGCCCGCGCCATGGTGTTTCTCGGCCTGCCGTACGGGACGACGACGCCGGCGGCCGAACACCTCAGGTGGCTGCGGCGCGTGGCGCAGGTGCCGGTCTCGATGGCGCCGGGGGACCGGCTGAGCATCCGGGTCGGACGGGCGAGCGGGCTTTTGCTGCTCGGTGAGGAGGAGGGGTGGGCAGAGGCGGCGTTGATCGCCGATGACGCGTCCACCGCCGCGGAGAGGCAGCAGATCACGGTCGGCCAACTCAACGTCGGGCACATGGCGCTGATCTGGGGGAGGTACCCGGAGGCGAGGCGGGTGCTCACGCTGGCCGCAGGGCTGGCCGACACGTATCAGTACCGGAAACTTCGTAGGCTCGGGCAGGTGACGCTGGCTCACCTGGACTGGCTCACCGGAGCCTGGGACGGGCTGGCCGACCGGGCCGGATCGCTGGCCGGTGACGAGGAACTCCTGCAGCCGGTGAGTCGCCTGGCGCCGGCCATGGTCACCGGCTTGCTGTACGCGGCCCGCGGTGATCAGGAGAGAGCGGACGAGTGCCTGCGGCTCGTCCTTGAACAGGCGGACCGACATGGCGGGGCGGAGTACTCCATCGAACCTGCCGGCGCCCTGGCCAGGCTCCGGCTCGGCGCCGGGCGGATCGACGACGTGCTGCAGCTGACCGACGAGCCGATCCGGTTCCTGGAACGCAAGGGCACTTGGATCTGGGCCACCGAACTCGCCCCGGTCCGGGCCGAGGCACTACTCATGGCCGGCCGCATCGACGAAGCCGGCGACTTGGTCGACGCTTTCGCGGCGGGAGTGCGTGATCGCCACGCACCAGGCCCGCACGCCGCCTTGTCGACCTGCAGGGCGATCCTGGCCCAGCATCAAGGCGATCCCCTCAGCGCCGCCGAACTGTTCGCGCGTGCGGCCGACGCGTGGCAGGGCCTTCCCCGGCCGTACGACGCCCTGCTCAGCCGCGAGCGACAGGCCCGCTGTCTGCTGCGTGCGGACCGGTCCGATGCGGCTCTCTCCGTCCTTACGGAAACCTTCCAGGGGTTGTCCACCCTCGGCGCTCGTGGCGACGCCGAGCGCGTCATGCACACACTGCGTGCATCCGGTGTCGGGGTGAAGCGTCCGTCGTGGCACGGTGGACGACGAAGCTACGGCGATCAACTGTCTCCCCGTGAGCTCGACGTGGTCCGGCTGCTCGTCGGAGGCCGGACCAACCGGGAGATCGCCGGTGTCCTCATCCTGTCGCCGAAGACGGTCGCGCGGCACGTGGAGGCAGCGATGCGCAAGCTCGAGGTGTCGTCCCGGACGGCACTGGCCGTGAAGGTCGTCGAAGGCGGCGTCGTCGTCGACAGCCGGACCGGCGGCCACCGTTAGGCGGGCGCGGCAGCAAAATTGGGTCATCTGCCCAATCGTCCGGTAGCCAGTGCGCGAACAACACTCAACGGCATGGAATCATTACGTCCGCCTGTCGCCGCTCATCTCCCCGCGTCCGCAGGGCTTCTGGCGCACGGTCGAATCTGACGGATCGCCTCGACCGGCCCAGCCCTCCTGGTTTCTGGACGAGGCCGGGTTCCGGGGCGAACCCCGCAGGCCGACCGACCGGTGCCAGGTCACTGGCGCAGCAGCGGGACGCGTCGTTCGCCGCCCGGCGCTGTACCACCGATCGGTCCGAAGCAGCACTGGCCGGCACCCACCACGTTCATCGCAGCCATTCGGCGCGATGCGCAATCCCCGCAACCGCGCAGTATCCGCGCGCATTCTCCCCTGAGAAAAGGTCATTGCCGCATGAGACAGTCACCACCGGCTGGGGCATCCAGGCTCCCGGTCCACCTGACCATCCCCATACTCCGGCGCTTGCCACACCGCTCACATCGGGCGCTCACGGCGCTGCTGGCCACGGCCTGCGTGGCCGGGACGCTCGGCATCCCCGCCGTCGCCGCCGCCGAAAAGCCGGCCACCCGGCCGACCCAGTCGCAGCAGAACGGCCCGGTCGTCGCCGCACACACGATCACCCTCGTCACGGGCGAGGTCGTGACGCTGGAGCGCCACGCCAACGGCTTGCAGGCGGCGACGGTCGCGCCCGCGCCCGACGGCACCCCGGCGGCGTTCTCCACCATGAAGGTGGGCGACGAGGTCTACGTCATCCCGGACAAGGCGCAGCCGTACCTTGCCGCGAACGAGCTCGACCGCGAGCTGTTCAACATCACCAAGCTGGTCGATTACGGCTACGACGACGCGCACCGCCCCGCCGTGCCGCTGCTGGCGACCTTCTCGGGCGCGCCGGGCAAGGCGGGCAAGGCGCTCAAGCAGGCCGCGCCGGCCGGTTCGGTGAAGGACGACGAGCTGCCCAGCGCCAACGCGGTGGCACTGCACGCGAACAGGAAGAAGGCGGTGACGTTCTGGGAGGCGGTCGACGACGACAGCGCCGCCGCGGCGACGGCACCGAAGCTTGCCAACGGCATCAAGAAGCTCTGGCTCGACCGGCCGGTGCAGGTGACGCTGGACCAGAGTGTGCCGCAGATCGGTGCGCCGGAGGCGTGGGCAAGGGGCTACGACGGCACCGGCACCAAGGTGGCCGTCCTCGACACCGGTGTCGACCCCAACCACCCTGATGTGGCGGGGCGGGTGAAGGAGACGCAGAACTTCACCGACGACCCCGACGCGGTCGACCACCACGGTCACGGCACGCATGTCGCCTCGACCATCGCCGGCTCGGGCGCCGCGTCGGGCGGCAAGTACAAGGGTGTGGCGCCGGGCGCCGACCTGTACATCGGCAAGGTCCTCAACAACGCCGGTGAAGGCCCCCAGTCGGCCGTCATCGCCGGCATGGAGTGGGCGGTGGCTCAGGGCGCGGACGTCGTCAGCATGAGCCTCGGCTCGGAGGCCCCCAGTGACGGCACCGACCCGCTCAGCGAGGCCGTCGACCAGCTCACCGCGTCCTCCGGCTCGCTGTTCGTCATCGCGGCCGGCAACACGGGCCCCGGCAAGTCGACCGTGGGCTCTCCGGGTGCCGCGGATGCCGCGCTGACCGTCGGCGCGGTGTCCAAGCAGGACCAGCTCGCGGACTTCTCCAGCCGCGGCCCGGTCAAGGAGACCTTCGCGGTCAAGCCGGAGATCACCGCGCCGGGCGTGGGCATCGTCGCCGCGCGCGCCGCGGGCACCTCGATGGGTACCCCGGTCGACGCCGACTACACCGCGGCCAGCGGCACCTCGATGGCCACCCCGCATGTGGCCGGCGCCGCGGCGATCCTCGCTCAGCGCCATCCGGACTGGACCGCCGACCGGCTCAAGCAGGTGCTGGTCGGCACCGCCAAGCAGGGCGCGTACACCGCCTATCAGCAGGGCAACGGCCGAGTCGATGTGGCCAAGGCCATCGACGCCCCGTTCTACTCCAGCCCCGCCGTCGTCAGCATGGGCAAGGCATCGGCCGAGAGCGCGCCGGTCACCAAGACGGTCAGCTATGTGAACACCTCCGCGGCGGACACCACGCTCTCGCTCCAACTGGCCTCTTCCGGGGAGACCGGGCCCGCGCCGGACGGCACGTTCACGCTCGGCGCCACCGACGTGACGGTCCCGGCGAACTCCACCGCGAGCGTGACGGTGACCTTCCACCCCGAGCTCGGCGACCTGGATGACTACACCGGTGTCATCACCGCCACCGCGACCGACGGCACCGCGATCCACACCACCGTCGGCGCGACGAAGGGGGCGCCCACCGTCGACCTCACGGTCAACACGATCGACCGGCACGGAAACCCGGCGACCGGCGAGCTTGCGGTGTTCAACCTGGACACGGGGGCCTTCCAGCAGGCCTTCCCCCAGGACGGAACCAAGACGGTCGCAGTGCCGCAGGGACGCTACTCCGTCATGGGTGTCGTCCACACGAGGGACGAGGCCTCGTCCCAGGTGACGGACTACACCCTCGCCGGTGAGCCCGTGGTGGAGCTGAAGGCGGCTCGGACGATCACGCTGGATGCCCGGCTGGGCAAGGAGGTCAAGGTCGCGACCCCCAAGGAGTCCGAGGCGACGGGCGGCTCCAATGGGGCAGCAGGCGAGTCGACGGATCCTCCAAACCGGGGCGCCCCACGCCAGCAACCGGAGTAACCGTCGGAAGCCTTACCCCCGCTTGGGCAACCATGTCAGCCGGGCGTTCTCGCCCGAGGCGCCGAAGAGGGCGGCTGCCACCGACGACACCAAGGCGCGGAAGCGAGTCAACTCCGCGAACGCCACGGCCAACCAGCCCAAGCTGTCCGTCACATACAACTACCGCCCCTCGGCCGGCAGCGAGGGTGGACGGCGCCGGAGCATGGAAGCGCTTTTGGCACGTCGCCCTCCCGTGCCTGTGGAGTCGGGACGACCTTCCCCAGGCCGACACTTGGAAGCAACCAGCTGTCACCGGAGGACGACGCTGATGCCTCAGCTCCGGGCGGACCGGTGACCCGTTCCGCCCTCGCCCTCGCCCTCAACAACCAATGGAAGTTATCTACTGAGGAAACCTCACTGGCCTACCCTTCCGTCGATGCGCTCGCGCAACAGGTCGGCGTGCCCGCAGTGGCGGGCGTACTCCTCGACCCTGTGCACCATCAGCTCCCGAACTGAGGTCCCGTCCTTCCCCAGACGCTCGCTCAGATCCGGGTGCTCGGCCAGCGCGGCGTCGGTCTCGGCCTGCTCGCGCTCCAGAGCGGAGTACGCAGCGTCGACCTCGGCCTGCTCGGCGACGGCTCCCTCGAAGTCCGCGTCCTTCTCGCCGTACAGCTTCGGCAGTGGATCACCGTCGCTGATCCAGTTCCGCCAGTCACGTTCCACTTCGGCGAGGTGTCGAAGCAGGCCGAGCAGCGACATCGTCGACGGCGGAACCGACCGACGGGCCAACTGCTCCGCATCCAGACCCTCGCACTTCATCCGCAGGGTCATGCGGTAGTCCGTCAGGAAGCCCTGCAGCGTCGCGAGCTCGCCGTCCGAACTGGCTCCTTCGCTGTTGCGCGGGTCGTCGTCCGGGTCAGCCCACATGTCGGGGTAGACGGTTGCTCGGCTCCATCGTCCGGGTTGATCACTCATACGTTCCATGTTCGTCCATGAGAGCCCAAGTTCGCCAGCAGGTTTCCCAAGGTTGATCACTTTCAGACTCCGTTGAGGACGAGGGGCAGGTGTGCCCCTTCAAGTGGAGCGCCGCATCGGAAGCCCCGGTCGGAAGGTGCGGGCCGCAGGTGGGCACGGTCGGCGACAGCAGTGGGTCGGCCCAGACCAAACAGTGCGCCAGGAGTACCGATTTACCGGCGCCCGGGCCACCGGTCACGAGCAGGATCGGGTGCTCGGCGAGGGCCGGGCAAGTCCTCTCCGGGTGCAGGTTGCAGGACGGGAACGTCGACGGTCCCGGGTGCGGGTGCCTCCACCGGCACCGCGCTTGCTGGTCACACGACGATGCAGGTCATGGCCGCCCACAGCAGGGGCGAGTGCTCGATCCGGCCGCCGGCGCGCCAGCGGTTGAGCTGCTCGCGCTGCCAGCGGCCGAGCCGGTGTACGGGGTCGCGGTGCTCGTGGGCGGTGTCGACGGCGATGATCGCTTCCGACAGCGGGCGTACGGACTCGGCCAGGCCGGCCAGCCGGTGGAACGCGAAGCTGGTGGGCAGCACCCAGCGGGTGGCGGTGACCAGCTCGGCACCGTTGTGGATCATCGCTGTCGCCAGGCCGAACGACTCGGCGAACCGCAGATCGCCGCCGCTCTCGCAGCCGATGAGGGCGACACGGGACGGCGCGGGCCAGATCCGCGCACCCGGCTCCCCGTCCGCGCGCAGGGGAAGCGTGCCGAGCAGGAGGTCCTTGGCGGACAGCGGCCGATGGGTGCGGATCGGCTCGGCCAGGCCGTCGGTCCCCGGACCGCAGCACAGATGGAGCGTGCCGTCCTCGCTCTGCCCGCCCTCGACCGGCGCGCCGCTCACGTGCCCGACGTACATCAGTCTGCGCGCCCCCTTGCGGAGCATGCCGCTCAGCCAGTCCCGGTCCAGGTCGGTGCGGCGGAATGCCTCGGCCGGGGTGGCGACGGGCGGTACGACGGCGCCCGTGTCGAGGCGGCTCTGGACGAACGACAGCAGCTCCGGGTCCGAGCCGGGCGGTCCCAGGACCGAGCCGAGCGAGGAGTCGGCCCGGAATCCGGGCACCCGGGGGTCAAGGACGAGAACGACCGTGTCGGCGTCGGTGTCCGCGTCCGGCGCCGGACGTGCGGCGGGATCCTGCCGCCGCAACGACACCGGGGCGGTGGTCACGACGTCCGCCAGATCGATGAGTCGGACATCGTCGTCGCCGACGGCGAGCAGTTCCCAGGGGACCTGGGCGACCCGGGACGACGGCTGAATCCGTACCAGCGGACGGCCCGCCCGCGCCGACACCTGGCGTATCTGCGCCGTCAGCCCCTCCGGCCACAGCGCCTCGGCCAGCACCCGCGCGAGCCGGTGTTCGGTCCGGTGATCGGCCATCGCTCCCGAGTCGAACGCTCGCCGTATCCCCTCCGCTCCGCCGCCCGCCCCCGGTAGCGCGGCGGCCAGTGCACCGACCGCCTGGTCGACTTCGTCACCGGGCCCGCGGCCGGTGCCGAACCCCCGGGCCCCGCCGGCCCACGACCAGGTCATGAACAGGTCCCCGGCGTCGGCCAGCCGGACCTGGACCACCGGGCGGCTCGTCAGATCGTCGGTGATCCAGAACGGCACCTCCTCCTCGTTCACGATCGGCCGGTGATAGCGGAACTCGGCCGCCGCGATGTACTCCTGGAGCGCGACGCGGCCGGATTCCGGCGACATCCGCACCTTCGGCGGCGGCGCGACGCGCAGGCCGACGGAGGCAGCGGCCTCCGCCGCCACACCCCCGAGCGTCATGGGGCCGTCGACATGCCCGTACGCCTTCATTGCCGCACTCGGGAAGACCGATGCGGCGGACTCGGCCGGCCCCGAGAGCGAGGTGCGCGTCGGCGACAGCGGCGTACGGTCCAGTGCCAGGGAGGCGCCCGCGCAACGGTGTTCCACCAGTTCGAAGAGCAGCCCCTGGTCCTGTCGGCGTACGGCGAGGCGGAAGACCAACTGCATGGCTTCGTCCGCCAGTTCCAGCCACTGACTGCGCGCGTGGGCGGTGACGAAGTCGTAGCGCGCCGCCTCCAGGGCCAGCGCGGCGGGAAGGGCGAGGGAGAGCGCGGTGCCGATGGACTCCGTCTCGCGGTCGCCGTGGTGCGTGAGGTTCAGGTTGTGCTCAAGGGCTTTCGCGAGCATGAGGTCGACCTGTGCGCACCGCTCGTACACCTCCCGCGCCTGGTACACCTCTCGGGCCTCATGGGCCAGCCGCTTCATCTCCTCGACGTCGCCCCGGTCATAGGCGTGCTGGGCACCCAGCAGCATGGTGTCGGCGGCGGCGATCGAGGCGCCGAGTCGTTCGAACCGGGCCAGGCTCGCCCCCAGCAGGTCGTCTGCGCCGGTGGCGTCGCCACGCCTGCCGGCGAGAAAGCCACGGGCCTGTTCACAGACCGCCAGGTCACCGAACCGCCCCTGCCGCTCGAAGGCCGCGGATGCCTCGGCGAACAACCGCTCCGCGAGGTCGAGGTCGCCCCGGTGCATCGCGGCGTACGCCCGGTGGGCGACCAGCGACTGCAGCTCACCGGTGTCCCCCATCGCCCGGAAGCCGTCCTCCGCTCGGGCGAAGTAGTCCTCGGCCAGGACGAGCCGCCCGGTCGAGGCGCAGATCACGCCGAGGGCGGTCAGCAGCCGCGGCACGGTCTCCACGACAGTCGCCGGCAGGGTGGACAGCAGCGCCGATGCCTGCTCCTCGGCCGCTCCCCACTCGCCCCGATCCATCAGCAGATGCACCCGGTTCAGGCCGAGTTCGGAAGTACGCAGCCCCTCGGGATCGTCGAATTCGGGCAGCCTGACCGCCGCCTCGTCCAGACACCCCAGCGCCTCGTCCAGGCGCCCGGTCCTGCGCAGCAGGTCGGCCCTGGCGAGCAGCGTCTTCAGCAGGACTTCCAGCCACAGTTGACGACCACGCGGCCCCATCGGCACCGACGCGATGCCGTCCAGCAGGCCGCGGGACCGCTCGACGGCCTTCTCCGCCCCGACCAGGTCCGTGGCGGTGAGCCGGACGCTCGCGATGTCGGACAGCAGGTGCGCCCGCAGGAACCGCACGTCGGGCGAGTCCTCGATGGACTCGGCCACGGTGAGCAACTCCTCGTAGACGGCGCACGCGGCCCCGGGATCAGCAGCCAGCTGATGCTCCTCGGCCAGGGCGAAGCCGCTGTCGAACGGCTCCCCGTACAGTCGCATCACCGCTGCGTTCTCCTCGTCCTCGCCCGGCATCCGTCAGTAGTCCTCACCGGTGACGGCAGCGGCGATCTCGGCAAGGAACGGCCCCGAAGACGCGTCGTGCGGCGACGCGTCGAACGCCAGGGGCTGTGCCGCGGTCGCAAGTCGCCGCCGGACCAGCGCGCGGATCGCGTCGCGGTCTTCGCGGGCTTCGGGCCCCGGACCCGGGTCGAATCCGGGCAGCAGGACACCCACCTCGAAACGCGGCGGCATCCCCCCGGGCGGAAGGTGCAGGTCCAGATCCGCCCGGCCGGTCCACATGTCGTCCCGTCTGGCGAGGAACACCCGGTCCGGGAGACCACCGTTCACACGGACCTCCGCGACGAGGGGCGCACCGCCGGCGGGTGCCGCTACGTGCGCGACGACCTCGACCTCGATCCGCCGTCGCGCGCCGAGTGCGCGAGCGGTCCAGGACACCGCGTGCTCGGAAGCGTCGACGAAGCCGGGCGGGTAGCGGCGCCAGTCGTTGGTCCCCGAGCCCCGGGCGATCACCCGGCCGCCCGCGAGGAGCAGTTCGCCCGCCGCGAGTGCGTAGTTGTCGTGCCGTGCGAACAGCGCGCCGGGGCCGACCGGCGTACCGGCCGGACGGCGCTGGTCCAGGGATGAGCGGAGGCGGCGCAGCGCCGACCCGTCCAGCCCGGCGCTGTCCGCCGCGTCGTCGATCAGCCGCAGGACGCTCTCCAGGTGGCGTGCCGTGTCCGCCGGCTGCGGTGCCGCGCACCACCACTGGATCAGCGGGTCGAGGGCGGCCTGATGCTCCTCGATCAGGTCGGCCACGCAGTCATCGGGCTGATCACCGAAGTCGTCGAACAACTGCTGGCACCGGTGGGTGAGCGCGGCCAGCTCCAGGCCGAGCACGTCCGGTTCGAGCGCCGGTATCCCGTCCGTGTAAGACGCCGGCCACCACCGGGACACCCAGTGCCCGAAGCCGAGCCGGGCGGCGCCGCCCGCGAGAGCGGTCATGTCCGCCGTCACCCGAACACCGGCCGGCTCCCCTGCCGCGCAGGCGTGCACGGCAGCGGCGGTGCGCTCGCCGTAGACCGCCCACAGCCACTGCTGCGCCCGCCCCGCGTCATGCACCTCCGCCACCGGCAAACCCGGTTCCCCGAGGACCGGCCAGACCAGAACCGCGCCCGCGACGTCGAGAACGGCCCCGGCGAAGCCGGGACCCACTGCGACCGCGTCGCTGCCGTCCTCGGCCCGGCCGAGGACATGACCGGCGGCGACCCGGATCGTGCCGTCCTCACCCCGCGCGACATGGACGTCGATGCCGGCCTGCGCCGTCACGCGCTGCTCCGTTCGGCCGCTTCCGCGGCGGTCGCCGACAGCGTGCGCAGCGCCGACCGGACCCTGGCGCGGTGGTCCATCATCACCGAGCGGGCGACCCCGTCGAGCACCGCCCAGGCCGACGCGATGTCGCCCAGCGGTGCGTCGCGGACATCCCGCCCGTGCAGCCGCACCCACAGCCGCCGCATGTACGCGGCCCAGGGGGTACGGAGGTCCTTGGCGAGGGCACCCAGGACGCCGCCATCCGGGTCCGGGCGGGGAGAAACGGTCATCCGGCGTGCACGAAGAACCGAAGCCTCCCGTCGCCAGCGGCTGTTGACGGCCCGGTGTGCCGCTGTCCGCCCCAGCGCGGAATCCCCGCTGCCCAGCGGGTCGAGACCGACCGCGAGCCGGCCGCCGAGGACCACGGCGACGCGCAGGCTCTCGTCGTACAGACCGAGCGGAGCGCAACTGCGTCCGACCTCCCGCCCCACGAGCTCTGGCACCGTCGGCAGTTCCTCGCGCCGGGCCGACGACTGCAGAACGACGAAGAGCCGCTCGAAGAGCGTGCGGTCCAGTGGCGCGGGAAGCGTGGCCGTCGAGGCACCCCGCCCGGCCTCCGGACACGGCGGCACCTGGCACGCGGTCAGCCCCAGATGGACCGGGAGTTCGTCGCGGCCCCAGACACCGCTCGCATCCGCCCACAGGGCCCGGCCGAACAATCCTCCGTGTCCCGCCTCGACCATGGCCGTGTACTCCGTCGAGTTCCGCGACCGCCCCGGCGCACCGCAGGCTTCCAGCACCTCGGCCGCGAGTGCGACCACCGCGACCGCGTCGGCGGCCGGGGCCGGCTGATGACTCTCCCACGCGGTGGCCAGTTCCTCGTCGAGCCGGGCGCGCCGGACAGCGTCCGCCAAATGGTCTTTCAGCACTTCCACCGTGCGTCCGCCGGCCGCGCCGACCACGTCCTCCACCACGGCCCTGGCCACCGCGTCCGCACCGGCCGAGGGCTTTCCGTGCTCGGTGGCCAACTCGAAGCACCGCTGGAAGTACAGATCCTGAGGGTTGCCCGCCACGATGCACAGAGCCCGGCGGATCCTCTTGAGCAGCGTGAACCACTGCGCCGTCGCCTCAAGACGCGTACCTGACTCCCGGATCAGCGCGTCCAGGCGCGCTGCCTGCGCCGGTCCGAGGAAGTCCGCCGCGAGTTCAGGATGCAGCGCCGGCCTGACGATCAGCGGCAGCACGATCAGCTTGACCGTCCGGGTCAACGGTGCGCCACCGGGGCCGCTCAGCGACTCCAGCCCCGGGCCGAGGCCACGCCAGGCCAGGTCGATGACCATGGCGCGCGGGAGGCGCTCGCCGGTCTGCTGGCTCGGAGGCGGCATGTGAGGAGAGTACGTCGTCCGGAACGGGCGGGCGAACCTGGGATCGGTAGGTGTCCCTGGCCGCTAGCGTCCACACCGTCAGACCGGGCCGACGGCAAGGAGGGAATCCGTGACCAGGACGGTCAACCGTGCGACACCGGCCGTGGGACGGTCACCTCGGTCGCCGGGCAACTCGTCAGCCGCCCCGGCGGATCGTCGTACGAGGCGACCGTCCAACGGCCTTTCCCCGCCCGCCTGACCGGCCGCCTCCGGAGCGGCCGCGTCGTCACCGTCCCGTACCTGCCGAACGCCGAGAACGAGGTCGCCCTCCGGCTGCCGGCCAACCCCCGCGTCCGAACCGCACCGGACATCACCAGAAGGAGAGCCGTCATGGGAATCTTCAGGAAACGTCGCCAGAACCGCGAGGAACGGGCGGCCGAGATCGCCGGCAAGGTGGCCGGCGGCAAAGGCTTCTACGGCCGCGCCACGCGTGCATTCCTCGGGGACGAGGACTTCGCCAGAGTCCAGCAGTCGATCGGTGCGTACAACTCCGGCCTGGACGTCCGGCGGTTGCTCGCCATGGGAGCGCCGACCATACCCGCCCTCGTCGTATCGATCAGCGACACCGGCAAACTGGTCAACTTCGACCCGGTCGTCGACCTGGTCCTGCAACCGTCCGGGACCACGGACCGGATCACCCTCCAGACCGTCGTCTCTAAACTGCGGATCCCCCGCACCGGCGACCAGGTGCTGCTGGTGTCCGACCCCGCCCGGCCCGGCGGTTACCTCTATGCCGGGGACGGCGTGGCACCGTGACCCCGACGCCGTTGCACGAAGCGCCGGCGACCGGTTCCGTCCTGCTCTCCTTCGACGGCCGGGTGCTGGAGGTGTTCGGCTACACCGACGCCGCCCGGTACCACGTCTGGGAGGAGCCTCGTCTGGAGTTCCGTCCCGGCCGAAGCCGCAGACTGACGATCACCACCAAGCACGGCAGACGCCACTCCATCCTGTACGACCCGCACCGGCTCGTCGGCCTGCAAGCCCTGGCGGACCGGCTGGCGCGGAGCCGGCCCGAGGGCTCGGAGCACTGACATGGCCGACGACGGGGACAGGGACGGGACCGGCCGCAAGCCGACGCAGATGGCGCAGATATCGCAGGTCGGCCCGGGGGAAGCCGCGACCCTGTACATCGCTGCCGCGGTGATGTGCCTGTGTGGTCCGGTCATGCTGGGCTTCGCCGTCCTCACCGGCGCGGAGCTCACGGTCATGGGCATCGTGTTCACGGTGGTCCTTGTTCCCGTAGGCCTGGGGTTCTGGGGCAACACTGTCGTCGGCAGAAAGCACAACCGGCGGCTCGACGCCGTCGGGGTTCCGGCGACCGCGGAGATCACCGACCTGACCGACTTCGACTGGAGCGGCGAGGAATCCGGCGTCGCGGTCGGTCTACGGGTCAGCGGGCCGGGGTTGCGGACGTTCGAGACGACCTGGAAGCGCTCGCATCATCCCGCCCTGCGCGTAGGCCTTCGACTCCCAGCCGTCGTCGACCCGTCCGGCGGCCGGTTCCGTGTCGAGCTCTGAGCGGCCTCGCCCGCGGAGGAGATGGGCGGCGGGGACGGCGCGGCGGCGAAGTCGGCTCAGGAGTCCCAGCCGTCGGTGGGAAAGTCGGCGCAGCACTGGCCCAGAGGTTCCGCGAGGTCATGGCCGTCGTCATCGGAGCGTACGGCGTCGAGCATCCGCAGTTCCTCCTCGGCCTCCCTCCCGGCATCCGGACATCGGGGTTTATCCATGCGTGCGCGGCCCGTGTGCCGGGTGCGCGGCAGAAGCGTCCCGCGGGCTGCCTTCCGCGGAGAAGGGCAGGGGCTCGGATGAGCAGTTACGAGGTACTGGGGCTGTGGTGGGTGGTGCCCGCGGGGCTGGCGCTGCTCGGCTACGGGCGCTCGCTCGCCGGAGTGACCCGGGCCCAGCGAGCGGTATGGGTGAAGGCGCGGATCGCAGAAGTGGCGCAGCCGGCCCACGGCGACTCCAAGAAGCCAGGGATACCGGTGACGATCGCGTTCCAGGACCCGGCCACCGGGCAGGAGTTCACCCTGCCGAACGCAGGCAGGCACGGCGACGCGATCCAGGAAGCCTGGGTGGGCCGGGAACTTGACGTGCGCTACCCACCCGGGCAACCGCACCGGTTCCTCATCGTGATCGACACCACGGGCGAGAAGAGCGGACGCAACGTCCCCAACTGCGCGGTCGTCCTGCTCCTCATCGGGCTGGTGATCCATGCGACCGTCGTCTGGGGCTACCCGTGGGCACTGCTCGGCTTCGGCGCCCTGCTGACCGCCCTCGCGGCGATCAGCCCCGACATCCGCGCGGTGCGCGCCCGCAACGCCCTGCTGGCCTCGGCCGTCGCCGTCCCGGCGCATGTCGTGGCCGTCACCAAGGACGTCTACACCGACGGGGAGGCCGGCGAGATCGTGAGCCACGCCCCCGTCGTCATATTCACCACCCGTCAGGGCGCCCATGTCACTGTCCTGTCCCGCGACGGCATCCCCGACCCGGGCCTGTCCCTCGGCCGGGACCTCACCATCCACTACGCCCCCACGGATCCGGCCGTCTACACGCCCGACCCCGCAGCCGACCGCCGCTCCGGAGCGAAGAGCATCGCCTTCATCGTCACACTCCTGCTCACCGGAACAGCGGCGATCGTGACGGGCGCGGCCACGCTGTGACGCCTCAGGCCACGTCGCGGGGCGAGGCACGTTCGCCGACGGGCGCGTGAACAGCGGCTCGACCGGGCGGCTTCGGCAGGGCGGTCGGACGGGCCCCCTGGGACTGAGGGGCCGCCTCGTGTGCTCCGCCGGGCATCATGTTGTCGTAGTCCTCGACCGGTTGCCAGAACACCCGGGCGGCGGGCTCCGGTTCGCGCAGATCGTCCACCATCTGCTGGGCGAGGCCGAGGCCGGGCCGCAATCGGCCATGCAGGCGCGGAGGCTGAGTTGGATTCCGAACATTTCGTCGTCGCTGTCGATGCGACTGCCGGCGGTCGCGACACGGACGTTCTGGTCAGTGGTGTCGTAGACCCAACGATGGATGTCCTTCATCGTGCAGCCGATGCGGTCGAGTCTTCTTCCGTCATGACCTTCTTGGTCCGGTAGACGTTGCGGGTGTTGCGGCCCGAACGTGACCCACGTCCGCCGGCCTGTCCGGCCCCCGCGGCCGGGTGGCTGGTCCGTCTCGGTCTCCAGCGCGGCCTGCATGAGGTGCTGGGCCGGCTCGGGCAACAGCCCGCCCTCGCCCGTCAGCCGCAGCCCGCCCTCGGCGGTACGCTCCGCCGCGAGCGCGGCCGGCTCCTCCAGCAGCTCGACGGACAGACCGTTCACGGATACCGGCACCGACTTCACGTCGGCACCCTGGACCCCTTCGCCGGACCCGGCAAGCGACACGCCCTCAGCGGACTCGATCAGGTGACTCCTTCGTGGAGAGTCAGCACCTGATTCATGACACTCCCGTCGAGGACGCACAATCCGGAGGGCGGTACCTCGATCGTGTGGATGCCTGGTGTGAGGGAGAGAGCCGTGGCCTGCTGCAATCGGCCTTGGGCGTCGTAGGTCTGTACGCAGACCCGGCGGGGTGGTCCGGACACGTCGAGCACCATCCGTGAAGCGGTGGGGGCGTTGATGAGGGAGAGAGAACGCCAGGCCTCGGTGGGGAGGGGGATGACCTTGTCGGTGTAGTTGGTGATGACCCGTTGGTTTCCGCAGGTGGCCGTTACCTGGGGAAAGAGTTCGTCCGGGCGGCCGGGTTCGTAGTGGCCGGAGGTGAGGACGGGAGCCAGTCGACGCCAGGTGGCGAGCCAGAATGCGAGGGTGTCGCGGTGGTTCGGGGAGAGCCGGGTGAGGCGGGCGGAGATCTGCGGCACGGAGTGCAGCGCCCCATGGAAGTGGCGGGCCACGCTTTCCGGTGTTGCCTGCGGATCCCACATCAGCATGTCGGAGTGGACTGCTCCGCCGGGTGCGAGCAGCGCGATGTCCAGCGTCCGGATGCGGTTGGCGACGGGATCGGCCGGGCAGTCGGTGGCGCGCAGCGCGTTGCCGAGTGCGGTCATGGCCGGCCCGGTGTAGGGCTGGCGCAGCTCGATGACGAACTGGTCGCCGCGCAGGGCCCGCAGGGCGTCGCGGATGTCGGCGAGCAGCGCGGCCATCGCCTCTCCGACGTCCGGGGTGTAACCGGGGGCCGGTTGGTCGGGTGCGGGTGCGGCGGCGTAGGCCATGGCCTCGTCGAGAAAGTCGACTTTCAGGCCGTCGAGTTGGTACTTGTCGACCAGGGTGCGGCAGGTGTCCGCGATGTGCGCGCGCACCTCGGCGTGGCGGGGGTCGAGGATGTGGCAGTCGAGGTGCGGGACGTGGTGCGGCGCGTACGGTGCCCAGGCTTGGTAGGCGCAGGAGCGCTCTCCCAGGAGGAGCGGGGCGATCCAGGCGGTGTAGCGCAGTCCGGTCTGGCGAACGGTTCTGATGTGGGCGCGGAAGTCGGGGAACTTGACGGGGTCCGGCTGCCAGTCGCCGCAGCCCGCGTAACCGCGGCCGTTGCCGTGCAGTTGCCAGCCGTCGTCCAGGAACAGTTGGCCGCAGCCGAGGGCGGCGGCGAGGGCGGCCTCTTCCTCGACCTCGGCCGCGGTCATGTCCTGGGTGAAGGCATACCAGGTCGAGTAGACGGGCGTCCGGGCGAACTCCGGAACGGGCAGCGGCTCTCCGTCGGGCAGACAGGCGAGCCACTGGCGGAGCCGGCGGAGGGCGGCAGCCATGGTGGTGCCCGGCGCGGGGATGCGGACTCGGCAGGTCTGCCCGGCGTCGAGGGGGAGGCGCAGCCACACGCCGAAGCGCTTGCGCTCCTCGGAGACACCGAAGCGGATCCAGGTCTCTTGGACGGTGCGGTCGGTGGCGAGGGCGAGCAGGCTGCGACCGGCGGTGTCGTAGAGGCAGCCGACGGGTGCGGATCGTACGAGTGACAGGCCGCGCCATGCCGACCAGTCGGCGGGCAGGGTGCGCTCCCAGCCGGCGTCGGGGTGCCAGAAGCCCACGGCGTCGCCCAGTGGGACGTCCAGGCGCAGGGTCACGGTGCCGTCCGCCGTTGCCGTGACGAGAACGTCGGTCCCGGCAGCGCCGTCGTGCTGCAGGGTCAGGGTGGCACTGTCGGCGAGGGTACGCAGGCTGATTCGGGTGTCGCCCACATCGAGGGTGTTCGCGCCGTCTTCCCACTGGCCGGGGTCGAAGGCGGCCAAGTCGATGGAGTCGAGGGACGTGGTATCCACGGAGGGGACCTCTCTGCGGGACGCGAGTGGGGCGTCCTTGTGGTTGGCTGCCGCGCCTTGGGGTCGCCGGCCGGCGGTTTCCTGCCGGCGTCAGGCGGTCTGTGGCGTGAGGGAGTGGAAGGGCCGTCCGTCGAGCGTCCAGTGCGGGTCGGGCGTGATCCCCAGGGCGGCGTAGACGTGGGCGGCGACATCGGCGTGGCGGAGGCTGTCCGGTGGGGTGGTGGAGGCGATACCGGGGCCGTTCGCAGCGATCCAGGCGGTGCGCTCCAATGTGCTGCGACCGCCGTGGCCGCCCTCGTCGCGGTGGCCGTGGTCGGTCACCACGATGATGGTCCACTCCTCGGACCGGGCGTCGGGACGTTCACGTACGGCGGTGAGAAGCTGTCCGAGTTGCCGGTCGGCGGTCTCGATCGCGCTTCGGTACTCGGCTCCGCAGGCGAGGAAGTGGGCGGTCTCGTCGACAGCGCCGAGGTAGACGAAGGAGGCGTCGAGGTCTTCGCCGGAGCTGAGAATTCTTACGGCTTCGTCGGTCACGCTCTGGTCGCATTCCTCCCAGCCCTGCGGGGTGTCCTCGCGCGGAGCGATGTAGGCGAGCCTGCTCGGGGCCGCGAAGACCGGGCCGCCCTGCCGGGCCAGGAACAGGGGTTCCCAACCGCCGGCCGCGAAGGTCCGCAGCCCCTGCTCGGCGGCCAGCCGGGTGGTGAAGTCGGGGAACACCCCAAGCCGGTTTCCGGTGAAGTTGTTGCCCCAGACTCCGTGCTTGGCCACGCCGACACCGGTGACGATCGTGGTCCAGCAGGGGCCCGACATGGTCGGTGTGTCGTCGTCGATGTGGACGGGCGCGAGGAAGCCGGCGTTCGCGAGTTCGTCGAGGTTGGGCGTTTCCAGCATCGGCAGCAGATCGAGGCGGACGCCGTCGATTCCGACGACCAGGACGCGGGGTGTGGGCATGTTCTCGGTTCCTTCGTGGGTCGGGGAGAGAAGGGGGCGGGGGTCAGACGGTACGGCGCAGCCGGATCAGGCGGCTGGCGTAGTCGCCGGCGGGTAGCCGCAGGTCGATGCCCCGGCGGGTCAGGACGGCGCCGCTGTGGGTGATGCCCTCGTCGATGTCGAGGTAGCGGGCCGCGGGGTCCAGGGCCGGCAGGGCGAGCCCGGGGGCCGGGTGGCCGAAGCGGGTTGCGGGGCGCCAGGCGAGGACGGCGTGTTCGGTGTCGTCCTGGGACGCATGATGCACGGCTGTCACTCCGTCGGGGCCGTGGAGGCGGTACTGGCGGCCGTGCTGGACCAGGGGGCGGATCTGCTTGTAGCGGATGACGAGCGCGGTGGCCTCGTCGAGCTCCTCCTCGGACCAGGCGGTGAGATCCCCGCCGAGGCCGAGCGCTCCGGCCATGGCGACATGGAAGCGGAACCGGAGAGGGGTGGTGCGGCCGGTGGTGACATTGGGGTTGTCGGTCACCCAGGCCGCCATGGCCTGAGCGGGGAAGAGCTGGCTGAAGCCGTGCTGGATGCTGATCCGGTCGACGGGATCGGTGTTGTCGGAAGTCCAGGCCTGGTCGGTGCGGGCGAGGATGCCGAGATCGGCCCGTCCGCCGCCGCCCGCGCAGGCCTCGATGCGAAGGCCGGGGTGGTCGGAACGGAGGCGGTCCATGATCCGGTAGACAGCGCGGGTGTGGTCGATCCACAGCCGGTCGGGGTCCGGATGGCCGGCCCATCCGGCTTCGGTGACGACCCGGTTGGCATCCCACTTGAACCAGTCGACGTCGTGGTCGCGCACCAACTGGTCCAGGGTCCGATGGGCCCAGGCCTCGACGTCAGGGCGGGCGAAGTTCAGCATGAGCTGGTTGCGCAGTTCGGTCGCGTCCCGAGTCGCCGCATGGACGACCCAGTCGGGATGGGCACGGTAGAGGTCGCTGTCGCGGTTGACCATTTCCGGCTCCACCCACAGCCCGAACGCCATGCCCAGGCGGTGCACCTCGTCGGCCAGTGGGCGCAGCCCGTCGGGGAACGCCTCGGGCCGGGGTGTCCAGTCGCCGAGGCCCGCCCGGTCGCTGGTACGGCCGCCGAACCATCCGTCGTCGAGGACGAAGAGTTCGGCGCCCAGACGTGCGGCCAGCCGGGCCAGGTGCAGCTGGCCGGGCTGTCCGACGTCGAAGCCGGTGGCTTCCCACGAGTTGTAGACGACGGGCCGGTCCTGGTCGGGGGCGGGCAGGACGCTTGTGCGGATGTGGGTGTGCCAGGCGCGGCTGGCGGCGCCGAAGCCGCCGGGGGTGTAGAGGCCGGCGAAGACGGGTGTGTGCAGGCTCTGGCCGGGCTGGATGGTCCAGCTGAGTCCTTCGTGGCCGAAGCCGCCGGTCCAGGTGGTCCGGCCGACCGGGTCGCGGTGCACGGTGATGCGCCAGCTTCCGCTCCAGGCCAGGGCGGTGCTCCAGACCTCGCCGTGTTCCTCGTCGGCGGTGCCGTCGTCGAGGGCGAGCCAGGGGTTGGCGTGGTGGCTGGTGACGCCGCGGCGGCTGGTGAGCACGGTCTCGGCGACCGGGAGCCGGTCGCGCTGTAGCTGGAACTCGCTGTTCCAGCCGCCCACGAGGTGGCTGAGCCGGTAGTCGGGCAGTGGCGGCAGCGTCCAGGAGGCCGAGTCCAGCCGGTCGACGGTGATGGGGCCCGAGTCGTCGGCTCCGGTGTGGGTGAGTTCCACCCAGCGCTCGATGACGTCACTGCCGGGGCGGACGCGGTAGCCCAGTTCGGCGGCCAACGGGTAGCGGCGGTCGGCCAGTTGCAGGCAGAGTTCTCCGTCCCGGACCGTGTGGCCGGTAAAGGACCACTGGGCGCCGCGGGTGCCGTCGGCGAACCGCACCTGGAGGCCGGCCGGCCCGAACCGCGCACCGGTCTGCGGGGCCAATTCGTCCGGGGTGGGGTCTGTCTCGAAGCTGCTCGCGGCAGGTGAGGTGGGCGCGGGCAGTCCACAGAGGGCGTCGGTGTCGAGCATTTCCCCCCAGTGCAGATGCCGGGGGCTGCCGTCGGCGCCGATGCGCACGGCGTAGACGCTGTTCGGGGTCCGCAGGACCACCAGCCCGCGGGTGGGGTCGAAGGAAACGGATGAGGGCGTGGGAGGCACAGGAGGTCCCGAGGGGTGTCGAGCGTCGGTGAGGACCCGGGCAAACGGAAACGCCGAATGACGTTTGAAGTGGCCGGAGTTGGGCCAGAGCGTAGGGCCGCTCGAACGAGAAAATCAATACTGGACGAAGTTATTTATTTATCGTAGGTTGCCGCCGTGTTTCCAAACCACTCGCGACCACTGGTGACGGCACCGGCCGAAACCGCCATCCTCGCCCTGCTGTTGGCCGAAAGCCCGCTCAGCCGGGTGGAGCTGGCCCGCCGGACGGGTCTGTCCTCGACCGCTGTGACCAAGGCCGCGCGACCACTCATCGACGACGGCTACCTGCACGAACTTCCCCCGGAGCGCACCGCTCCAGGGGCCGGACGCCCCGTGAACCCGCTGGCCGTCACTCCCGACCGGGAGTTCGTCGTCGGTGTGAAGATCAGTGCTGACACCCTCTTCGGCGCGGTCTGCGACCTGCGGGCCCACATGCGCACCACCGCCAGCCGACCGTTGGGCGACCGCGACCCGGCCGCCGTATGTGGGCTGCTGACCGAACTCGTCGCCGAACTTCTCGACGCGAAACCCGAGTACCGGGCCCGCACCCGGCACCTGGGCATCGCGGTCTCCGGCGACGTGGACCGCCCCTGCGGGCGTGTCCGCTACTCCGTGCTCCCCAACTGGCGCGACGTGCCGCTGGCCGAGACCGTCGCCGCGGCGACCGGCCTGACCGTCACCGTGGAGAACGACGTCAAGGCCATCACCGCCGCCGAGCACTGGTTCGGCGAGGGCATCGGCACCGAGTACTTCGCGCTGGTCACCATCGGAGCGGGGATCGGTTCCGGGATCGTCATCAATGGTGAGCTGGTCGCCGGCGCGTACGGCGTCGCCGGAGAAATGGGGCACATCAGCATCGACCCGGCCGGGCCACGGTGCCACTGCGGCCAGGTCGGCTGCGTCGAGGCCATCGCCTCCAGCGATGCCGTCCTCGCCGCCATCCGCTGTGCCACCGACGACCCGGACCTGGACTTCGACGGCGCCGTTCAGCTCGCCCGTGGTGGAGACCCCGCCGCGCAGGGCGTCTTCGCGAGGGCGGGCCACGCCATCGGCGTCGGCATCGCCACACTTGTGAACCTCGTAGGTCCCGAGCGCGTCGTCGTCACAGGCGAGGGGCTCGACACCTACGACCTTTTCGGAATGCACATCAGGGACGCCTACGAAGCGCACTGCTTCAAAGCAGCGGCGAAATGCCCGCTGACCCTGCGTCCGCTCCCCTGGGAGGAGTGGGCCCGCGGCGCCGCCGTCGTCGGCATCCAGGCCCTTTTCCCCTGAACGAGTATCACCATCCCGTTCGCCGGCCCAAGCTTCCGGCGCAACCGATGTCCATCACCGTCTGCCAACTGTGAATGCCGGACACCGGCTGCGCCGGACAACAACACGTACACCCGACCCTCTCAACCTGAAGGACGCGAAGTGAGCGCACGGAGCTCCAAGCTTAGCCGCAGAGGATTCCTCGGCGGATCCATCCTGTTCGTCGCCGGAGCGGCGGTCGGCTGCAGTACCGACCCGGCCGGCGGTGGCTCCTCCGGTGCGAAGACCACCCTGAATGTCTGGTCCCACGCCTACGGCGAGGCCGGCACCCAGCAGGCCCTCACCCGTTATGCCACCGCGTTCACCAAGGCCAACCCGGACATCGCGGTCAAGGTCACCTGGACCCCGGGCGACTACAGCAGCAAGCTCTACGCGACCCTGCTCACCGACTCGGCCCCGGACGTCTTCGAGATCGGCGACTTCAGCGAGAGCCTCGCCCGGCACGGCCAGATAGCCCAGCTGGACGACATCTACGGCAGTGCCAAGTCCGACTTCAACCCGGGCGCCCGCGACATGGTGACCGTCGACGGCAAGCTCTACGGCGTCAAGACGCTCGACGACGTCATGATGCTCTACTACCGCAAGAGCGTGCTGTCCAAGGCCGGCATCACCCCGCCCGACAGCTTCGACGCACTCGCCGACGCGGCCAAGGCCCTGAGCTCCAAGAAGACCAAGGGTCTGTTCGTCGGCCAGAACGGCCTGGGCGACAGCGCCATCCTGTCCGTGTTCTCCAACGGCGGCGACCTCGTCACCGTCGACGGCAAGGCGGGCTTCGGCTCCCCCCAGGCCGCCGAGGCCGTGGCCGGGCTCAAGCGCCTTCACGACGACCGGTCCCTGCTGCTCGGTTTCACCACCGACTGGTGGGATCCCGCCGCCCTCACCCAGAACGTCGTCCCGATGCAGTGGGGCGGCCTCTGGTCGATGCCCGCCATCAAGACCGCGCTCGGTGACGACTTCGGCGTCCTGCCGTGGCCCGCCTTCAAGCCCGGCGGCAAGCCCGCGGTGCGCGTCGGCGGCTGGAGCACCTGCGTCAACGCCAAGGGCAAGAACGTGGACGCGGCCAAGAAGTTCGTCCGGTGGCTCTGGATCCAGCAGACCGACCTCCAGACGGACTGGTCGCAGAGCTACGGCCTCCACATCCCGCCGCGCACGTCCGTCGCCGCCACCGCCGACAAGCTCACCCAGGGGCCCGCCAAGGAGACCGTCGAACTGGCCGCCAAGTACGGCAGGAACAACCCCAGCACCTGGAACAGTGCTGTGAGCTCCCTCTTCACCGCGGCTGCGGCGAAGATCGTCGGCGGGAAGGGCGATGCGGAGCGGCTCCTGGCCGACGCGGCCAAGAAGGCCCAGGGCGAGATCGACAAGCAGCGCGCATGATGAAGTCCGCACCTCCACCCACGCTTCACCACGAGCGTGTCGGGTGCCCCGCGTCCGAGCCGCGGGGCACCGCCCCGGTCCGCCGTTCCCGCCCGGACTGGCGTGCCTGGGGAGCGTTCGCACTGCTCGCCGGGCCCCTGCTGATCGGCCTGGGCCTCTTCAAGTACGTCGCCATCGGCTGGAGCTTCCTGCTCAGCCTCAGTGAGGCCCGCGGCAGCATCGCCCTGGGTCACTGGGTCGGCCTGGACAACTACCAGGCGCTGCTCTCCGATGCGGTGTTCCGCAAGTCGCTCGGCCAGATCCTGCTGTTCACGGTGTTCATCGTGCCGGTGACGTTCGCCGCCTCGCTGGGGCTGGCGCTGCTGGTGCACCGGATCCGGCGCGGCCGGGCCGTGCTGCGCACCGCCTTCCTGATCCCGGCCGCCGTCTCCTACGTCGCAGCCTCCCTGCTGTGGAAGATGTGCCTGTTCAACGGGCTGCCGACCGGCATCGCCAACACGATCGGCGGATGGTTCGGCATGGATGCCGTCCCGTGGCTGCAGACCACCTCGCCACCGCTGTACTGGGTCGTCCTCATCACCCTCCGCCTCTGGCTCCAGGTCGGCTTCTACATGGTGCTCTTCCTGGCCGGGCTCCAGGCCATCCCCAAGGAGATGTACGAGGCCGCCGCCCTCGACGGCGCCACCGGCCTGCGCCTGCTGCGCAGGATCACCCTGCCAATGCTGCGCAACACCTCGGTGGCCGTCCTGATGCTGCAGTTCATCGCCGCCTTCCAGGCGTTCGACGAGTTCTACAACCTGTTCAACAGCGGGCTGTCCGGGGCATTCGCGGCCCCGGTCCGAACCCCTCTGGGCTACCTCTACGACACCGCGATGGGCTCCCAGAACTACGGCCTCGGATCGGCCGGAGCCTTCGTACTCACCGCCCTCATCGTCGGTGTGACCCTGATCCAGGGCCGGCTCACCGGCTTCGGCAAGGGTGAGGAGTGAGCAACATGACAACAACACGACAACTGCCGCAGGTAGTACGCCGGTCCATGCGCGGCCTGCTGGCCGGCCTGCTGACGGCAGTGTTCCTGGCGCCCTTCTACCTGATGCTGCGCAACGCACTGATGGACACGCAGGGCCTGACGTCACCGGAGTGGACCTGGTGGCCGTCGACGATGCACTGGGAGAACTTCAGCTCGCTCTTCAGCGACCCCGCACTGCACATGGGCCAGGCCCTCGGCAACTCGTTGCTGATCGCCGCGATCACCGCCCCGGTGTCGACGCTCCTCGCCTCGGCCGCCGGGTACGCCCTCGCGCGGATCCCGGTACCCGGACGCGGCGTCCTGCTCGCCCTGGTGGTGGCCACGCTGATGATCCCCGGCTCGGTGACGTTCGTCCCCACCTTTGTCGTCGTGGGCTCCATGGGCGGGGTCAACACGCTGTGGGGAATCATCATCCCCGGGCTGTTCAACCCCTTCGCCGTCCTGCTCTTCCGTAACTTCTACCTCCAGTTCCCCAGCGAGATCGAGGAGGCCGGACGCCTGGACGGGCTCGGCTGGCTCGGCCTCTACCGCCGGATCGCGTTGCCGTCGTCCGGAGCGATGCTCGCCTCGCTCGGCGCCCTCGCCTTCATCGACAGCTGGAACGCCTTCCTGTGGCCGCTGGTCATCGGTCAGGACCCGTCCACGTGGACGGCCCAGATCGCCCTGTCGACGTTCCTCACCTCACAGACCATCAACCTGCCCGGACTGTTCGCCGGGGCCGTCGTGACCATCGCACCACTGGTGGCCATGTTCCTGGTCGCCCAGCGCTACATCGTCGAAGGCATCGCCACCAGCGGCCTCAAGGGCTGAGCCGCACCTGACTCCGGACCGCCGGTCCGGGACGCTCCACCTGAAGGTCCAACCCCAACCCCCACCCTTGGAGGGGACATTCATGAGATCCGATAGGTCGGCTCCCGCCGTCAGGAAATTCTTCTCCCGGATCCTGCCTGCCACGGCAGCAGCGATCACCCTCCTTCTCGCGGGAACCTCCGGTTCTGTCGCAGCACCCACCGGCGCCACCCCCACCGCCACTGCCCTGACCGGACCGCAGCTGGCAGCCTCCTGGACGGGGCCGCTGAGTACCCGCGGGCGGTACATCGTCGATGCCAACGGCAACCGCTTCAAGCTGAAGGCCGGCAACTGGGCCGGTGCCCAGGGCACCTACGAGGGCAGCGGCGACGTCAACGACCCCGCGAACCACCAAGCGGACCAGATGTCGCACAACATCCCGTTGGGCCTGGACCGCGCGCCGATGAAGCAGATCACGGACGACTTCCACGCGCTCGGGCTGAACAGCATCCGGCTGCCCTTCGCCAACGCGATGATGCGCGACACCACGGTCGTACCGGACTCGGCGGTCGCGGCCAACCCGCAGCTGAAGGGCAAGACCCCGCTGCAGGTGTTCGACGCGGTGGTGGCGGCCCTGACCGCCGAGGGGTTCGCGGTCATCCTCAACAACCACACCACCACCTACCGCTTCTGCTGCGGCCTGGACGGTAACGAGCGCTGGAACAGCGGCCAGTCCGCCCAGCAGTGGCAGGACGACTGGCTCTTCCTGGTGAACCGCTACAAGGCGAACAAGCGTGTCGTCGGCGCCGACCTGCGCAACGAGATCCGCCGCGACACCTGGGACGATCCCAACTGGGGCCGGGGCGACGATCACGACGTGTACGCGGCCTTCGAGCTGGCGGGCACCCGCATCCTGCAGGCCGACCCCGACATGCTGATCATCATGGAGGGCATCAACTGGTACGGCATCCCGCTGGACGGGCTGGACTACGGCAGGCCGATGCTGACCCCGGTCCGCGAACTCTCCAACACCCTCACCACCTCGGGGAAGCTGGTCTACGCCGCGCACTTCTACGGCTACACCGGGCCGAACTACACGGGTGCCGACAGCGGACCGGGTCACACCAACGACTGGCCGTACGAGGACTTCCCGCTCGAAAAGCTGAAGCAACTGGTGCACGACGAGGCCCTGTTCGTCACCCAGTCCGGCCAGCACTTCACCGCCCCCGTCTGGATCAGCGAGTTCGGTGCCGGCGGCCGAGGGTCGCAGGACACCAAGGAGAAGACCTGGTTCGGCAACTTCACCGACATCCTGGTCGAGAACGACACCGACTTCGCCATCTGGCCGCTGGTCGGATGGACCGGCGCAAACGGCGCGCCGCAGGACACCTGGGCCCTGATCTCCTACGACACCGCCGGCAAACGACAGAGCCTCAGCGACTCCGGTGACTGGCGGTCCGCCGACTGGAACAAGCTGGTCAACGCCTCGGGCGTCTCCGGTCCGGTCGCACAGGTCAACCACTGGAACATGCTCGACCTCGACTTCCGGGACCACAACGTCTCCTCCCGCATGCTCGCCCAGGGCGACTGGAGCCCCGGCTACCGCAAGGGCAACTGCCCCGACAGCCAGCGCCTGACCGGCCTCGGCCGCAGTGACAAGCGCGGCCTGTGCACCGACGCGAACCAGCCCGCCAAGGGCGCCGGTGACTGGGTGGCCGTCCATGACGAGCGCTACGTCACCCACGGTGACTGGGCCCCGGGCTACAACAAGCTCCAGTGCCCCGACAACACCTTCGCCGTCGGCTACAGCGTCAGTGGCAACGCCATGGCCGGCCTGCTCTGCGCTCCGTCCGCGGCACCGCTGCCGCTCAACGGCCGCAACGTCTGGTTCGACCAGGGCAACAACCGCCCCGCCACGGGCGGCTCGGTCGAGAGTGACTGGGCTCCCGGCTACTACAAGGGTCAGTGCACCGACAAGGAGTACGTCGCCGGCGTCGCCTTCACCTGGAAGTGGAACCACGGCGGTGTCCCCGACGCACTGCTCTGTCGTCCGCTGAGCTGACCCACCGCCATCAGTTCCATCAGTTCCATCAGTTCCATCATCGAGGAGACCAAGGCAATGCCACGACTCGAGGTTGCCGCAGACGGCTTCCGTCTCGACGACCGACCGCTGCGGATCATCTCCGGCGGGCTGCACTACTTCCGGATCCATCCGGAGCAGTGGGCCGACCGGCTTCGCAAGGCGCGCCTGATGGGGCTGAACACGATCGAGACCTACGTCCCATGGAATCTCCACTCGCCCCGTCCGGGTGAGTTCCGGCTGGACGCAGGTCTCGATCTTTGCCGGTTCCTCGATCTGGCCGCCGCCGAGGACCTGCACGTGCTGCTCCGCCCCGGCCCGTACATCTGCGCCGAGTGGGAGGGCGGCGGCCTGCCCTCCTGGCTGCTGGCCGACGAGGACATCGAACTGCGCAGCCGCGACCCGCGATTCCTGAAGGCGGTGGACGACTACCTCGGCGCCCTGTTGCCGCCCGTCCTGCGTTACCTCTCCACGCGTGGCGGCCCGGTCCTCGCCGTACAACTGGAGAACGAGTACGGCGCGTACGGCGACGACTCCGGCTACCTGGAGGATCTGGCGGAGCTGCTGCACCGGCACGGAGTCGACGTACCGCTGTTCACCTGCGACCAGCCCTCCGACCTGGAGCGCGGCGGCCTCGACGGCGTCCTGCGCACCGTCAATCTCGGCAGCCGGGTGGACGCCGGGCTCGCCGAACTGCGCACGCATCAGCCGTCCGGGCCGCTGATGTGCAGCGAGTTCTGGATCGGCTGGTTCGACCGCTGGGGCGGCACCCATGTCACCCGCAGCACGGCCGACGCCGCGGCGGACCTCGACCGGCTGCTCGCGGCCGGCGCCTCGGTCAACATCTACATGCTCCACGGCGGTACCAACTTCGGATTCACCAACGGCGCCAACGACAAGGGCACGTACCGCCCCACCGTCACGTCGTACGACTACGACGCGCCGCTGGACGAGGCCGGCGATCCCGCGCCCAAATACGCCGCCTTCCGCGAGGTCATCGCCCGGCACGCGCCCGTCCCCGAGGAGCCGGTACCCGCCCCCGCACCCAAGCTTGCCCCGGCCGTCGCCGAACTCACCGCATGCGCAAGCCTCCTGGACCAGTGCGAGCGGCTCGGCAGCGCGGTGCACGCCGACCGCCCGCAGGTCATGGAACAGCTCGGCCAGTCCTTCGGATTCATCCTGTACGAGACGGCGCTCCCGGCGGCCGGGCCGACCGTCCTCCGCATCGCCGAGGTGCACGACCGCGCCCAGGTCTTCGTCGACGGCCAGCCGGTCGGCGTCCTGGAACGCGAGAGCCATGAGCACACCCTCGCCTTCCACACCCCCCGGCGCGGCGCGCACTTGGCCGTGCTGGTGGAGAACCAGGGCAGGGTCAACTACGGGCAGGGCATGCACGACCGCAAGGGACTGCTCGGCGAGGTCTCCGTCAACGCACTGGCCCCGGACGGCTGGTACAGCCGGCCGCTGCCTCTCGACGATCTGGGCCGGCTGTCCTTCACCGCGTTCGAGCCCGCCTCGCCCCCGGTCGGCCCCACGTTCCACCGTGGACACCTGGACATCGAGCAGCCGGCCGACGGCTACATCGCCCTGGACGGCTGGACCAAGGGCCACGTCTGGATCAACGGCTTCGCACTCGGCCGGTACTGGTCCCGAGGACCGCAGACCACTCTCTACGTCCCCGCACCGGTCCTGAACGCCGGCCGGAACGAGATCACGGTCCTCGAACTGCACGGCTCCACCACCCGCACGGTGGAACTGCGGGGCACTCCCGATCTGGGCCCCACCGAGGACTGACGTCCGCGACACCGGACAGCACGCTTCAGCCGGTGGACCGACCGGCCACGCCGACACGAACCTCCAGAGGGACCGAGAATGCCCCAGCACCCTGCCGGTGCCCATGACACCGCCGCCCCGGCCGGATCCCCGGCAATCTGGCGGAGACAGGCCGTCATCCACCAGCTGTACCCGCGCAGTTTCGCCGACGGGGACGGCGACGGCGTGGGCGACCTCCCGGGCGTGCGCAGCCGGCTGTCGTATCTGAAGGAGCTCGGCGTCGACGCCCTGTGGCTGAACCCCTTCTACGCCTCCTCACCGGCCGACGTCGGCTACGACATCGCCGACCACCGTGCGGTCCAGCCCGCACTCGGCACGCTGCTTGACGCCGACGCGCTGATCCGGGACGCCCACGCGCTCGGGCTGCGCATTATCGTGGACCTCGTGCCCAACCACTCCCCCGACCAGCACGGGTGGTTCCTCCGAGCGCTGGAGGAGGGCCTGGGATCGGCACCTTCGCCCGCTCCCAGGGGAAGGACGGTTTCCGCGACGGCTGCCGGGTACCGATCCCGTGGACGGTCGAAGGCACCTCGTACGGTTTCGGTACGGGCGGCAGCCGGCTGCCGCAGCCTGAGGGCTGGGGAGCCCTCAGCGTCGAAGCCCAGGCCGGCGAGCCGGACTCGACGCTTGAGCTGTACCGCGCGCGCTCGCGGTACGGCGGACGCACCCGGGGCTCGGCGCAGATGATGCCGGCGAATGGACCGACGCACCTGCGGGCGTGCTCGTCTTCCGCCGCCAGGGCTTCGTCTGCACGATGAACACCACCGATGACGCGGTACGCATCCCCGCACCCCGGCGTCTGCTGCTCGCCAGCTCCCCGGTCAGTCCCACCAACGGCTCCCACGGCGCGAGCTTCGAGCCGGCCGCGAACACCACGGTGTGATGGACGGTCTGACGCCCCCGTTCCCGCTCCGCTCCTGACGGCCGGCCGGCCGCAACCAGATCACCGTGCTCCACCGACGACAGAGGAATCCATGCACAGCAAGCGACGCCTCACCGAGCAGCGGCTCGACCGGGTGCTGAACCAGCGCATCCGGCCCGCGGTCCACGCCCGTCCCGTCCCGGTCGAGATCGCGATCTGGAGCGTGCCGGGCGAACCGGTCCCCGTGTCCGACGGCCTGGCCGCACCGTACGAACCTGTGGCACTCGGGCACAGGTGGGGGCCGCCCTGGTCCACGAGCTGGTTCAGGATCAGCGGCAGGGTTCCGGAGGAGTGGGCCGGCCTGCGGGTCGAGGCGGTCATCGACCTCGGCTTCAACGTCACCGGCGCGGGCTTCTCCACCGAGGGCCTGGTCTACCGGGCGGACGGCAGCGTGGTGAAAGCCCTCAACCCCCGCAACGCCTATATTCCGGTCGCCGACCCGGCGGTCGGCGGCGAGGAGTTCACCTACTACGTCGAGGCCGCCGCCAACCCCAACCTGGTCGATGACCACATCCCGTCCCGGACCGGGGACCGGCCCTCCTGGATGACGGGAGTCGGCTCCGAGAGCGCACCTTTGTACCAGCTGCTCCGACTGGAGTTGGCGGTCTTCGACGCGCAGGTGTGGGAACTCGTCCACGACCTGGACGTCCTCGGGGGGCTCATGCGCGAACTGCCCGAGGCCGACCCGCGCCGCTGGCAGCTCCTGCACACCATCGAGCGGGCCCTGGACGCAGTCGATCTGCAGGACATCGCCGGCAGCGCCACCGCCGCCCGCGAGGTGCTGCGCCCGGCGTTCGCCGCCCCCGCGGCCGCCAGCGCCCACCGCATGTCCGCCGTCGGACACGCCCACATCGACACCGCCTGGCTGTGGCCGCTGCGCGAAACCGTCCGCAAGGTCGCCAGGACGCTCTCCAACGTCACCCATCTCATGGACGACCACCCGGGCTTCCTCTTCGCCATGTCCCAGGCCCAGCAGCTGGCCTGGCTCAAGGAGCACCGCCCCGAGGTCTACGGCCGGGTCCAGGAGAAGGCGAAGAAGGGGCAGTTCCTCCCCGTCGGCAGCCTGTGGGTGGAACCGGACACCAACATCACCGGCGGCGAGGCCCTCGCCCGGCAGCTGATCCATGGAAAGCGCTTCTACCTCGATGAGTTCGGCGTCGAGACCGAGGAGATGTGGCTTCCCGACACCTTCGGCTACAACGCGGCCATGCCGCAGCTGATGAAACTGGCCGGGGTCCGGTGGTTCCTCACCCAGAAGATCTCCTGGAACACCACCAACAAGTTCCCGCACCACACCTTCTGGTGGGAGGGCATCGACGGCACCAGGATCTTCAGCCACTTCCCGCCGGTCGACACCTACAACGCCGAGATCACCGGCGCCGAACTCGCCCATGCCGTCAGCAACTTCCAGGACAAGGAGGCAGCCAACAGCTCGCTGCTCCCGTTCGGCTACGGAGACGGCGGCGGCGGCCCCACCCGGGAGATGCTGGCCCGGGCCGAGCGCCTCGTCGACCTGGAGGGCTCGGCCAGAGTCGTCATCGAGAGCCCCGCGGACTTCTTCGAGCGGGCACACGCCGAATACCCCGACGCGCCGGTGTGGCAGGGGGAGCTGTACCTGGAGTTCCACCGCGGCACGCTGACCAGCCAGCTGAGGACCAAGCAGGGCAACCGGCGCAGCGAGCACCTGCTGCGAGAGGCCGAGCTGTGGTCGGCGACCGCCGCCGTGCGCACCGGATTCGCGTACCCTCACCAGGCCCTGGACCGGCTGTGGAAGACGGTCCTGCTGCACCAGTTCCACGACATCCTGCCCGGCTCCTCCATCGCCTGGGTGCACCGGGAGGCGGAGCAGACCTACGCCGCCGTCACCGCCGAGCTGCGCGCGATCACGGACGCCGCCCAGCGCACCCTCGCCGGCGAAGGCAACCTGCCCGTGGTCTTCAACGCCGCTCCATTCGCCCGTGACGGTGTCCCCGCCCTCGGCGCCACGCTCCGGACCCGGCCGCCGGGCCGACCCGTCGCCCCGGTCCCTTGCGGGAACGGCTTCGTGCTGGACAACGGCCTGGTCCGCGTCCGGATCGATGCCCAGGGCCTGGTGACCTCGGCGTACGACATCGCGGCCGAACGCGAAGCGCTGGCCCCCGGCGCCGCCGCCAACCTGCTCCAGCTGCACCAGGACTTCCCCAACGAGTACGACGCCTGGGACATCGACGCCTTCTACCGCAACACCGTTCACAACCTCCTCGACGCCGACTCGGTCAGGGCAGAGGAAGGCGGTGTCCGGATCGTGCGGACCTTCGGTGACTCCCGCATCGAACAGCTGGTCTCCCTGTCCAAAGGCTCCCGACGCCTGGACATCGACACCGAGATCGACTGGCACGAGAAGGAGAAGCTCCTCAAGGCCGCCTTCCCGCTCGACGTGCGGGCCGACCACTCCAGTGCGGAGATCCCCTTCGGACACGTCCGGCGCCCCACCCACACCAACACCAGCTGGGACGCCGCCAAGTTCGAGATCTGCGCCCACCGCTTCCTGCACCTCGGCGAACGGGGGTGGGGCGCCGCTGTGGTCAACGACTCGACCTACGGGCACGAGGTCACCCGAGACGTCCGCGCAGGCGGCGGCACCACCACCACAGTCCGGCTCTCCCTGCTCCGCGCTCCCCGCTTCCCCGACCCGGATGCCGACCAGGGCCACCACCGCCTGCGCTACGGGTTCGTCATCGGCGCCGACATCGCCGACGCCGTCCGCGAGGGCTACGCGTTCAACCAGCCGGAGCGCAGCCTCCCCGGCTCGACCGAGGTCCAACCGCTAGTCACCGCGGACAACGAGGCCGTCGTCATCGAGGCGGTCAAACTTGCCGACGATCGTTCCGGCGACATCGTCGTACGCCTCTACGAGGCCCACGGCGGACGCGCACGAACCGTTCTGACCGCCGGCTTCCCGCTGGCGTCGGTGGCCGAGACTGATCTGCTGGAGCGCGAACTCGACCCGCGCGAGAACGTGGACGCCGTACAAGCGGACGGCCGAAGGGTGCGCCTGGCACTCCGCCCGTTCCAGATCCTCACTCTACGGCTGAGGCCCCGGACGGGTGACTGACCGAGGCCTTCCGGGACGGGCCGTCTCCACCGTCCGCAGCGTGCTGGTGGGATCTCACCCCGCGAGGGTGCCGCGGTATCCGGAGACCAGGCAATCCTGTCGCAGAGCCGTCAGAGCCAGTTTCCTGGCAGGCCATCCGTCCGTCCGTACCCGCCCCCGGTCCGGACAGCGCCGGGGGCACTACCGTCACCCCTCCTCGACGTCCCCGGCACCGCTCGTCCGCGCGGGCCACGCCCAACTCAGACGGAAGCGGCCCGGCGCGGCCTGGGGGGTGGGGGACTGCGCTCAGCGCGGGCCGTGAGCGTTCGGCGGCGGCGGTGCGGCCGCCCCGCGACGAGCGCCGGCACGGCCATCAGTCCCCCGTCCCGCACCGTTCCCCGCGCCCCGGGGACGCCCGCAGGCAGTCCCGTGCCCCTGGACGACACCCGCAGACCCTCGCACCCGCCGACTTCGTAGGGACATCCCAATGTGTTGCCAGGCCACTTCCGTGACAGTCAGCAAGGTGGCAGCACTCTTCGTAACGGATCACTCGGCGATGTTGGCGAGCAGCGGAGAGAGGATGCCCCCTCGCGGAGTTCCGGAGCGGGACTCCTCCAACACGCCGCCCTCAGCGAGGACGCCGCCTTGAGGAACGCCTTCACCAGGACCGACCTCACCGACATAGCCCCGCGAAGCGGTCAAGTCGCACATCCCAATTGACGGTCGAGTCGTCGCGGGGCTCCGAGCAGCCGTGTCCCTTAAGCCACTCCATCGGCTCCACCATGTCGGCCATAGATCCCCGGGGCCACCGACCTTACAAGTGATCAGTCAACCCACGACCAAAAAGGTAGGACCGCCATGCCCGCACTCCCCGCCGCCGTCCTGTTCGACATGGACGGCACCCTGGTCGACACCGAGCGCCTCTGGCTTCAGGTCACCGCCGAACTCGCCGCCGGCCTCGGCCACACCCTCACCGAGGAGGACCTGCCCGAGGTGCTCGGCCGCGCCGTCGACCACACCGCCGCCCATCTGTACCGCATGACCCGGACCAGCTTCACTGCGGATACCTTGGCCGAACTCCTCAGCGACGCGTTCAGCAGCAAGGTCGCCGCCGAGGCCGTCCCCCGGCCCGGCGCACTGGCGCTGCTCGCCGAACTGTGCGACGCCGCCGTGCCTACCGCGCTGGTCTCGTCCTCCCCCCGCCGCGTAGTAGACCTGGTCCTCGGCAGCCTCGGCGATCACTGGTTCACCGTCACCCTCGCCGCCGAGGACACCGAGCGCACCAAGCCCGACCCTGCCCCCTACCTGGCCGCCGCTGATCGACTCGGGCTGGACCCTTCGACCTGCGTGGCCGTCGAGGACACTCCGGCCGGGGTCGCCTCCGCGCGCGCCGCCGGCTGCTCGGTGGTGGCCGTTCCCTCCGCCATGCCGATCGCCAAGGCCGACCGAATCACCCTGCTGGACAGCCTCGAACAGGCCGACCTGACGCTGCTCTCCGCGCTGACCGTGCCGACGACGCAGACCTCCTGATGCCGTCACCCACTGCTCGCGCTCGCATGCGCGGTCGCAAAGACGAGCCCGCTGTCCGTCCAGTCCGTTCCGTCGGCCTGACGGCCCTTCTGCCGGCGATCAGCCCGCACGTAGCGCACCACCGTCACCAGAAGCCACACGCTGACCAGGGCCTTTCTCTTCGATCAGGCGATGCCGGGGTACCCGACTTGATAGGCAAGCCACCACTTGCCTATGGTGTTGGTCATGGCGGAGGAAGTCTTCAAGGCACTGGCCGACCCCACGCGTCGGCGCATCCTGGACGAGCTGGTGGAACGCGACGGACAGACCCTGTTCGAGATTTGCACACGGCTGGTGACGAAGCACGGCCTGGGGCTGTCCCGCCAGGCGATCAGCCAGCACCTGGCCGTACTGGAATCCGCGGGTCTGGTCCTTTCGCGGCGCCAGGGCCGCTACAAGTTCCACGATCTGAACACCGAACCCCTTGAGCGCATCGTGACCCGGTGGCTCAGGCCCGATACACCGGAGAGCACCCCATGAAGATCCACCTGTCCAGTGTCTTCGTCGATGACCAGGACAAAGCCCTGCGCTTCTACACCGACGTGCTCGGCTTCGAGAAGAAGAACGAGGTCCCGCTGGGCGAGGACCGGTGGCTGACCGTGGTCTCACCGGATGACCCCGACGGGACCGAACTGCTCCTGGAGCCCGCCGGCCATCCTGCGGTGAAACCGTACAGGGAGGCGCTGGTCAAGGACGGCATCCCGGTCACCTCCTTCGCCGTGGACGACGTACGTGCGGAGTTCAACCGGCTGCGCGAGCTCGGGGTGCACTTCACCCAGGAACCGCTGGAAATGGGCCCGGTCACCACCGCGGTTCTGGACGACACCTGCGGCAACCTGATCCAGATCGTGCACAGCAAGTAAGGACCCGGCGCAGGCGCCAGCCGCGAACTGCCGTCCGCGGTCAAGTTCGAAGCCATATCAACAGGGCAGCGGCGGTGACGGTGCCGAGGCAGACGTATCCGCGCTTGTCACAACGGGGGCCACGGCCCATCACGGTCAATGTGTACAGCGGCGCGCCGGTCTCCCGGTCGGAGGCGACCTCCCCGGTCTGCTGGTCCTTGATCTTCAGAGCCGGCCAAGGTGCCCGCGGTGCAGACTGCCGTCGCCAACAGGGAGACTCGGATTCGAGCCATGGACATGGCATCACATCCTCGTTCGACCATGGAAAGCCGCTTGCCTCGACTCGCCTCCACCGCGCGCCATGAGGCGGTCTGTCACGGGCGACGGAACCCGGTGTGACGGCGCCCCCGTGCACGACACGCCTGCGCGCAGCTCCTGGACCCCGCGGCGCCGATGTCCGACGTCTGCCACGGCTCCACGGCCCCGACCCCTGACCGACGGCTGTCGCCCGCGGCCAGGGGTCGGGGCCGTGGCCTGCACGGATGCCGCCTGGGGGTCCCGGGACGAAACGCTCTGTCAGGGCGCTTCACCGACGGCAGGGGCTGCCGGCAGGGCCTGCTCCACCCAAATGGTCTTGCCGGTGGGCGTGTAGCGCGTGCCCCACTGCTGCGCGATCTGGGCGACGATGAACAGGCCGCGGCCGCTCTCGTCGTCAGCCGCGGCGTGGCGCAGATGGGGTGAGGTGTGCCCGGTGTCGGCAACCTCGCAAATGAGGGTTTCGTCACGGATGAGCCGGACGTGGATCGGCCCGGCGGCATAGCGGATGGCGTTGGTGACCAACTCACTGACGATGAGTTCGGTGGTGAACGACAGCTCGTCCAATCCCCATGCTCCGAGTTGTCCCGTGGCCATGGTGCGGGCGTTGCCGACCATCGCCGGCTCCGCGGCCAGTTCCCACACAGCCACCCGGTGATCGTCGAGCATCCGTGTGCGTACGAGGAGCAGCACCGCGTCGTCGTTCGCCGGCCCCGGCACCAGGGTCGCGACTGCGCGATCACAGAGTTCTTCCACGGGACGCCGGGACTGGGCGAGGATTTCGGCGAGCAGGCCGAGTCCGACGTCGAGGCCGTCGGCGGCCGGCTGGACGAGGCCGTCGGTGAAGAGGGCGACAAGGCTGCCCCGCGGCAGCTGGAATTCCGCTGTCTCGTAGGGCAGACCCCCCAGTCCCAGCGGAGGGCCCGGCGGGAGCTCCGGGTAGGTGGCGACGCCACTGTCCGGCAGGACGACCGCAGCCAGCGCATGGCCGGCACGTGCCATGCTGCACTGTCCCGACACCGGGTCGTACACCGCGTACAGGCACGTCACCCCCAGGGCTTCGTCATCCCCGGGCCGCGCGCCGCCTGCGCCCTGAGCGGCCGCCTGCTCCTTGGCTGTCTGGCCGACCAGGTCACCCAGGCGCGAGAGGAGCTCGTCCGGGGCGAGGTCCAGGCGGGCGAGGACGCGTACGCCGGTACGCAGGCGCCCCATGGTGGCGGCGGCGAGCAGTCCGTGGCCGATCACCTCCCCGACGACCAGGCCGACACGCGTGCCCGACAGCGGGATGACGTCGAACCAGTCACCGCCCACCCCGGACCGGCTGTCGGCGGGCACATAGCGGCTCGCCATCTCGACAGCGGTCCGCTGCGGCAGCCGGTGAGGCAGCAGGATGCGCTGAAGTCTGAGGGCCGCGGTGTGTTCGCGCGTGACGACCAGCATCAGCACGACGCCGAGCAGCAGGGCGCCGAGGCCCAGGACCGTTACCCCGCCCGTCTGCCCGATGAACGGCAGATCGACGGAGGTCTCACCGTAGTCGGGGTCGGCGTAGACGCCGAAGGCGGCGTAGCAGAAGAGGAAGAGCATCGTCAGCCCGCCCAGACCCGGCAGCAGGCCCTTGAACAGGAAGTCCCGGCGGCTGCGGGTGAGCACCTTGCGGAAGTACCAGACACAGGCGAAGCCGGTGAGGCCGTAGTAGAACGCGATCGCGAGGCCGACCGACCCGATGGAGTCGGCCAGAACGTTGTGGCTGAATGTCGTCAGGAGGACGAAGAAGCCGACGGAGGCCAGGCCCAAGCTGACGGTCGACCATGTCGGGGTGAGGTATCTGCGGTGCACGCGGGCGAATCGGGAGGGGATGGTCTTGTGCGCGGCCATGGAGAAGACGGTCCGGGCCATCGGGAGGATGGTGGTCTGGGTGGAGGCCGCCGCAGAGGTCAGCACCATGAGGATCAGCAGCTTGGAGAGGGCGGGCCCGAGGCCCTGGCTGCCGAAGACGGCGTTGCCCAGGCCCGAGAGCACGTCGCCCGCGTGTGCCTTGTTGCCCAGCCCGATTCCGGCGGAGCCGATTCCGGCGAAGGCCTGCGCCGAGGTGGCGACCAGGGCGTAGAGGACCAGCAGGAGCACAACGGAGATGACGGCGGCGCGCCCGGGGATGCGCGTGCTGTCCGCAGTCTCCTCGTTGACCGTGACGGCGGTGTCCCAGCCCCAGTAGATGAAGACGGCCGCGAGGATGCCCGAGGTCAGCGCTTCGGCCGATGGCACCTGGAAGGGGTTGAACCAGGAGGCGGAGACATGGATCGCCGTCTCGGGGGAACTGGTGTAGACCTTGACCAGGGCGGTGACGGCAAACAGCACCAGTACGACCACCTCGATGAACAGAAGCCAGCACTGAACGGCAGCCGAGATCTTGATGCCGACGTAGCAGATCGCGGTCATCACGATGATCCAGACGACGCCCGCGATGGTGGTCCACACCCTGCTTTGGGTGAGTGAGTCGTAGCCCAGGAGCCGGAAACTGTAGATGCCGGCGATCTCGGCGAGGTTCGCCATGACGATGATGTCGGCGACGATGATGCCCCAGCCGCCCATCCAGCCGGTGCGCGGGCCGAAGGCACGGGTCGCCCAAGTGAAGGTGGTCCCGCAGTCGGCATTGCTCGCGTTGAGTTCCTTGTAGGCGTACGCGATCAGCAGCATCGGGACGAAGGCCAGCATGGTGATGACCGGGGCCTGCGGGCCGACGGCCGCCACGATGAGGCCGAGCGTGGCCGCGAGGCTGTACGCCGGGGCGGTGGACGCCAGGCCGATGGCAACGGAGGACCACGGTCCCAGGGCACCGGATTTGAGCCCTTTCCTACCCGCGCCTGAGCCGAGCGCGAGCCGCGAGTCGGACGCAGCACGGCTACGGGAGAGCTTCACACCGGATGCCAACCTCCTCATTTGCCTTCCGATCACCATTTTCACCGCAGGCGAGAAGCCCTGCCACGGGAGACCGGCTGGATGATCTACGCCGCGGTCAACAGGACCAGTGGTACCGGACTGCCGAGCGTCCAGTCCGGAGGGACCGCGGCGCTGCCTCGGCGAGCGCGGCACCGTACAGGAAGGCGGCCCGGTGGCCGCTGACGACGCGGGCAGCGCCACCGTGCCGTCGGCCGGTCATGACGCGGGCGCCGGTGGCCTGCCGTCCGTCAGCCAAGCCCACTCCGACCTGCCAACCGTGCTGGGACACCGGCGGGGCCGGGGAAAGTGGGGGTATCCGAAGCTGCAAGGAGACCGGCGCAGGCGAAGGCCGTCAGGAGGTCCCGCGTCGCTTGGCAGGCGGAGGGAGTGCCTTGCGTGGACAGCTTCGAATCCTTCCGGGCCGACATCGGCCGACTGCGCCCCAAGCGTTCACGCCCGGGTGGACTGCTGGATCTGCTGACCGTTGCCGCGGTGGTGCTGGACGCCGGATTCCGTAGGTCGAGGAGCTGGTAGGCCTCTGCTCGGCGGCCCTGACTGGGGCCGGTGGCGCGGCCGCCGGCCCCACCCCTGGTAGCGGCGTGGCGGGTGGAACGGAGGTACACAGTTCCCTGTCCGCTCCACCGGCCACGCGCGGCTCGCATTTACAACTCCCGGTCTCCCTGCCAGGTGACAGACGTCAGCGCCGCCGGGCCGCCATGTGCCAGGCCCTTGTAGGTGACGGTCCGGGCGGGAGCTCATGCGCGACCTGTCTCGCCAGGTCCATTCCCTCGCGGAACAGCCGCTGCCACTCGGCGTCGTACTGGCCGTCCTCCCGGTCCCGCACCTGCAGGTTCAGCGTGGTGTCGATGTTCTTCGCCCACGCGTACAGGTCGGCGACGAGGCCGTCGGACAGGCCCAGCGCGGCAGCGGGATCGTCGGGAGCAAAGTCCCCGAATCCCTCGGCGCGGCGGTGTGCCGTGGGCGTCGCGCTCCCAGTGGAGACGGTCACCACGCCAATGGCCACATGCTGGGTCTTGCAGTTCAAGACAACCTCGGAGATCTGCTTCCGGACCCCTGGGAGCCGACCCTCGTGCCCTCGGTCAGGGCCTTGTTCACACGGGCCGGGATGTCCTCCAACCTGACCGCAACGGTCGCGAACTCTCCCGCGGCCCGGAAATACGCCGACGATGCGCAAAAGGCCGCCGGGGAAGCGGCGTTGGCGCAGTAGTAGTAGTTGATCGTTACATCAAAGTGCAGCTCGTACTTGAGCATCTCCGTGCCGAGGAACATCGTGTCCGGCTTCGGACAGCCGGCGCGCCGTCCTGTGCGTTCGTGCTGGGTTACGCCGCCAAGTGCCGCCAGTGCCTCGTCCGCCCGGGACTTGAACAAGGAAGTCTCCACGGGCGCCGGAACCGTCGTCGCCGCCCCGGCCTGTGCGGCGATCTTGGCGGCTTCGGCAATCTTCTCGACGACCGAGGACGGTGCGAGCTTCGCGACAGCCGGACAGCCTGACAGCCGGCCCGCCGAGAACGGCCAGGGCAGCCACGGACATGAGGACGGGACCCGGATCGGCCCGCAGAACCTATTCGGCGAGAAGGCCGCCCGGCCAGCCCGCGGGGGGGGCTGACCGGAACCTCTTCGGTTTCTACGGCACTGTAGAAATCAGTGGACGGTCGCAGAAGTTCCTGTGGCGTTCCACTCGGCGATCACAGCTCGTCCGTGCTCGGTGGAGAGGCGGCTGACCGTCCCCGTCGCCAGCTGGAACAGCCGCCCGTCCGCGGCGGGCAGCCCTAGGCGACGCGCCGTGAGTACCCGCAGGAAGTGGGCGTGGGCCACGAGCACCACGTCACCGCTGTCGAGTGCCGTCCCGATGCGGTTCAGCACGCGGTCGGCGCGCTGTCCCACCTCGATCGGCGACTCGCCCGGATGACCGGCCGCGCCGGGCGGCACCCCGTCGTTCCACAGGTACCAGTCGGGCCGGGTGCGATGTATCTCGAGGGTCGTCACGCCTTCGTACGCACCGTAGTCCCACTCGTGCAGATCGGGCTCGGGCACGACGTCGTACAGGCCCGCGAGTTCCGCTGTCCGCACGGCGCGGCCCAGCGGGCTGGTGAGCGCGAGGCCGAAGGTCCGCCCGGCGAGCAGCGGGGCGAGGGACTTGGCCTGCTCCTCGCCGCGCTGAGTGAGGGGCAGGTCGGTCCAGCTTGTGTGCCGGCCCGACACGCTCCACTCGGTTTCGCCGTGGCGGACCAGCAGGAGGTCGCCCATGGCGGTTACTTCGCCGACTCGACGGCGTGGCCGCCGAACTGGTTGCGCAGCGCGGCGATCATCTTCATCTGCGGGGAGTCGTCCTGCCGCGAGGCGAAGCGCGCGAAGAGCGACGCGGTGATCGCGGGCAGCGGCACCGCGTTGTCGATCGCCGCCTCGACGGTCCAGCGGCCCTCGCCGGAGTCCTGCGCATAGCCGCGCAGCTTGTCGAGGTGCTCGTCGTCGTCCAGTGCATTGACGGCCAGGTCGAGCAGCCAGGAGCGGATGACCGTGCCCTCCTGCCAGGAGCGGAAGACCTCACGCACATCGGTGACGGAGTCGACCTTCTCCAACAGCTCCCAGCCCTCGGCGTAGGCCTGCATCATGGCGTACTCGATGCCGTTGTGGACCATCTTGGAGAAGTGGCCGGCGCCGACCTTGCCCGCGTGGACGAAGCCTGCATCGCCCTCGGGCTTGAGTGCGTCGAAGATGGGCTGGACCTTCGCTATGTGTTCGGCGTCGCCGCCCACCATCAGCGCGTAGCCGTTCTGGAGACCCCAGACACCACCCGACACACCTGCGTCGACGAAGCCGATGCCCTTGGCCGCCAGCTCCTCGGCATGCTTCTCGTCGTCCGTCCAGCGGGAGTTGCCGCCGTCGACGACGGTGTCGCCGGCTTCCAGGAGGTCACCGAGCTCGTCGATGACGTGCTGGGTCGGGCCGCCCGCGGGCACCATCACCCACACCACACGCGGGGCTTCGACCTTCTCGACCAGTTCGGCCAGGCTGCTCACGTCGGCAAGGTCCGGATTGCGGTCGTAGCCGATGACGGTGTGGCCCACGCGGCGGATCCGCTCGCGCATGTCGCCGCCCATCTTGCCGAGGCCGACGAGGCCCAATTGCATCGTTGTCATGCTGTTTCACTTCTTCCGGAGAGTGCGGTACGCGGCCACCAGGGCGGCGGTTGAGGGGTCGAGGCCGGGGGCGTCCGCTCCGTCGGTGAGCGCCGGCTCCACGCGCTTGGCGAGGACCTTGCCGAGCTCGACGCCCCACTGGTCGAAGGAGTCGATGTTCCAGATCGCGCCCTGCACGAACACCTTGTGCTCGTACAGCGCGATCAGCTGGCCGAGGACCGAGGGGGTCAACTCGCTTGCCAGGATCGTCGTCGTGGGGTGGTTGCCGCGGAACGTGCGGTGCGGCACCTGCTCCTGGGGCACGCCCTCGGCGCGCACCTCTTCACTCGTCCTGCCGAAGGCGAGTGCCTGGCCCTGCGCGAACAGGTTGGCCATCAACAGGTCGTGCTGGTCCTTGAGTTCGGGGCTCAGCTCGTCGACCGGGTTGACGAAACCGATCAGGTCGGCCGGGATGACCTTCGTGCCCTGGTGGAGCAACTGGTAGTAAGCGTGCTGCCCGTTGGTACCTGGCGTGCCCCAGACCACCGGACCGGTCTGCCACTCCACCGGATTGCCGTCGCGATCCACCGACTTCCCGTTGGACTCCATGTCCAGCTGCTGCAAGTACGCAGTAAATTTGGACAGGTAGTGCGAGTACGGCAGCACCGCGTGCGACTGGGCGCCGAGGAACGATCCGTACCAGACACCCAACAGGCCGAGCAGCAAAGGTGCGTTGACCGCCGCGGGCGCGGTGCGGAAGTGCTCGTCGACGAGGTGGAAGCCGTCGAGCATCTCGTGGAACCGGTCCGGGCCGATAGCGATCATCAGCGACAGACCAATCGCCGAGTCGTACGAGTAGCGCCCGCCGACCCAGTCCCAGAATTCGAACATGTTGGTCGTGTCGATGCCGAAGTCCGCTACCTTCCCGGCGTTCGTCGACAGCGCCACGAAGTGCTTCGCGACCGCCTTCTCTCCCCCACCCTCGGCTTCGCTCGAGCGGGAGGCGCCCCCGTCGTCGAGCCCGGCAAGGAGCCAGGACCGCGCCGACGTGGCGTTGGTGATCGTCTCGATGGTCGTGAAGGTCTTGGACGCGACGATGAACAGCGTCTCCGCCGGATCCAGGTCCCGTACGGCCTCGTACAGATCGGCGCCGTCCACGTTCGAGACGAACCGTACGGTCAACGAGCGGTCGGTGAAGGCCCGCAGCGCCTCGTAGGCCATCGCGGGGCCGAGGTCCGACCCGCCGATGCCGATGTTGACGATATTACGGATCCGCCTTCCGGTGTGCCCGGTCCACTCGCCCGAGCGGACGCGCTCGGAGAAGTCGGCCATCTTGTCGAGCACGGCATGAACGGCCGGGACGACGTTCTGGCCGTCGACCTCGATGACGGCGTCGCGCGGGGCGCGCAGCGCGGTGTGCAGTACGGCACGCTGCTCGGTGACATTGATCTCTTCGCCGCGGAACATGGCGTCCCGCAGCCCGAACACGTCGGTCACGGCGGCGAGTTCCTGGAGCAGGGCGAGGGTCTCGTCCGTGATCAGGTGCTTGGAGTAGTCGATGCGCAGATCGCCGGCCCGCACGGTGTAACGCTCCGCGCGACCGGGGTCGGCGGCGAACAGGTCACGCAGCTGCGGGTCACGCAGCTCCCCTGCGCGGTGGCCTTCAAGGGCCGTCCACTCCGGGCGGTGCGTGAGCTGGGGTGTGTCAGACATGACGGGGGTTCTCCTTGGTACCGTCCCCGCGCAGGGCGACGGCATACATCTCGTCCGCGTCGAGGCGGCGCAGCTCTTCGGCAATCAACTCGGAGGTGCTGCGCACCTTCAGGGCGAGGGTGCGCGAGGGCTGGCCCGGCAGGGAAAGCGTGGCCAGCGGGCCGTCGGGGCGGTCGATCACGATCTCGCCGCTCTCCGTTCCGAGCCGGACGGCCGTCACGACCGGCCCGGCGGTGACGACGCGCTCGACCGGGACCTCGAGCCGGGCCTCCAGCCAGCGGGCCAGCAGCTCGGCACTCGGGTTCTCGGCCTCACTCTCCACGACGGCCGACACAACCTTCTTACAGGCCTGGTCCAGGGCCGCGGCCAGCATCGAGCGCCACGGCGTCAGCCGTGTCCACGCCAGGTCGGTGTCACCGGGCGCGTACGAGGAGACGCGGGCCTCCAGGGCGACGAGTGGGGCCTCGACGGCGTACAAGTCTGTGATCCGCCGCTGTGCCAGGGCGCCCAACGGATCCTTCGCCGGGACGTCGGGCGCGTCCACCGGCCACCAGACGACGACCGGCGCGTCCGGCAGCAGCAGCGGCAGGACCACCGAGTCGGCGTGGTCGGAGACTTCGCCGTAGGTGCGCAGGACGACCGTCTCACCGGTGCCCGCGTCCGAGCCGACCCGCACCTCCGCGTCCAGGCGGGAGTTCGTGCGGTCGCGCGGGGTGCGTGCGACGCGCTTGATGACGACCAGGGTGCGCGAGGGATGCTCGCGCGACGCCTCCTCGGCCGCCTTGATCGAGTCGTACGCGTTTTCCTCGTCGGTCACGATGACCATCGTCAGGACCATGCCCATGGCGGGGGTACCGATGGCTCGGCGCCCCTGCACGAGCGCCCTGTTGATCTTGCTTGCCGTGGTGTCGGTCAGATCGATCTTCATGGCCTGCGCCAGCTCCGTCCGTCTCGTGCGAGCATCTCGTGGGCTTCTTCGGGACCCCAGCTGCCCGACGCGTACGGCGCGGGCTTGCCGTGCGCGTCCCAGTACCCCTCGATCGGGTCGAGAATCTTCCAGGACTCCTCCACCTCCTGATGACGGGGAAAGAGATTGGCATCGCCGAGCAGGACGTCCAGGATGAGGCGTTCGTACGCCTCCGGGCTGGACTCGGTGAAGGATTCGCCGTACGCGAAGTCCATCGTGACGTCCCGGATCTCCATCGACGTACCCGGCACCTTCGATCCGAAGCGCACCGTCATGCCCTCGTCGGGCTGGACACGGATGACGATCGCGTTCGCGCCGAGCTCCTCGGTGGCGGTCGAGTCGAAGGGGGAATGGGGCGCGCGCTGGAAGACGACCGCGATCTCGGTGACGCGGCGGCCGAGGCGCTTTCCCGTGCGCAGATAGAAGGGGACGCCCGCCCAGCGGCGGTTGTCGACCTCCAGCTTGACGGCCGCGTAGGTGTCGGTCGTCGACTCGGGGTCGATGCCGTCCTCCTGCAGATAGCCGCGCACCTTCTCGCCGCCCTGCCAGCTCGCCGCGTACTGCCCGCGCACAGTGTGCTCGCCCAGGTTCTCCGGCAGCTTCACGGCCTTGAGGACCTTCAGCTTCTCGGTGAGCAGCGACTCCGCGTCGAAGGCGGCCGGCTCCTCCATGGCGGTGAGCGCCATGAGCTGGAGGAGGTGGTTCTGGATGACGTCACGGGCCGAGCCGATGCCGTCGTAGTAACCGGCGCGGCCGCCGATGCCGATGTCCTCGGCCATCGTGATCTGCACGTGGTCGACGTAACTGCGGTTCCAGATGGGCTCGTACATCTGGTTGGCGAAGCGCAGCGCCAGGATGTTCTGGACCGTCTCCTTGCCGAGGTAGTGGTCGATACGGAACACCTGGTCCGGGTCGAACACCTCGTGCACGATCGCGTTCAGTTCGCGCGCACTGGCCAGGTCGTGGCCGAACGGCTTCTCGATGACCGCACGCCGCCAGGAACCCTCCGGCGCGTCCGCGAGACCGTGCTTCTTCAGCTGCTGGACGACCTTCGGGAAGAACTTCGGCGGCACCGAGAGGTAGAACGCGTAGTTGCCACTGGTGCCCCGAGATGCGTCCAACTCATCGACGGCAGAACGGAGTTGCTTGAACGCCTGGTCGTCGTCGAAGTCGCCCGGGATGAACCGCATGCCCTCGGCCAGCTGCTGCCAGACCTCCTCACGGAACTCCGTGCGGGCGTGCTCGCGCACCGAGTCGTGCACCACCTGCGCGAAGTCCTGGTCCTCCCACTCGCGCCGGGCGAACCCGAGGAGCGAGAAGCCCGGCGGGAGCAGACCCCGATTCGCGAGGTCGTAGACGGCGGGCATCAGCTTCTTGCGTGAGAGGTCGCCGGTGACGCCGAAGATGACGAGGCCCGAGGGGCCCGCGACACGGGGGAGGCGCCGATCGCGAGGGTCACGGAGCGGGTTGTTCCAGTCGAGGGCCGGGGCGGTAGCGCTCCCGTCGCCCAACACGTCGCCGGGTACCGCCGCCGCGTCGCCGCCCGATTCCCGGGCCGCGCCACCCGATCCGGCGGTCAAGCCGCCCGGTTCCACGGCCGCGTCACCAGATCCGCCCGCCGCGGCGGGCGCATTCTGCGCGGCACCACCGGGAAGCGTCTCGCGCTCACTCATTCCCCCTCAACTCCCTTGCTGGTCAGCGTCGTCGCGACCACTCGCAGCAGGTCTTCCCAGGCCGCCTCGAACTTCGACACGCCCTCGTCCTCCAACTGCTTCACGACCTCGTCGTAGGAGATCCCGAGCCGCTCGACGGCCGCAAGATCGGCGCGGGCCTGGGCGTAGCCGCCGGTCACCGCGTCGCCGTGGACGTCGCCGTGGTCGGCGGTGGCGTCGAGGGTCGCCTCCGGCATGGTGTTGACCGTGCCGGGCACGACCAGTTCGTCGACGTACAGGGTGTCCTTGTACGCGGCGTCCTTGACGCCCGTCGAGGCCCATAGAGGACGCTGCTTGTTGGCGCTCGCGGTGGCGAGCGCGGTCCAGCGGTCGGCGCCGAAGACGCCCTCGTACGCCTCGTATGCGAGACGGGCGTTGGCCAGCGCGGCCCTGCCCCTGAGTGCGAGCGCCTCGTCGGTGCCGACCTTCGCAAGGCGCTTGTCGATCTCGCTGTCGACGCGGGAGACGAAGAACGAGGCGACCGAATGGACCGTGGACAGGTCGATGCCCGCCGCCTGCGCCTTCTCCAGGCCCGCCAGGTACGCGTCCATGACCTCGCGGTAGCGCTCCAGCGAGAAGATCAGGGTCACGTTGACGCTGATGCCGAGGCCGATGACCTCGGTGATCGCCGGGAGGCCGGCCTTCGTCGCCGGGATCTTGATCATCACGTTCGGCCGGTCGACCAGCCATCCGAGCTGCTTGGCCTCGGCGACGGTCGCCGCGGTGTCGTGCGCGAGGCGCGGGTCGACCTCGATGGAGACCCGGCCGTCGCGGCCGCGGGTCGCGTCGTACACGGGCCGCAGGATGTCGGCGGCGGCGCGGACGTCGGCGGTGGTCATCATGCGGACGGCCTCGTCGACCGTGACGCCGCGCACGGCGAGGTCGGCCAGCTGCTCCTCGTAACCCTCCCCGGAGCCGATGGCGGCCTGGAAGATGGAAGGGTTGGTGGTGACGCCCACCACGTGCTTCCGCTCGATGAGTTCGGCGAGGTTGCCGGATGCGATCCGCTTGCGGGACAGATCGTCCAGCCAGATGGAAACGCCTTCCTGGGTGAGGGACTTGAGGGGTTCGGCGGTGTTGCTCACAGTGACTCTCTTCTTTCTGGCGGCCTGATCAACCACGCGCGGCGGCGAGAGATTCCCGCGCGGCGGAGGCGACGTTCTCGGCGGTGAAGCCGTACTCGGCGAACAGGGTCTTGGCGTCGGCGGAGGCGCCGAAGTGCTCCAGGGAGACGATGCGTCCGGCGTCACCGACGTACCGGTACCAGGTCAGGCCGATGCCTGCCTCGACCGCCACCCGGGCCTTCACGGACGCCGGAAGCACACTCGCGCGGTACTCCGTGGACTGCTCCTCGAACCACTCGACGGACAGCATCGACACGACACGCGTACCGACCCCCTCGGCCTCGAGCTGCTCACGCGCCGCGACGGCGAGCTGCACCTCGGAGCCGGTGGCGATGAGGATGACGTCAGGGGTCTCGGTGGAGGAGTCGCGCAGGATGTAACCCCCCTTCACCGCCTCGGGGTTCGCCTCGTATGTCGGCACACCCTGGCGGGTCAGCGCGAGGCCGTGCGGCGCAGGGTTCGTGGCATGCCGCCTGAGGATCTCGGCCCAGGCGATACGAGTCTCGTTGGCGTCGGCGGGGCGGACGATGTTGAGCCCGGGGATGGCGCGCAACGAGGCCAGGTGCTCGACCGGCTGGTGGGTCGGGCCGTCCTCGCCGAGACCGATGGAGTCGTGCGTCCAGACGTACGTGACCGGCAGCTCCATCAGCGCGGACAGACGCACGGCGTTGCGCATGTAGTCGGAGAACACCAGGAAGGTGCCGCCGTAGATGCGGGTGTTGCCGTGCAGCGCGATGCCGTTCATCCCGGCGGCCATCGAGTGCTCGCGGATCCCGAAGTGGACCGTGCGGCCGTACGGGTCGGCCTCCGGCAGCGGGCTGCCCTTCGGCAGGAAGGAGCTGGTCCTGTCGATCGTGGTGTTGTTCGAGCCGGCGAGGTCGGCGGAGCCGCCCCACAGCTCGGGGATCACACCGCCGAGCATCTGCAGCACCTTGCCGGACGCGGCACGGGTCGCGACGGAGGTGCCCGCCTCGAACTGCGGCAGAGCGGCCTCCCAGCCCTCGGGCAGCTGACCGGCGACGACGCGGTCGAACAGCTTGGCGTGCTCGGGGTCGGCGGTGCGCCACTCGGCGATCTGCTTGTCCCAGGCGGCGTGCGCCTCGGCGCCGCGGTCGAGGGCCTCGCGGGCGTGGGCCAGTACCTCGGGCTCCACCTGGAAAGTCTGCTCCGGGTCGAAGCCCAGGACCCGCTTGGTGGCCGCGATCTCCTCGGCGCCGAGCGCCGAACCGTGCGAAGCCTCGGTGTTCTGCGCGTTCGGGGCGGGCCAGGCGATGATCGTGCGCATCGCGATGATCGAGGGGCGCCCGGTCTCGGCGCGGGCGGCGGTCAGCGCCCCGTACAGCGCTCGGACGTCGATGTCGCCGTCGGCTGAGGGCTCGATCCGCTGGACGTGCCAGCCGTACGCCTCGTACCGCTTCAGGACGTCCTCGGAGAAGGCGGTTGCCGTGTCGCCCTCGATGGAGATGTGGTTGTCGTCGTAGACGAGGACGAGGTTGCCGAGCTTCTGATGACCCGCGAGGGACGAGGCCTCGGCGGAAATGCCCTCCTCCAGGTCGCCGTCCGAGACGATCGCCCAGATGGTGTGGTCGAAGGGGGACTCACCCTCCGGCGCCTCGGGGTCGAACAGGCCACGCTCGTAGCGGGCGGCCATCGCCATGCCCACGGCGTTCGCGACACCCTGGCCGAGGGGACCGGTGGTCGTCTCGACGCCCGCGGTGTGCCCGTACTCAGGGTGACCGGGCGTCTTCGAACCGTGCGTACGGAACGCCTTCAGATCGTCCAGCTCCAGCTCGTACCCGGAGAGGAAGAGCTGGGTGTACAGGGTCAGCGAGGTGTGGCCCGGGGAGAGAACGAAGCGGTCGCGGCCGGTCCACTCCGGGTCGGCCGGGTCGTGCCGCATCACCTTCTGAAAGAGGGTGTACGCGGCCGGCGCCAGACTCATCGCGGTGCCCGGGTGGCCGTTTCCGACCTGCTGTACGGCATCGGCCGCCAGAAGGCGGGCGGTGTCGACGGCACGCCGGTCGAGTTCGGTCCACACGAATCCGTCAGGGAGGCTGTCGGGTATCTGCGTGCTCATCTTCAAGAAGTCCTCGATAGGGGCCGGGAAAGTGCTCTGATGCGTTCAAACCTAAAAGTATGACTTTTGCTGGGGAAGGTGCCCTTGTGTCAGCCTTCGGTGAAAGTGGGACAGCGAGTGCCGTACCGAGCCGACGCGAGAGGGACATGACAGACAGAACGGATCAAGAGGGTGGAGGGATCAAGACCTTTCCCTTCCCCACGAACCTGAGCGTCTCCGGCGTAGGTATGCAGGTCGGACCCATGGAGCCCGGTCGGACCTGGCATGAGGACGCGCCTTTGGAGCGCGTGCACCGCGTCGACTTCCACGTGGTGATGCTGTTCCACGGCGGCCCCGTCAGACACATGATCGACTTCGCCGAGTACGAGGTCTCCGCCGGCGATCTCCTGTGGATCCGCCCAGGCCAGGTGCACCGCTTCGCCCCCACGGCCGGGTACCGCGGGACCGCCCTGACCATGCAGCCCGGCTTCCTGCCCCGAGCGACCGTCGAGGCGACGGGCCTCTACCGCTATGACCAGCCCCCGCTGCTGCGCCCCGACGCGGATCAGCTGGCCGCCCTCGAGCACTCCCTCGCCCAGCTGGAACGCGAGTACGTCGACACGACCACGCTGCCGCTGAGCCTCCACACCGCGGTGCTCCGGCACTCCCTGACCGCGTTCCTGCTCCGCCTGGCCCACCTCGCGGCGAGCTCCGCCGAGACGGCACGCGAGCAGACCGACACCACCTTCACCCGCTTCCGGGACGCGGTCGAGAAGGGCTTCGCCACCAACCACAGCGTCAGCGCGTACGCGGACGCCCTCGGCTACTCCCGCCGCACCCTCGTCCGCGCGGTGCGCGCGGCCACTGGCAAGACCCCCAAGGGCTTCATCGACAAACGCGTCGTCCTCGAGGCCAGACGGCTACTGGCCCACACGGACATAGCGATCGGCCGCATCGGCGCTTCCGTGGGCTTTCCCGACGCAGCCAACTTCTCGAAGTTCTTCCATCAGCACACGGGGACAACTCCAGTGGCGTTCCGGGCGGAACTGCGCTGTGCAGGCGTCACGCCGTCACGGAAGGTCAGGTCGTCGGCGGCCGATTCACCGGCCTGATGACCCTGTACGCCGGCCGCCTCCACCGACCCCGGCCGGGCCGGCGACGGGCTCGAACTCGCCCAGCAGCTGCTCCGGGCCCGACCTGCGCGGCGATGCGCGCAGCCCAAGCCGCCAACCGGGCGAGGCGTTAGGCTCATTTTGTAGACACGCGTTGCGGCCTACGGAGGCGGCCAGGAGCCAGAACGTCGAGTACCCGACGCCGTCGCGGGCCGAAGGCGACACGCTGCGAGGGAACATGGATCCGGCTGAGGCCAGTACCCCGCCACGTAACGCACCGAGCCGTCCCATGCGGAGGGTGAGCGCCTGGCGGAACATACCGAGAGCCGACAGAGGCGACGGCCGTACGGTGGGGCTCCTTGCCGGTCCCCGCTCTGCAAGGGGCTCCATGCGCCGCCCCGTATCCCGGCTCCACCGCAGCCGAACCCCGTGAAGTCAGCGGCCCCAGAAGGGGGCGCTGCACTGCGCGACCGTCATCGGCACCACGCCGCCCAGGTGCTGCGCGCCGGGGGCCGGCCCGGACTGGCGGCCAGGACCAACGAGGCCACCGTTCGCCAGGACGGTTCCGAGGCACTCAGGACGAGCCCCCGTTCGGTCGTCCACCTCGCGCGTCCGTACTCGAAGGAGGTGCACCCGGTATGGATTCGGAACGTGCCGGTCGTTTGGTGTCGGCGCTTCGTGCCCGTGGCGTGATGGCCCATCTCGTGGAGGCGGGCGTCTACGAGTTCGGGATCCGGGTCGTCCTCGACGAGGGGATCGAGGCGCTGTGGGACGTCGACGGGGCCTCGGGGCTCGACGCGGAGATCGTCAGCGACGGAGTGCTCATCGGCTTCGTACCTCATGTGTCCCGTTCAGAGAGCTTCACCGAAGAGCAGCTCGTGGAGAGCATCGCCACGACGCAGTACTCGGCGGAAGGGCTCCGCCCGCCCAGCGACACGCCCGCCCCGACCCCGCCCCCGACCGGCGAGGCTGCGCCGTCGCCCGGTCCAGCGGTCACCCCGCCAGTCGCCCGCTACCAGCGCCGGGCGCACTGGATCCGGCGAGGCAACAAGGACGGTCCCCGGCGCTGACCAGGTACCCGGCGCATCGCCCGACGCGCCCGCCTGCGACGCGGCGGGCCGCCGTCTCGTCACAGCGGAGCTCACACCTCTTCGACCGACGGCAGGGCGGGATGGTGCGAGGCGATCAAACCCGGCTGGCCGCGCACGACGCGGCCCGTCCCCGATTCGGCCCTTCCCGGATCGCGCCCGAGCAGGTGTCGGGTGACGATGGCCGGTGACAGCGCTGCGGGACGGGTTCGGCGGGCGACATGAAGCATGGTGAGGGGCAGGACACCGGGATCGCCGGTCGGCTGGACCGCAGGCTCTTCCTCGCCGCAGCGGGCGGGGCGTTGGCCGGCGGCGTGGCGGTGACCGGTTGCCACTCGTCCGCGGCCGGGGGGACCGGCACCGGGTCCACCCCGCCCGGCGCGTCCCGCCGCACCGAGGAAGCGGGCAGAGCTCGGGCCGCGGACTCCGACTGGCGTATCCGTTCGGTGGGCCCGCCCGGGGCCATCGAGGGCTATGCCGACAAGGTGAGCGTGGTGCCGGGTGAGGAGTTCGGCATGTACGTCTCCACCACCGCCCCCGCGTTCCGAGTCTCGGCCTACCGCGTCGGCTGGTACGACGGGGCGCAGGCGCGACTGATCTGGCGTTCGCACCGTGTTTCCGGGTCGGTCCAGGCCCGCCCCAGGCTGCTCCAGGTCACCCGAACCGTACGGGCAGACTGGCGACGCACACTCCGTGTCCGTACCAGCGGCTGGCCGGAGGGCGCGTATCTGCTCCGGCTGGACTCGGACAACGGCCACCAGCGCTACGTGCCACTGATCGTCCGCTCGGCGAGCGCGGCGGGCAGAATCGTGCTGATGCATGCCGTAGCAACATGGCAGGCGTACAACAGGTGGGGCGGCTACAGCCTTTACCAGGGCGAGAGCGGTGCGTACAGCACTCGGTCGCTCGCTGTCAGTTTCGACCGTCCCTATGACGGCAATGGCGCCGAGAAGTTCATGGTTTACGAACGGGCGGCGGTGGTCCTGGCGGAGAGGCTGGGCATCCCGCTCGCCTACACCACGGGCGCGGACATCCATCGCGACCCCGGCATTCTCGAGAACGCCGCCGGAGCTCTCTCACTGGGACATGACGAGTACTGGACGCCGCAGCAACGGGCATACCTCACCCGGGCGCGTGACGCGGGCACCAACGTGGCCTTCCTCGGCGCCAACGCCTGCTTCCGCAGGGTCAGGCTGGGGCCGGACGCCACCGGCACCGACCGCCTTGTCATCTGTTATAAGACCGACTACCGGAACGACCCGTACCTCGCCGATCACCCGGACATGCCGACCAACGACTTCCGCCTGCCGCCCGGCGCCTCCCCCGAGTCGTCGCTGACCGGCGTCCTCTACGAGGGCTATCCGGTGGACGCCCCGTATGTCGTCCACCGGAGCGGCCACTGGCTCTTCGAGGGGACGGGCGTGAAGCGAGGAGACTCCTTCGAGCACCTGGTCGGGGTGGAGTACGACCGGGTCGCTCCGGGCATGCCCACCCCGGCGCCGCTCGAGATCATCGCCCATTCCCCTCTCGTTTGCGAGGGCACACACAGTTATTCCGACTCCGCCTACTACACCGTGCCGAGCGGAGCGGGCGTCTTCGCCTCCGGGACGATGCGGTGGGTCGAGGCTCTGATGGCGGGGACCCGTGAGAACGGACGCAACCATGGCATGGACGCCCGTACGGGAGCTTTCGTCACCCGCGCGACGGAGAATCTGCTCCACGCGTTCGCGGCGGGCCGGTGCGGCCGGAGCAGGCCGAAGCCCAGGGACAATGTGAGGGACGTATACGGGTCCGCACCACGCTGACGTCATGATCGATCGCCCGGGTCAGTGCGAGGACGTCACCATCGGATTGGTCAGTGCGGCCTCGTCGTTGGCCACCCGCTGCGACAGCTTCGCCGGCATGCCCTCACCGAGCGATCCTGTCGCACGCATCCCGTGAGTGGCCGAGTCGTCGCGGAATGCCGGGCGGCCAAGCGTTCCAAGTCACTGCTGGGCTCTGCGCGCTGCCCCGACATGCGGTAGGACCGCTCAGCCCCGGCGGCCGCTGTGCCGGGCCGCCCCGGGGCTCGTCGTTGCTGTCGCGTCAGCTCTGGTCCCCGATCCTCGCGGTCCTGCTGACCCACTGGGACAGGGTGAGCTGTGTGGGTGCCACATGGCGGCGTTCGGCCTGGCCGTCCCTGGACGTCCCCTGGTATCGGCCGGTGCTGTCGGTCAGGGCGTCGCGGAGCAGGGACAGGTGCACGGGCAGGTCTGCGCGGAAGTCGTCCCCGTCCCGGCACGGGGGGCAGGTTGCCGGTCGTTCACTGATCGTGCGGTGCTTCTCGGATGCCGTGAGCATGGGAGGGGTCCTTCCTGTGCTGGGGTGCCGGTCGCGCGGTCATCGCGGCCGCGTAGGAGGTGGTGAGCCGGGCCCGGTCGGTCGGCAGCAGGGCTGCCGGACCGGGCAGGAGGAGATGGATGCCCACCGAGGCTGCAATGGTTCCGACGGAACTGCGGATGATGGCGTCGAGGGCGACGCCGAGCAGTCCGGCGGTGGTGAGGTGGAGGGCGGTACCGAAGATCACACGGGTGATGCTGGGGGAGAGTGTGTGGTCAGGTGATGCGAGGACGGGACCGCCTGGCCGCCGAAGAGAGCGGCGACGCAGGCCGCGGTGAAGGGTGCGAGCACGCAGTGTGATCGGCGCGCGGTGTGCGGCTTGATCGGTCGGCGTTGTATCGCTTGGTCGGGCAGTGGGCTTCGATCATGGCGAAACCTCCGTTCGCCTTCTCACCTTCGCCCAGGAACGGCCCCTCGCGCGTCGTCCCCCCGCAGCGATTCCCGGCTACCACGGCTGCGGTATCTGCCACGCCTGCCTACGACTGAACCGACATGCCCATACCGCGCCGACTGTTACTCGGACACCTGTGAGCGCCCAGACTCCGTAGCTGGACTGACAGATTCCGCTGCTGAACCGACCAGGCCGCACTGATAGGCGATGACGACGAGCTGAGCCCGGTCACGAGCCGCCAGCTTGGTCATGGCCCGGTTGACGTGCGTCTTGGCAGTCAGTGGGCTCACGAACAAATGTTCTGCAATCTCGTCGTTCGACAGCCCCAGTGCCGCCAGCCCCACGACATCGCGTTCCCGTCGCGTCAGGCACTCCAGCCGCTCGTGCACGCCCGCCGGGCACGGGTCCGGCTGCGCAAGAAAACGCTTGATCAGCGCACGCGTCGCTGACGGGGACAGCAGTGCCTCGCCGGCGGCGATCGTGCGGACGGCGTCGAGAAGCTCCTCGGGCCGGGCTCCCTTGCCGAGAAACCCGCTCGCACCGGCACGCAGAGCCTCGGCGACGTGCTCGTCGTCCTCGAAGGTGGTCAGGATGAGCACCTTCACCGCCGAGAGGTCCTCGGACTCACTGATGAGCCGTGTGGCGTCGAGGCCGTCCATCTCGGGCATGCGGATATCCATCAGGACCACATGCGGACGCTCTGCACGCGCCAGTTCCAGTGCCTCCTGCCCATTGGACGCCTCCCCCACCGTCTCCATGTCGTCCGTGGAGTCGAACAGCATCCTGAAGGTACCCCGCAGCAGGGCCTGGTCATCCGCCAGCAGTACGCGAATCGTCATGCCCGTCTCTCCTCGGTGGTTTGCCCGATACCAGGCCTGGACGTAGCGGCAGTTCGGCCGTCACGGTGAAGCCGCCCTCCGGGCGCTCTCCCGCGTACAGCCAACCCCCGACCGTGGAAGCACGCTCACGCATTCCGATCAGCCCGTGGCCCGTCCCCGGATGGGCCAGGTTCCCTCCGGTCCGTCCATCGTCCTCAACGGTGATCGTCAGACGCTCAGGGCGGTAGTGAAGGAACAACCGGGCATGGTCGGCGTTGGCGTGCTTGTGCACGTTGGTCAGAGCCTCCTGCACGATGCGGTACGCGGCCAGGTCGACCGTCGGCGCCAGTGGTTCGGCGATGCCCCGCCGGGTATGGCTCACGGTCAGGCCGGCGCGTTCGAACGAAGCCAGAAGCGCCGGTACGCGCGCAAGGCCCGGCATCGGATCACGCGGCGCCACCGGATCGCCGGACTGCCGCAGCAGCCCCACGGTCACCCGTAGTTCGTCCAGCGCGGACCGGCTGGTGTCCCGGATGTCCTCCAAAGCGGCCAGAATCTGTTCCGGCCGCCGTTCCACCAGATGGACGGCCACGCCTGCCTGAGCGTTGATCAGGGCGATGTGGTGCGCGACGATGTCGTGCAGCTCGCGCGCGATCCGCACCCGCTCGGCCGCCACCCGCTGCTGCGCCTCCTGCTCACGCGTGCGCTCCGCGTGTTCCGCCCGCTCCTCCACGGCCGCCACATAGGCGCGACGTGAGCGCACCCCGTCCCCGACAGCAGCCGGCAGCGCCGTCCACGCCAGCATCGCCGCGTTGTCGGGGGCCAGCCATGAGTGCGGGTCGCACAGCACGGCGGCGCCCACCAGTACGACAGCCGAAAATGATGCCGCAGCCCAGGTGGCACGCCGGTCGGTCAGCGCGGCCACGTTGTAGACCGACACCAGGACCGGGCTGATCACCAGCGGGCTCTCCCGAATCCCGAGTACCTGAAAGGCCACCCCGCAGGCAACTGCGACCGCCAGTACGCCGAAAGGGTAACGGCGCCGCCACACCAACGCAGCGCAACCGACACCCGCCAGCACCACGACAGGCCACCGCAGGGAGAACTGGTGCCCGTGCCGTACGACCGAGGCAGCCGCGACCGACAGCACGAACAGCAGCGCCACGCCCAGTGCCTCCACCACACCGATCCGGGGCCGCGCCCCCCGTTTCAATCCGCTGATCACCGCCATGTCACCACGGTAGGGTCGACGGCCGCATCGGGCATCGTCTGGCGCGACAGGGGTGCCCCGCCCGTCGGCGTCCGCCCGTTCGCGGAGCTTTGAACGGCGAACAGTAAATACATGGTGTGCTGTACGGCCTGTGGCTCCATTGCGTGCAGGACGAACCGGCCCGCATCGGTTCCGCCTTCGGAGCGGCACCAGGAAGTGACTTTGCATGATCATGCGAGATTATGCATACTCTTCCTATGTCTAAGGTCCTCACCTCCCTTCCCGCCGGCGAGCGCGTCGGCATCGCCTTCTCGGGCGGCCTCGACACCTCGGTCGCGGTCGCGTGGATGCGCGACAAGGGCGCCATCCCATGCACCTACACCGCCGACATCGGCCAGTACGACGAGCCCGACATCGCCTCGGTGCCGGGCCGCGCGAAGACCTACGGTGCCGAGATCGCGCGCCTGGTCGACTGCCGCGCGGCGCTGGTCGAGGAGGGTCTGGCCGCGCTCACCTGCGGGGCGTTCCACATCCGCTCGGGCGGGCGTGCCTACTTCAACACCACGCCGCTCGGCCGCGCCGTCACGGGCACCCTCCTGGTCCGGGCGATGCTCGAGGACAACGTACAGATCTGGGGCGACGGCTCGACCTTCAAGGGCAACGACATCGAGCGGTTCTACCGGTACGGCCTGCTCGCCAACCCGCACCTGCGCATCTACAAGCCGTGGCTCGACGCGGACTTCGTGACCGAGCTCGGCGGCCGCAAGGAAATGTCGGAGTGGCTGCTCGCCCACGACCTCCCGTACCGCGACAGCACCGAGAAGGCCTACTCCACCGACGCCAACATCTGGGGCGCCACCCACGAGGCCAAGACCCTGGAGCACCTCGACACCGGCGTCGAGACCGTGGAGCCGATCATGGGCGTACGGTTCTGGGACCCGTCCGTCGAGATCGCCACCGAGGACGTGACGATCGGCTTCGACCAGGGCCGCCCGGTGACGATCAACGGCAAGGAGTTCGCCTCCCCCGTCGACCTGGTGATGGAGGCGAACGCCATCGGCGGCCGCCACGGCATGGGCATGTCCGACCAGATCGAGAACCGGATCATCGAGGCCAAAAGCCGCGGCATCTACGAAGCGCCCGGCATGGCCCTGCTGCACGCGGCGTACGAGCGTCTGGTCAACGCGATCCACAACGAGGACACCCTCGCCCAGTACCACAACGAGGGACGGCGTCTCGGCCGGCTGATGTACGAGGGCCGCTGGCTGGACCCGCAGGCACTGATGGTGCGCGAGTCGCTGCAGCGCTGGGTCGGCGCGGCCGTCACCGGCGAGGTCACGCTGCGGCTGCGGCGCGGCGAGGACTACTCGATCCTCGACTCCACAGGCCCGGCGTTCAGCTACCACCCGGACAAGCTGTCCATGGAGCGCACCGAGGATTCGGCGTTCGGCCCGGTGGACCGGATCGGCCAGCTCACCATGCGCAACCTCGACATCGCCGACTCGCGTGCCAAGCTGGAGCAGTACGCCGGGCTCGGCCTGATCGGCACCGCCAATGCCGCCATCGGTGCCGCCCAGGCGGCCGCGACCGGACTGATCGGCACGATGCCGGAGGGCGGCGCCGAGGCCATCGCCTCCCGCGGCGAGGTCTCCGGTGACGACGAGATGCTGGACCGCGCCGCGATGGAGTTCGGCACGGACTGACCAGCCCCGTCAAGCGGAAGGCTAGGCACGCCCCGAGGGGGGATGCACCACCGGACAGGCCGGCTCGGCGCCAACGGCGCCGAGCCGGCCTATTCCGTCACCCGGGGCCTGTGGTCAGGAGGAGTCGCAGGCGCCGCCGCACCGATGTCGTCCGGGTCTTCCCCAACCCGCCCGCCCCGAGCAACTGACCACCGCCGCGCTCTGCAAAATGCACGAGCGGCATCATTCTGCTGCTGCCGTTCCTCCTCGACGACCGCCACCGCTGGTCGTCCGGCATCCTTCACGCTCTGCCCCGCAGTGCTTGGGAACGCCTGGTGCAGAGGTGTGACCCCTTCAGATCGGCGCCCTGCCTGGCGACCGTCAGCGGGTCTTGGATCGTGTACGCGGCCTGGTCCCTCACCGCAGCCCTCATCGCCGTGGCCGCCGTCCACGGCCGCGGTCTGTGAGTCCGCGAGCCCCACGCCACCGGCTTCGGGGCCCGCAAGGACGCCCGGGCTCTGGCTGCCTGGATGCACACGGGATCGTGGCAGCAGCCGCTCGGCACGTTTACCAGGGACCTCCGGCGCCGGCCTTCGCAGGGAACGCCGACTCCGGGCGAGCAGAAGGCCGGTGAGGTCTCGAAGGAAGTCGCGGCCCGTCTTGGCGCTCCGGCCGACGGCGCGTGGATCTTCTACACCGGGGTCACCGGCAGCGGCTTCGACCCCGACCATCTGCACGACATCCTCTACCAGCTCCCGGCGGTCAACGACGACGGCGCCGGTGACCGGACCACCACCAGCGCCATTGATGCCAAGCCCGGCCCGCACGGCGGCCGGGCGATCTGCAACACCGTCCTGGTCCAGACCGACGTGCTCACCACAGCGGTCTCCACGTGCTCCTGGTTCACCCCGACCACCGCCGCCGGCATCACCCTCGTCTCAAAGGCCGACGGCACCAGCACCAAACTCGGCTTCACCGCCATGGATGTCGCCCCGATCATGCGGGCGATCCGCGCCGAGGTCGAGATCCCGCGGCAGTAGTGCCGGTCACCTCTGATCAGCACACTGCGTTGGACGCCCGGCCCGGCATGCGCCCAAGTGCCTCGACGCCGGCTTCGATGTCTGTGCCGTGTCTCTCGCCGCGCATCGACTCGGGTCGCGGTCCCGGCATGACCGTACGGGACCGCCCTCATCAGCGCGTGACGATTCCGACGACAAGGTTGATGGTGGTGGCCAGGATGCTGGCGCCGAAGACATAGGACAGCAGGCAGTGCCGGAGGGCGACCGCGCGAATGGTGGAACTGGAGACGTCTGTGTCGGAGACCTGATAGGTCATTCCGAGGTTGTAACTGAAGTAGAGGAAGTCGCTGTACTGCGGCGGGTCGTTGGAATTGAAGTCGATCCCGCCTTCAGGTGTCAGGTAATAAAGCAACGCGTAGCGGGTGGCGTACATCAGGTGGAGTGCCGCCCAGGCCATGAACACGCCACAGAGTGCCGTCGCGGCCGCGGCGTGGTTCAGCTCCGAGTCGCCGACCAGGAGCAGCGCCACGATGCCGACCAGTCCGCACAGGGCGGCCGCGACGACGACGAGTTCCTCGGTAACGGGCCGGAACTCCTCGCGTCGGACGTTGTGATGGGTGGTGGCGGCGTCCATGGGCCACAGGACCATCCACCCTGCCACGACGAAGATCGTCTCCGCGGCGGCGATTCCGGCGAGAATCCCAAGCGGTGCGTTGGTCAGTACACCGACGACTGCGCCGATCACCGCGCCGACGACCGCCGCGCCGGCCAGTCGAGGAACGGCGGAAAGCGCCAACCAGTGGTTCATGGGCCTCAAGAGCGACCGCCTCGATAACTCGGTGAAGGGTCTCAGGCTGGTCGCGCGACTCGGCGGGCAGACTGAGCACCGGCAGTCGTCGGGGGAACGGAACGCCACCGAGCGAGTCGGACTGCCAGTTCCTGGAGCCCTCCCTCACGGTGGCCTCACCGGCGGGGGCCAGTGGCCACCAGGAACACAGCCGTCCTCGAGGACGGCTGTGACGACGGGCTGAGCCACGGCCATATGACTCCCGTCGAACAATGAGGAGCAAAGTGGATATACGGGACAGAGCCAGAGTATTCGCGTGCGAACCAGGGCGCAGCCCGACAATACGACGATGCACCCTTGCGGAGGATCCCCCCAGGCCGCACCACACCTCACCGGACCGGGGGACGCGAAGGAGCGGGCCCCTCCCCCGTACGAGGGCACAGCAACGTCCAGGGCAACCGCACCTGCGGCATCGGCCACCGCCCCACCGACGAGTTCCTGGACCGCCTCACCGAGGTCTGCGGTATCGAGCCGCCCCGTGAGCACGGTCTGGACACCGTCCACACGGTCAAGGCGATGCGCAGCGGCGATGTGAAGGTGTTCGTCGGCATGGGCGGCAACTTCGCCCTCGCGGCGCCCGACACCCCGTACACCTACGCGGCGCTGCGCAACTGCGACCTCACCTTCCAGGTGAGCGCCAAGCTGAACCGCAGCCACGTCGTCCACGGCCGCCAGGCCCTATCCTGCCGTGCCTTGGCCGCAAGCGCCCGGTCCTGGACGAGGGCTCCGGCGGGTGAGGGAGCGGCCAGGTCTGTCAGCAGCAGCGCCAGCAGCGTGAGCAAGACGACGCCGAGACCGTAGTTGCGGGCCACGACGTACTCCAGCAGGAACTCCAGAAGTACGATCACGAGGACGAGCACCACGGGTTCGGGGCGCGCGGCCAGCACGCCGAAAGCGAGCACCAGTCCGGCGACCGTGCCCAAGGTACGCTGCACGGCCCGCTGTACCGCCGTACGGACGTTGATCGAGTGCAGCACCGCGGCGGCGGAGATCGCTGCCCAATAGCCGTGTCCGAGGCCCAGCAGGAGGGCCGTCCCTCCCGTCGGCCCGGTGCCGAGGACCATCCGCAGGGCGGGAACGAGCAGGACCGACGCGTGACGGGGCCGCCGTGGCGCTGCCCCGTCACCAGTTCCGCGGCGCGCAGTTCGGCAGCGCGCCGGGAGGCGGGATCGACCGGAACCGGCTCGGGGCCGGCCACAAAGACCATGCCGGCCTGGGCGACCACGGACGGGAGCGACAGCTCGGGCAGCAACTGCGGAACCCGGTGACGACGGCTCACGAGCAGGCGAACCTGGCGGCGCAGGTGTCGCGCCAGGCCGGTGGGTTCATCCGGTAGCCGGCGGGCGGAACCGATCAGCAGCGACCAGGAGAGGTCGGTCAGGCGCAAGCACGTGCCGCCCCGGCCGCCCCACTCTGCGGCTGTCGGAGGCATGACGCCAAGAGTCCGATACGCCTGCAGAACAGCAGCGGTCGCCGGGTGCCGGACGAGACCGCTTCCGTCCGCCGCGCCGGTTGCTTCCCACAGCTCCGCGAGCTCGCGCAGAGCCGTGGCCACGGCGAGACGTTGCGGACGATCCGGGTGTACGAACCAGCCCGACACGGCCAGTACCCAGGCGACGGCCGCACCCGACGCGGCCAGGGCGGTGTGGGGAAGGATGTCGGCAGGAACCGGCGAACCGTTGGCCGCCACGCCGTCCCGTGGATGGGCCCACGCGGCGAGAGCAGAACCGCAGCCCACACACGCTGTCATGGCTGCCGCGACCAGCGCGAGGACGCGGGCACGACGCGCGTAGGGCAGGCTGCGGCCGAATGTGGTGGTGAAGGAGCCCAGCATGGCGTAGACAGCCTGATCGGCCCGCCCGGCCAATGCCATCGGCAGCGCCGGCAGCGCCACGGCCAGCGCGGCACGCAGAGCGAAGGACAGGGCACCGTCCACGCTCTGCAGGGCGAGCGCGCCACGCGGGGAGAGCGCGCGCCCCGCACGGGCTGCCGAACGCCGCCGACCGCTCCCGATCACAGCTGGGAGCGGAATACGCAAACGGGGCAAATGCGGTGTATATCACCTGCTTCTACTGCCCGGCGGGTTATTGATCACTGAATCCGCTGGTGCGCCGGGGGTGCTGCGCCGGTGGCACGCCGGTGCTCAGCAGGCGCCGGCCCACTCCCCGTCACCGTCCGAGAAGATCTGGCGCTTCCAGATCGGCACCTCGAGTCTCAGGTCCTCGACCGGGCGGCTGCATGCGGCGAAGGCCGCTGAGCGGTGCGGGCAGCAGACGGCCGCGATCCTCGTACCTCGCGGCGGATCTCGCGCCGGGTTCCGACGCGGCAAGCCGAGGGCACCGTTCCCCACCGCCGCGGACTGGTCGTTGCCGGATCTCAACGCTTGAGGTTGACCATCTTCTTGGGATCGACAATGCGGTCGAAGTCGTCTGCGGTGATGTAGCCGGTTGCGAGGGCGGCTTCGCGCAGTGTGGTCCCCTCGTCGTCCGCCTTGTGTGCGATCTGGCTGGCCTTGTCGTAGCCGATGACCGGCGAGAGCCCGGTGACGAGCATCAGGGAGCGGGAGAGGTAGTCGTCGATCTGCGGGCGATTCACTTCGGTGCCTTCGATGCAGTAGGTGCGCAGCTTCTCTCCGGCGTCTGCGAGAATGCGGGCGGAGTGCAGGAAGTTGTTGATGATGACGGGCCGCATGGCGTTGAGTTCGAAGTTGCCCTGGGTGCCGGCGAACGCGACGGCGCTGTCCTCGGCCAGGACCTGGATGCAGACCATGACCATCGCCTCGCACTGGGTCGGGTTGACCTTGCCCGGCATGATGGAGCTGCCGGGCTCATTGGCAGGCAGGGAGAGTTCACCGACGCCGCAGCGAGGGCCGGAGGCGAGCCAGCGGATATCGTTGGCGATCTTCATCAGCGGCACGGCCAGAGCCCTCAGTCCGGCCGAGGCCGCCACCATGGCATCCAGACTTCCTTGGGCGGCAAAGGAGTTGGAGGCCGAGCGGAACGGATAGCCGGTCAGCTGTGCTATCTCCTGTGCCACCTGGGCGCCGAAACCCTCGGGGGCGTTGAGACCGGTGCCGACCGCGGTCCCCCCGACGGCCAGCTCGTACAGGCCCGGCAGGGTGGCCTCGATGCGATCGATGGCGTCGGAGATCTGGGCGGCGTAACCGGACCACTCCTGGCCTACGGACAGCGGGACGGCGTCCTCCAGGTGAGTGCGCCCGATCTTGACGATGTCCCACCACGTTTGGGACTTGGCCTCCACGGCATGTTGAAGGTCCCTCGCCTTCGGGAGCAGGTGCTCGTGGACCTGGCGGACCGCGGCGATGTGCATCGCGGTGGGGAAGGTGTCGTTGGAAGACTGGCCCATGTTGACATGGTCGTTGGGGTGGACCGGTGTCTTGGAGCCGAGTGTGCCGCCGGCCAGCTGGACAGCCCGATTGCTGATGACCTCGTTGACGTTCATGTTGCTCTGCGTGCCGGACCCGGTCTGCCACACGTACAGCGGGAAGTGGTCGTCCAGGGCGCCGGAAATCACCTCGTCGGCGACGTGGGCGATCAGATCGGCCTTCCAGCCGGGCAGGCGGCCCTCGCGCCCGTTGACGAGCGCGGCGGCCTTCTTGACGTAGCCGTAGGAGTGGTAGACGGCCTTGGGCATGCGGTCGTCCCCGATGGAGAAGTGGATCAGGGACCGCTGCGTCTGGGCACCCCAGTACCGATCGGCAGGCACCTCGATGGCTCCCATCGAGTCCGTTTCGCGGCGCGTGCCAGTGGCGTCGATGCCGATCGGGACGTCCCGCACCTTCGGTGGCTGCTCAACGGCGGCGCGCTGGTACCCGGAGGTCATTGCGACGCCTCCTTCTCGGACGGCGGTCCATAGACCGGCTGCCACATGGCGTCCTGCACGGCCTGGACCAGGTCGGCCGGCTGACGGGTGGCGACCTTGTCCTGGACGGCCGCCCGGACCACCGCCACCGCTACCGTCGCCGAGGAAGCCCGCAGGTTCGCCACCGGTGGCAGCAGCGGCGCGCCGGGGGCCCTGGCGTCGACCTGCCCGGCCACCGCCTCCGCGGCAGCGAGCAGCATCCCTGCGGTGAGCCGTGCAGCCCCGGCGACGACGGTGCCCAGGCCCAGACCGGGGTAGAGCAACGCGTTGTTGGCCTGCCCGATGACATGGCGCACTCCACCGTATTCGACCGGGTCGACCGGGATGCCCGTCGCTGTCAGGACCTTGCCGTCGGTCCAGGCCAACAGGTCGGCCGGCATCGCCTCGATCTTCTCCGTGGGGTTGGACAGCGGGAAGACGACCGGCCGGTCGACGTGCTCGGCCATCGCGGTGACGACCTCCTTGTCGAAGGCGCCGGGCGACGTCGAGGTGCCGATCAGCATGGTCGGATGGACGTGCCGGACGGTTGCCGGCAGGTCGGTCTTCCCGTCCGCCCACCCCTGCACCTCCAAGGCGGGCCGGGCGTAGGGCGCCTGATAGTCGCGCAGGTCCGGCATCCCCTCGACCAACAGCCCCTGCTTGTCGACCAGCCACACCCGACGGGTGGCCTCCTTTGGGTCCAGTCCGTCACGGACCATCGCATCACGCAACTGGTCGGCGATGCCCACCCCGGCCGTGCCGGCGCCGAACACCACGACACGCTGGTCGCGGAAAGGCTCGCCAGTGATCTTCAGGGCCGACACCGCGGCGGCCAGGGTGATCGCCCCGGTGCCCTGCATGTCGTCGTTGAACATGCGATAGCGCTCCCCGTACGTTTCGAGGATGCGGCGGGCATTGCCCGGCCCGAAGTCCTCGAAATGCAGCAGCGCGTTCGGATACAGCTCTGAGACCGTCTCCAAGTAGGTCTTGATGAACGCGTCGTACTCTTCCCCGCGTACCCGGCTGTGGCGCACGCCCAGATAGAGGGGATCGTTCAACAGGTTCTCGTTGTCAGTGCCGACATCCATGACCACCGGCAGACAGCGGGCGGGCTGCAGGCCGGCCGCAGCGGTGTAAACGGCCAGCTTGCCGACCGAGATCTGGATGCCTTGCACCCCCCAGTCGCCGATGCCCAGAATCTCCTCGGCGTCGGTGACCACCACCAGGTCGACCTCGTCCCGGTGCAGTTGAAGTGCCTCGAACGAGCAGCGCACATCCTGCGGCCGGTCGATGGACAAGAACACCCCGCGCGAGCGCCGGTACTCGTGGCTGTACCGCTTGATCGCCTCGCCCACGGTCGGGTCGTAGACGATCGGCAGCAACTCCGCGAGGTGATCTTGCAGCAGGCGGTAATACAGCACCTCGTTGCGGTCGTGCAACTGCTCGAGGTTGATGAATTTCGCCAGCGCGGTCGGCTCCTGCTGCAACTGCTCGTAAGCGCGTACTGCCTGCTGGTCGAGGGTGAACACGGCCTCGGGGAGCCGGCCCACCAGTCCGAGGCGCTTGCGTGCCTCGGCCGTGAAAGCGCTACCGCGATTGGCCAGCGGCTCCAACAGGACGGGAGGCACATACATAGGCATGAGAACTCCTCCATGGGCATGGTTCCACCGGTTCCGAGCCCGTCCCCCCATTTTCGCCCCACTCCCCCAAGCGTCGCTACCGCAGAAGGCTGCACTGTCCCCGCCCCGTCAGCCTCGCGCTTTCACGCGACCACCGGAATCGGAGGCCTTCGCGGAGCAGTGAGGATGTCAGCGGACGAGCCGGACCACGGGACGCAGTCGTGACGTGAGGTCGGCCAGCAACTGTTCGGCCTGTGGCAGTACGTGGGGTCCGAGGGAGGCGGTGCCGACGGCGACTGCCACTCCGGTCCATGCCAGTGGGCCCAGCGGTGTGCATCCGAAGAAGTGGCTGACGACGGGTGTCTGGACCAGGGCGATGAGCACGGCGGCGGTACCGAGGACTGTGGTCAGGACCAACGGGCTGTGGCGGCGTCCGACGACGGTCTGCGTCAGCTGGGCGCCGACCACACCGCACAGGGCCATGGTGCTGGTGCGTCGCACTGTGCCGGGAGTGAGGGTGCCGATGAGCCATGCGATGGCCGCACCGATTCCGGTGATCAGGCCACGATGGCGGATCTGGCGTGTCAGCGGTTGCCCCAGGACGGCGAGGCCCACAGGTACGGTGTCGTCTGCGGTGGACTCACCGACGGCTTCAGGGTCGTGGGGGGTAACCGCGACCGCCATCGCCGGGAACATGTCGGTGAGCAGGTTGACCAGCAGCAGCTGACGTGTCGACAGCGGCGACGTGCCGGACAGCAGTGTGCCCAGTACGGAGAAGCCGACCTCGCCGGCGTTCCCACCGAGCAGGATGCTGATCGCGTCGGCCACGCTGCGCCAAAGGGCTCGGCCTTCGCCGATGGCGTCGATGAGAACCGACAGTTCGTCGTTGGTGATCACGAGGTCTGCGGCGTTGCGTGCGGCTGCCGATCCGCGCGCGGCGATACCGACCCCGACATCGGCAGCGCGGATTGCGGCGGCGTCGTTGGCGCCGTCGCCGACCATTCCCACGACGCAGCCCGCCTCCCGGAGTGCCTCGACGACCTGGAGCTTCTGCTCGGGTGCGACGCGGGCCACGACGCCGCAGTCCCGGAGCCGGCGGGCCCGTCCCGCCCGGTCCAGTAAAGCCAACTCGTTACCGGTGACGACCGTGACATCCGGGGGCCAGCCCAGGGCGACTGCCACGGAGCGGGCGGTCTGTGGATGGTCGCCGGTGAGCATGACGGGTCGTACGCCGGCCTCTTCGAGACCGGCCACGAGCGGTGCGGAGCTGGCGCGGGGGGTGTCGGCCAGTGCCACGAACCCGATGAGCTCGAGCAGTTCGAGGGGCTTGTCCAGTGCCTCCCTCGCCTCGTCGTCCGTCGCGAGACGGCGCTGGGCGACGGCCAGGAGCCGCAGGCCCTGGCCGGCGAGGGAGTGTGCCTCTTCGACGACTGCCGGATCCGTATCCGGGCAGCAGGGCAGCACGACTTCCGGCGCGCCCTTGACGACCAGCATGTTCGCGCCGTCCGCGTCTCTTCCGGCGGCGGCGGCGTATCCCCGGCTCGCCTCGAAGGGCTGGGCCTGTACGGTGGTCCACCCTGCCTCGGGCGGCGCTACTGCCAGGACCGCCTCGTCGGTGGCATGGGCGTGGACGCCCGGCTGCTCGGCAACACGGGGGCAGGCCCGGGCGGCAATGCGCAGGATGTGTACCACCTCGACAGCGTCGGCCGGGTGCTCAACACCTGTGCCATCGATCAGGCGGACGACCCGCAACCGGTTCTCGGTGAGGGTCCCGGTCTTGTCGAAGCAGAAGGTGTCAACGCGTCCGAGCGCTTCCAGGCTGCGTGGCGTGCGCACCAGGACGCCGAGCTTGCTCAGCCGCCGTGCCGCGGCCATCTGTGCGACGGTCGCCACCAGAGGCATGCCCTCGGGTACGGCGGCCACTGCGACTGCCAATCCGCCCCGGAGGGCTGTGCGCAGCGGGCGGCCGCGCAACAGGGACAGGCCGGCCACCGCGGCGCCGCCGGCGAGGGTGAGGGGCAGTACCCGGCGGGTCAGCCGGTGCAGTCGTGCCTGAACCCCCGCCGAGGTGGGGACCCGGGCGGCGAGGGAGGCCGCGCGGCCGGCTTCGGTCTGGTCACCCGTGCCCACCACCACTGCCCGGGCGTGGCCGGCCACCACCGTGGTGCCTTCGAACACCATGCAGCTGCGGTCGGCGACGGACGCCTGCGGTACAGCGGCCACTTGCTTGCGGGTGGGCAGTGACTCGCCCGTCAGCGAGGACTCGTCCACCTCGAAGCCACTGACTTCCAACAGCCGTGCGTCGGCCGGCACCACATCGTTGGTGCGCAACTCGATCACCTCGCCCGGCTTCAGCCGCACGGCCTCGACGACGGATGCCTCCCCTGCTGACGGGTGAGCGAGTCGCCGGGCGGTTCGCCGCTGCCCGGTCACCAGTGCGGACAGCGCCTGCTCCGCGCGCAATCGCTGTACCCCGCCGACCAAGGCGTTCACCGCCACGGCGGCGATGACCAGGAATGCGTCCACCGCGGACCCCAGCAGTGCCTGCGCCGTGGCACCGACCACCAGGACCGGGGTGAACGGGTCGTCCAGTTCGGCCCACACGGCGCCGGCCAGGCGTGCGCTCACCCGTACAGGCGCGAAGGCCGGGTGCGTGGCAGCGGTGCCCGCGATGTGGCCGGCCCGGGTCCGTACCACCGTCAGGGCGGTGGGCGCGGCGCGTGACGCCTTCGCCAGCCGGACCATGACCTGCTCGGGCTGCAGGGCGTGCCAGGGCACCCGCGGCCTGGGGTGGGGGGTCGTACCGGCAGCTACACCGAGTGCGGCGCACCAGCCCATGACCAGGGCCGCGGCAGTGGCGATCGTGACGGGGCTGAGCCGGACTTCGAGGGGAAAGGGAACCCGCTGCGACCGAGCCCCCTGGGTGAGTACCAGGAGCTCGGAGAGCGTGGCGCCCGCCTCGGCGCAGAACTTGGCACGCCGGCTGACCGCCCGCGCTGCAGGTACGGCGGACAGCAGCCGCCACACGCCCTCCAGTCCGCGCAGGGGCAGAAGGTCGGCGCCCCAGACGATGGCGCTGCGCTCGTCGGTGACTGCGACGGCGATGTCACTGCGGAGCAGTCCGTCGAGTACGTCGTGGGCGGCGGCAGTCAACTCCCGTTCGGCTGCCGCCCGGTCGTGCGGGACGCGCGCCACCGTAAGGACCGTTCGGCCCACGTTCTGCAGGGCAGCCACCACCTCGGCCAACGGGATCTCGGCAGAGACGAGTTGGTCGGCCAGGGTCCCGAACTCGCCGAGCGAGTAGTCGTCCACCACCACGACGTGCAGACCGGCTCGGCGCGCTGCGTTCAGCGCGGCTTCGGCCATGGGGTCGACCTCCCAGCCGACCAGGACGGTGCCGACGTCCGTTCCTCGAACCGACGCGATCAACAGTCCCGCGTCCGGCGCCGTCTCATCGGGCACCGGGCGAAGGCCGATGCATGACTCGGACGACATTGCCGCGTCCTCGGGCGCACTCAGGGCCGCAGTGGCTTCCTGCCACAACCGGTGGTGATCCCAGTCGGTCGCACTGGGGTGGACCTCGAGCACAGTGCGCCGAGTGCTGCGTAGTGCTTCGGGATGCAGGACCACGGTGTCCACGAGCTCCAGTTGGCGCAGCCGCTCGGGGTCGCGGACCAGCACGTCCTCGCGTGCCAGGGCACTGCCGAGAGCCGCGGTGAAGGCCGCCGGGCCGTAACGTGCGGCCTTGGGCGAACCGGCGAGTACGGTCTCGGCCGCCTCATCGAGGCTGCGGGTGAACAGGAGCGTGGTGGCGGCGCCGCCCAGCATCCCGTTGACCGCGGCGGCGGCATATTCCTCGCCCGGGCACGGACGCAGCGGCGGACGTACGACGTCGGTGTTGGCTACGGTCAGCCGGTCCGGGGCGCACAGCGTGTCGTGTACGGCGTCGAACGTCGCGAGCTGAGCCAGCGATTCCACCAACTGGGCGGTCCGCAGTGCCGCGTCGAGGAGCAGCGGACTCGGCGACTGCCCGATCCCGCAGACGGCCGCATGGGCCGCGGCCAGCACCAGATCGGCTGCGTCCGGGCCCAGCGCACGGCTCAGCACCACGCGTACCCGCGAGTCCTCACGCATCATGACGACCGCGGCCACCAGGGCTTCCGGCGCGCGCTTCACAAAGGCTGCCCGTGCGGCGAATGCGACGCCGATGCCCGCCGCGTCGCACGCCAGGGCGACAGCGTTGGCACGCACGCCCCCGGCGGCGCCCGGGTGCACGTGTTCCAGCGTCTGATCGCCGACGTGCACCAGCCCGTGTTCGGCGGCCAGTTCGGACACCTGGTCCACCACTCGCTCGCTGACCGCGTCGTCGGTGGTCTGCACGACCAGCCGCCCCAGGCCGCCGTCCCAGTAGGCGATCAGCACGTCAGGGTGCTCGGCCAGCTCGACGGCCACCTTTTTGGCTGTGGCCTCGAGTCGTTCCACGGTTCGAACGGGCGCGTCCGGGTGGTGCTCCAGTGCAAGGTGCATCCGGGTTCCGGAGCGCCAGTAACCGACCTGAGGAGTCATCGCGTTGCGGGCGACCCTGCCGACCCGCAGCGCGGTCGCCGACACCGCCGCCGCCCCGTCCACCGCGCCGCGTGCACCGGCGTTCACCAGCTCAGCGGCCAACCGCGCCGCATCTGCGGTCGGTGTGGCGATCCTGCGGGTGGCCTCGACCGGCACGGCCAAGGCGCTCTGGAGGGCCACGGCGGGCAGCCCGGTCAGGAAGCGGAGCAGCATGTCTCACCTTCGCGGGCTTGCCGCACGCGGCCGGGGCGGAACGGTCGTAACAGGCGCCGGCACGGAACGGTCGTAACAGCGGATGGGAGGCGACCTCAGGGCTTCTTCCGCCCACGTGCCTTGGCGCGCGAGGTGCCCGTGGCGCTCGTGGCTGCGCGCTTGGACGCGCGGGCCTTCGCCGGCCCGGAGCCAGTCGACGCCTTGCCCGGGCGGGTCTTCGCCGTCCCGGAGGCGGTCGATGACTTGGCCGGACGCTTCTTTGCCGTTTTCGAGGTGGTCGATGCTTTGGCCGAGCGGGCCTTCGCCGGCCTCGCGGTGGTCTGCGCCTTGGCCGACCTGGCGGCGGGGGCCGCCGTGACATCCGTCGGACGCGGCTGCGTGAGCCACACCACCGCGGCGCCCGCCATGGCCACGGGCCACTCGACCACACCGGCTACGCCGAGCAGTCCGGCACCGGTGTACGCCGCGACACGCCGTGCATGCGGCGAGACGATCCCGACGGAGTCCAGCACACCGTCGACGATCCCCTTGACCCGATCCGCCCCGGGGACCCTCTCCACTGCTGCCGTCACCCTCTGCACGGGGTGCGCCAGCGTCTCCTGAACGGGATGCTGCACCTTTGTGTCCCCTGAGTCAGACGCATGGGAACTGTCAGTCATGGTCGCTCTCTCTCCGTGGGGCAGGGGTGGCGGGCGGCACGTGGCCGTGACGCCTCTCACGTTTCAGCAACCTTGACAAAATCTCGCAAATCCGGCAAGCCTGGACATATCTACTTACCGCCAAGTGAGGTAACAGGCGGTGTCCCCAACGCCAAGGGCCTTCCCGGCTGCGGCAATTCCGAGAAGACCAGCTGTCCGGTCCCGACAGCGGGTCGCTGCGGATCGCTGACCGACACCCGCGTGTGTCCTGGCCGCGAGGAGATGAGGGCATGAGTTCCCGTCCCAGCCCAGAGCCGGCTTCCCGAACGTTCGCCCACCGACGCCGGCACCGTCTGACCGCGGCCCCTGCGCTCGTCGACCGACCCGCCACACACTGCTCCCTGCCCGACCGGCCGGGCCGGCGTCAGGCCCCCTACCTCCACTGGAGGTCGTTTCATGCGCATCGAACCGACCTGGCCGCGCGAAGGCGGGAACGCCTCGGCCTCGGCCGGCTGCCACACCCATAGGTACTGGCCCGAAAATTCGGCGAACCGGCGCGATCCGCGGAGCACTTATCCGGCCTCCCGCAGAAACCGGGCCGGCTGCTGACGGGCCCACCCCGGCCGTATCGCGTTGGCCGCCGCGGTCGAGTGTGTCCGCCGACGACCGGACACGAGCAGAGGCATCGCCGTCACGCGGCCCGTCGGCCGGAGGGCCTCACCGGTCGTGTCGGTCGTGTCGGTCGGCAGGTCATGCCTGAGGCGACAGACCGTCTGGCTGGCGGAGCCTCGGCGGATACGTGGAGACCGCCGCCGGATTCGTCCTGCCGACGCCTCCGCCGGACCTGCTCGTCGTGCACTTTCCGCCGGAGCGCGCCATAGGCAGGGGAGACACCGACCGGCTGCGCGGCGTACTCGATCGCCACCTGCCCCGCCACGGCGGCCGTCCGCCCCGGCACCGAGGTTCGGTAGGATCCGCAGGTCTTCGTTCCGGGGAGGGATCATGGCCGAGGGCCGTAGCGCCGAAGGCACCGACAAAAGCGCGGAAACGTCTGGCGATGTCGTGGACGAGCAGACCGCGGTCCAGCTGGTGTACCGGCCCCAGTCTGCCGACACACTGGTCGGCCTGCGGGTCCGCGAGCGGATCAAGCGGACCGGGCTACTGCTGCGAGGCGTGTTCCTCGTACTGTGGGTAGGACACTGGCTGGTCTCCGCCGTGGGCCGCGGGAGTATCGACGTGGTCTCGACGGTTCTGTTCTTGTTCGTCGTCCTGATGGTGTGGGGGTACCCGCGGCTACAGGCCGCCCACGTGCAACGGATCATCGGATGGCAGGGCGAGTACCGCGCCACCGTGTCTCCGGCCGGGATCACCTGCCGCAGCGACCACAGCACGTTGGTCCAGAAGTGGTCCGTCTTCCAGGGCTACCGGGAGACGGCCGGTCACTTCGTCCTGCTCAGCCGGGACCCCAACATCATGTCCCTCGATGTCCTGCCCAAGCGGGGCGTGCATGAGGCCGAGGGCCTCGACCGGCTGCGGGCCATCCTGGACCAGCACACCACTCGCGTGTGACGAACTTGAAAGGCACCCAGCGCCGGCCGGTTGATCCGGCTGCATCCGCTGCCGCATGGCTTTCGACCGCGCCGGGAGGTGTGAAATTTCCCTGTTGGGCCGGGACCTGGCAGGACCAGCCGTTGCACACCAGCAGTTTCCCCTTCTGGCTCAGTCTCAGCAGCGACGCCGCCCCTTGTGACCGCAGAGCTCACGGACCGCCTTCGTTCCACGTCTGCCGCCACCGGTGCAGCGAACGGACGCTCACCCGCAGGCCCTTGGCGATCACCGCACTCGCCTCGCCCTGGGCGAACCGCTCCGCCGCCTGGAGCCGTAACCACTCGCGAAACTGCTGGCGCTCGGCGGTCGACCCGCCCTTTTGTGAACACCGCATGCCCCTGGTGATCCCGCAGCGAACGACTAGCCGTCAGCCCATACGGCACCGCGAGTTCAACCTCGGTAACGCTCCATCGCGCGCCCCTGCCTTTTGTTGGGTCAGAACCAGCCGCCGTCGGCCTGGATGGTCCTGCCGGTGATGAAAGAGGCATCGTCCGACACCAGGAACGAGACGACCGCGGCGATTTCGGAGGGCTGGGCCATCCGTCCGAGCGAACTGGCGGTGCGAATGAGGGTGTGGAATTCAGTGTCGACGTCGGGATGGACGTAGTGGGAAGCCGCGTGAGCGGACATGTCAGTGACGGTTCCCCCGGGCGCGATGGCGTTGATGGTGATGCCGCGCCGGCCGAGTTCGGCACTGAGGTTGAGCGCGATGCATTCGACGGCGGCCTTACTCGACGCATAAAGGGCGTGGTAGAAAACCGCCTTGTGGGCACTCTGCGATGACGTCAGTACGATCCTCCCTCCTTCGCTCATATGCCGTACCGCGTTCTGTACGGCGAAGAACTGGGCTCGCGTGTTGATGGCGAAGACGCGGTCGAAGTCGGCGGGGGTGACGTCGTCCAGCTTGCCGAAGTGCTCAATTCCAGCGTTGCTGGCGAGAATGTCGAGCCCACCAAGAGCTTCGGCGGCCTGATCGGCCAGCCGACGGATCTCGTCCGGATCGCTGACGTCCGCCTTGATCGCGACCACTCGGCGGCCGTCGGCGGTGATCTCGGCGGCGAGCGCTTCGGCCGCGTCACCGCTGCTCCGGTAGTTGATCGCCACGTCGGCTCCGTCAGAGGCGAGCCTGCGGGCCACAGCCGCACCGATCCCTCGTGCGCCACCGGTGACCAGGGCTTTCCTGCCAGTCAGCTTTCCGCTCATCGGTCTTCTCCCGTCCACGGCAATCCGGCGGTCACACAGAATGCGCATAACGCGGCGTATGCGTCCCGGAACTCACGACAGCAGAAGAAATCTTCACCGCACACACAGTGGAGGACTGCCGTGATCGTCCTGCCCGGTGGGCGCGTACTCGTTCACCGCCGGGCCACAAGCACCAGAATCGCCCCGGCCCGGGCACTGGCGCCACTCGGAGCAAAGTCCGGTCCCGAGTGGCGCGCCCGCGTCCGGAACCAGCTCGCCCCGGGCGTGCCAATTGGGCGCTTTGCCGGCTGAGTCCAAAGGCGAGCGTCCATCCTGCGAGTACACCCCTGCGGGGTGAGAGGTCACTGCACCCCATGCGGCCGGAACTGGATGCTGATGCGTCCTCCCGCGGCCCGCGCGGTCTTGGGGATGGCGTGCTCCCAGGCCCGCTGGCAGGAACCGCCCATCACGATCAGGTCGCCGTGTCCGAGCGGCCGCCGGACGACGTCGCCGCCGCGGCGCGGGCGCAGCAGCAGGGGGTCCGGTCAGCACTGCGCACCCAAGTGGCGCGAGTCCGAGGATCCAATATATTACGTTTTGCGAAACAGTCGTGTAACTGGCCGCATTCCAGACGCCGGTCGGGCTGCCACATGCGGTCGCGCGCCGTTCGAGCCGGGGCCGGTTCACGGAATCCGATCGCGGCAGCGCCGTACGGTTTGCCACCCGGCTCCTTGCCTGAGGGGAACCATGACTGACGAGACATCCGCGAACCTGGAGGACGGGTGGAGCGGCGAAGGGTGCCCGGCGAGTGCGTTTGCCCGGCGGTCGTTTCTGCACGGCGCCGCCGCGGGCATGGCCGGAGCGGCGGGCGGGACAGCCCTTGGCAGCGGTGAGGCGCTCGCCGACACGACGGTCGAGATCAAGACGCAGCCGAAATCCCGCGCGATTCTCTTTCACGGCTTTCACCAGGCAGGGATCGCGACTGCGCCCCAACAGGACGCGATTTTCGTCTCGTTCGACGTGACCGCTTCCGAACGCGCGGAGCTCACCGACCTGTTCCGCACGCTGACCGCGCGGGCCCGCTTCCTCACGGCGGGCGGCAGGCCACCAAAGGTGCCCCCGACCGCAACGCCATCGGACAACGGCATCATGGGACCCACGTTCGTGGCGGATGGTCTCACCCTCACAGTCGGAGTGGGCGCGTCCCTCTTCGACGACCGCTACGGATTGGGCACGCGCAAGCCGGTCCAGCTCGTCACGATGACGCCCTTCCGCCACGACGACCTGGACCCCGCGCTGAGCCAGGGCGACCTGCTGATCCAGATCTGCGCCGATCACCGCGACACGACGGTGCACGCGCTGCTCGACATCCTGACCCACACCAAGTCCGCGATGAAGCTGCGCTGGCGCATTGACGGCCAGCGTAATCCGGAGCGTCCCGTCGGTGTCCGGCGTGACTGGTTCGGCTTCAAGGACGGCATCTCCAACCCGACCGTCACCGACGACGCCCAGATGAATCAGGTGGTCTGGGTCCAGCCGAAGGGCGCCGAACCGGCCTGGGCCGCGGGCGGCACGTACCACGTGGTGCGTATCGTGCACTTCTTCATCGAGGCGTGGCAGAAGGTGCCCGTTGCTCAACAAGAACGGATCTTCGGCCGCCGCAAGGCGAGTGGCGCCCCCATGTACGCCGTGGATGAGAACGCCACGGATCTCCTCGACCCCATCTACACCAACGACCCGCAAGGCCTGATCACCCCGCTGAATTCTCACATCCGCCTCGCCAATCCCCAGACCCCGCAGACCGCGGCGACCAGCACCATCCTGCGTCGCAGTTACGACTACGACCGGAGCCCCAACCCACCGGAACTCGACATGGGGCATGCATTCGTCTGCTTCCAGCAAGAGCTGAACACCTACGTCGCCATGCAGACCCGGCTGGAAGACGAAACACTGGTGCCGTTCATCAGCCCACGGGGTGGCGGTTACTTCTTCGCACTTCCCGGAGTTCGGGACGAGAAGGACTACTACGCCCGCGGGCTCCTGACCTGATCCTTCTCCGCCCCGGCCGGCGTCGGCGAGACGCCGCCCCGCCCGGCCCCGGACCGAACCATCGCAAAGCGCACAGGAGGCGAGATGTTCTCTGCTCTGCGGACCCGAGTCGGCAACGGCCGCCGGCGCCCCGGCAGGACGCTCCGGCCGGCACTCGCGGCGGGCATCGGGATCCTGTTGATCTCCTGCACGCCCGCCACCTCGGTCCGCAAGGACTCCGCCGTGCCGGTCGCGCCCGTCCACGCCGGTGCCGGTGGCCGCGTGTATGTCACGAACCAGCAGGACGACACGCTCTCGGTGATCGACGCCAGTACCTACAAGGTCATCGCGACCGTGCCGGCCGGCGAGGCGCCCGAAGGCGTCGCGGTCGCCAAGGACGGCAAGCACGTGTACATCGCCAACAGCGGCTCGGCCCGGGTCTCGGTCCTCGATACCCGGAACAACAAGATCGTCGCAACCGTGCCGGTCGGAAAGAGCCCCACCGGTGTCGGCCTCAGCCCCGATGGCGGCTCCCTCTACGTCACCAACGGCATTTCGAACACCGTCTCGTTGATCGACACCCGCACCAACCGGGTGGCCTTGACCATCCCGGTCGGCAAGTCTCCGGTGAACGTGGCGTTCAGCCCTGATGGTGGTTCGGCCTACGTGGCGAATTCCGGGTCCGGCAGCCTGTCGGTCATCAACACCCGCACGCGCCGGGTCGACCGGAACCTCCCCGCAGGGCGCTCCCCGGTGGGCGTCGCCATCACGCCGGACGGCAAGTCGGCCTATGTCGCCGACGAGGTGGCAGCGCACGTCCTGGCCGTCGGAACCCGTACCGGCAAGGTGACCACCGTGTCCGTCGGCGAGGGCCCCTTCGACGTGGCCGTCGGGCCCGACGGCCGCTTCGCCTACTCCGCCGACCTCGGCCCGGGCAACGTATCCGTGATCGACACCGGCAGCCACCGTGTCTCTTCGACCATTGCCCTGGGCCCGCCCGGCACCGACCCGTTCAACCTGGAGGTCACCAAGGAGGCGATCTACGTCACGAACCAGGGAGCGGGCACCCTCAAGGTCATCGACCCGAATTCCCACAAGGTCGTCGCGACGGTCACCCTCGGCGCCGGCCCCTACGGTGTGGCGGTGAGCTGAGCCCGCGACGTACCGCCGGACCGTGCGTGTCCGCATCGAAGACGCCGGCGCGCAGCCATCTGTCAGCCAGAAGGGACCACTGGATCGTGACCACCTCGATCATCGTCGGAGGAAGCAGCGGACTGGGCCGCGCTGTAGCCCAGCGATTCGCCGACCGCGGCGACACGGTCGTCGTCACCAGCCGCACCACGGCTCACGCCGACACCGTGGCCGGCGAAATCGGCGGCACCACCCGCGGCCTGGCCGTCGACCTGTCGCAGCCGGAGACGATCGCCGCCGCGCTCGGCGAAGTGCGCGAGGTCGACAACCTGGTGATCACCGCCATCAAGCAAGGCAGCAACTCTCTCGCGGACTTCGATATCGCCGCAGCCATCGAGAGCGTGACCACCAAACTGGTGGGCTACACCGAGACCGTACGAGCCCTGCGTGACCGTTTCACCCCCGGCGCGTCGGTCGTGCTCTTCGGCGGCCTGGCCAAGGAACGCCCCTACCCCGGTTCCACCATGGTGACCGCCTTCAACGGCGGCATCACCGGTCTGGTGAAAACCCTGGCCGTGGAAATCGCACCCCACCGCATCAACGCAATCCACCCGGGCGTGGTGGGAGACAGCCCGAAGTGGCGCGACGCACCCGAACACCCCCACCTGGCGCGTACCCCCATCGGACGCCTCGTGACGACCGCGGAGGTCGTCGATGCCACCGAATTCGTCCTCCGCAACACCGGCGTCAACGCCCTCGACCTGTTCGTCGACGGCGGACTGCGCGTGACCTGACGCATCGGGGTACCCGCACAGACCGTGCCGGCGCCGCAAGTCCGGCCGCTCAACGACAACACCCACCGCGCCCCGGCGCATCCGGCGCCGACCGGTCGCCGGCTCTGTCGGATGTCGTCGCCGCAAGCGCGGGGTCGTGGCGGACAGCACTGCTGAGTCGGGATGGACCGGGCGAACTACGCGGAGCATGTCGGCGATCACGCCATGTCCGGGATGCTCGTTCTTCGACTGATTACCCAGGACCTGCGACGCCGCTTCATCAGTCTTCCAGACGGCGGAAACCAGCGGCTGTGGTGATACCCGGCCGAAAAGACCTTGACGCGCTCGCCACGTCGTGGCCTTCCGGCGAGGTACCGCCATCGTGTGGACCCCGGTACGGGCGCCTCACCGGTTGTCCCACCGCACTGCTGGGACGCCAGGGTGATCGACCCAGGAGGAAGGCCTCGGCCGGAGCAGCGGCCGTGGAGCTGCTCTCCGTGCTGACGAAGCCTCCCATCGGATCTTCACCCGCCGTTTCCGCATCTTTGCGGGAATGATGGAGCCATGGCGAACCCGACGATCCTGACTGTCGACGACGACCCGGCGGTCTCCCGGGCGGTCGCCCGCGACATCCGGCGCCAGTACGGCGACCGCTACCGCGTGGTGCGCGCCCTCTCCGGCCGCGATGCCCTGGACGCACTGCGCGAGATCAAGCTGCGTGGCGATCAGCTCGCGCTCATACTGGCCGACTACCGCATGCCGCACATGAACGGCATCGAGTTCCTCGAGGCGGCCATGGATCTCTTCCCGCTCGCCCGTCGTGTGCTGCTGACCGCCTACGCCGACACGGAAGCGGCGATCGATGCCATCAACGTCGTGGACCTCGACCACTATCTCGTCAAACCCTGGAGCCCGCCGGAACAGCACCTCTACCCGGTGATCGACACACTGCTGGACCTGTGGCACGCCACGCCTGATCCAGGGATCACGGAGACCCGCGTGGTCGGGCACCGCTGGTCCGCACCGTCCTTCGCTGTCCGTGACTTCCTCACCCGCAACCTCGTGCCCTACCGGTGGCTTCTGTCCGACGAGCCGGAAGGGCAACGTCTGCTGGCCGCCGCAGGGGTGTCGGCGGCCAATGTACCGCTGGTCATCACCCCGGAAGGCGAGCCCCTGGTCTCCCCCACCGAGCAGGAACTCGCTGCACAGGTAGGACTGAGCACGGTTCCTGCCTCGGATTTCTACGACCTGGTGGTGGTGGGTGGCGGGCCGGCCGGTCTGGGAGCTGCCGTCTACGGGGCTTCGGAGGGTTTGCGTACGGTCCTGGTGGAACAGCAGGCGACCGGCGGGCAGGCCGGGCAGAGCAGCCGCATCGAGAACTACCTCGGTTTTCCCGACGGTGTCTCCGGTTCCCAGCTGACCGAACGTGCTCGCCGCCAGGCGCTGAAGTTCGGGGCGGAGATTCTGAGTGCGCAACGAGCCGTAGCGCTGGAGGCTGCAGGATCGGGCCGGGTGCTGCACCTGGGGCCGGAGGGCTCCATTGCCGCCCACACCGTGGTCCTGGCCACCGGAGTGGCCTACCGGCGGCTGGCCGCCACCGGGCTGCAGGAATTCACGGGTGCGGGCGTCTTCTACGGGTCCGCCGTCACCGAGGCCCCCAGCTGCTCCGGGGAGGATGTGTACATCGTCGGCGGAGCCAACTCCGCGGGACAGGCAGCGGTCTATTTCTCGCGCTACGCGCGGCGCGTCCACATACTCATCCGTCAAGGTGATCTGACCCGTTCGATGTCCAGCTATCTCATCGACCAGATCAACGGCATCGACAACATCGAGATCCACGCGTGGACCGAAGTCCTCGGCGGTGAAGGCGAGGGACACCTGCAGCGGCTGACCCTTCGCGAGAGCCGGTCCGGCGTCGTGCGCACCGTTGCTGCGTCCTGGCTGTTCATCTTCATCGGGGCCGAGCCGCACACCCAGTGGCTGGAGGGAGTGGTCTCCCGTGATGAACGCGGATTCGTGCTGACCGGCCCGGACTTGGTGGCCGGAGGGCAGCGTCCGGCGGGCTGGCGACTGCCGAGAGATCCGTACCACCTGGAGTCGAGCGTGCCTGGTGTCTTTGCCGCCGGAGATGTGCGTTCCTCCTCGGTCAAACGAGTCGCGTCGGCCGTCGGCGAGGGAGCCATGGCCGTCTCCTTGGTGCATCGCTATCTGGAGGCACAGTGACCACGTCAGTACATCTGTCACCGGAGCAGTTGCGGACGCTGTTCCTCTTCGAGAAGCTCAGCGACGAGCAGCTCAATTGGCTGGCGGAGCGCGGCCGTGCTGAGCAGCGGCCGGCCGGAAGTGTGGTGTACGGGGAAGGCGAACCGGCCACGTGCTTCTTCGTCCTGCTCAGCGGTGCCATCGCGCTCAGCCGTGTGCTGCACGGCGACGATGTGGAGGTCAACCGCACCGATCAACGCGGTGTGTACAGCGGGGCGACCCGTGCGTACCTCGGGGACCGCGTCGAGCAGCGGTATCCCCACACGGTGCGGGCTGTCACCGATGCTGAGTTCTTCGTGCTGCCCGCCGAAGACTTCGCCCACGCGGTACGCACGTGGTTCCCGATGGCGCTGCACCTGCTGGAGGGACTCTTCTTCGGTACGCGGACGGCCAACGCGATCGTCAGTGAGCGGGAGCGGCTGCTGGCCCTGGCCTCGCTGTCGGCAGGCCTGACCCACGAGCTGAACAATCCGGCGGCAGCCGCTGTGCGGGCCACTGCGGCTCTGCGGGAGCGAGTGGCCGGCATGCGCCACAAGCTCGCCTTGATCGCTGACGGCCGGCTGGACGGCACCGAACTGCACCGTCTCGTAGAGCTGCAGGACGATGCGGTGCGACAGGCCGCAACGGCTTCCGGTCTACCCGCGCTGGCTGCTGCCGATGCCGAGGATGCCGTCGGCGACTGGCTCGATGAGCACGGGGTGACAGAAGCATGGGACCTGGCGCCGACACTGGTCGCCGCGGACATCGGCGTGCCGTGGCTGACCTCGGCCGCCGACACCATCGGTGAGGACAACCTCGGCCCCACGGTGCGCTGGCTGGCGTACACCATCGATGCGGAACTTCTGATGGGCGAGATCGAAGATGCCGTGACCCGCGTCTCCGGGCTGGTCGGCGCCGCCAAGCAGTACGCGCAGCTGGACCGGGCGCCGCAGCAGACCGTGGATGTGCACACATTGCTCGACGCCACGCTGACGATGCTGCAGGCGAAGATCCCCTCCGGTGTCCAGGTGGTCAAGGAGTACGCCCCTGGGCTGCCGCCGATTCCGGCTTTCGGAGCCGAGCTCAACCAGGTATGGACCAACCTGATCGTCAACGCCGTCGATGCCATGCCTGACGGGGGCACGCTGACGATTCGGACGTGGCGGGAGGACGCGCGGCTGCTCGTGGAGGTGGCCGACACGGGCACAGGCATTCCGGCTGAGATCAGACCGCGGATCTTCGAGCCGTTCTTCACCACCAAGCCGGTCGGTGAGGGCACTGGGCTGGGGCTGGATATCTCCTACCGCATCGTCGTCAACAAGCATCATGGGGACATCCGGGTCTCTTCGCAGCCCGGCGACACCCGCTTCCAGGTGTGTCTGCCGATCGACCTCCAGCCCGAGGACTCCTAAGGACTGACGTGGCATCCAACAGTGGGGGCAGCTCTGGGCTCGGCCCTGCGTTGTCCGCGACGCGATGTCGTGGCGGCACGGAGGACTGCGGAGGCTGACGCCACTGACCATCCACTACGACGATGGCCGGCATGGCCCGCCGTCGCCCCGCACGCCCCAACTCCCCCGCATGCGGCCCGCCGCGATTCACTGCATCGGTTCCGCCGACTGGTGCTCGACCACAGCAGCGGCGACTGAGCAGGCGCCGAGGCCACAGCCGGCCCACCAGCCGCACATCAAGGTGCCGAGACAGGTTTCCGAACGACGCACGGGGGCGGCGTCCCGGAGTCGCAGACTCGGTAGACATCGGATACATCACCTGTCGACGGCGAGAGCGTCCCCGGCGAATCACACGTGGAGAAGGCACTCCTGTCGGCGTCGGCTGGGCCCGGGACCGGGGCCGGTGGCTGCGCCCAGGCGGAGTCCGCCGATCCGGCGCAGGACGGCGACCCGGTCGACGGCACGGTCACCGCGCTCTGGCAGGAGGTGCTCGGCACCGGGAGCGCCCGGCCGGAGGACAACTTCCTGAACGCGGGCGGACATTCCATCAAGGCCGTGCGTCTCACGCGATGTGGCGCTCTTCCTCGTCGGGACGACACTCATCGGTGCGGGCCTGCCGTTCGTGGCCGTGGTGCTGGGTGCGGCGGTGCACCTGTACGCACCGGCCCGGATGCAGGGTCGCGTCAACACCGCGAAGGACGGAGCGCAGACCCTGTCGCTCACGGCGGGCGCGGCGCTGATCGGGGTGCTGGACTACCGGGTCATGTACCTGGTGATGACAGTGACCACGGTGGCGTGCGCGGTCAGTCTGCTGGTCCGCTCGATTCCCGCTCCGCAGGTGGTGCCGTCGGTGGCGGACGCCCCGTCCGACGAGGGGCCTGCACGGGGCGCGGCCCCCGCGCGTGAGCAGGACAGCGCCGCACCTGCGGGCGAACCGCGGGTGGGTTGAGCCCCGCAGCCCGGGCCCGCAGAACGCGTGCTCCGCCGCTCCCCTACTCCACCGTGATCGCCTGCACCGGGCAGACGCGGGCGGCTTCCTTGACCATCGGGTCGTCCACGTCCTCCTCGTGACCCGGCAGCAGTTCGCTGAAGCCGTCGTCGTCCTGGGTGAAGACCTTCGGCGCGGTCAGCGCGCACTGGCCGGCACCGATGCACACATCCCTGTCGATACTGATCCGCATCACCACTGCATCCTTTCCAGGAGGGGTCCGGTCACCACGCCACGGGCAGTTCGAGCATGCCCTGGATCGTGTCGCCGGGCTTGAACGGGATCTCGTCGACGGGTGCCGCCAGCCTCAGCTCCGGCAGCCGGTCGAAGAGGGTGCGCAGTGCGATCTCCAGCTCGGCCCGCGCGAGATTCTGGCCGAGGCACTGATGGACCCCGAAGCCGAAGGCGACATGGTGGCGAGACTCCCGGCCGAGGTCCAGTTCGTCCGGCGCCGGGTACGCGGCTTCGTCCCGGTTGATCACCGAAGTGGACAGTACGACACCCTCACCTGCCCGGATGGTCACCCCACCCACCTCGATGTCCTCCGTCGCCACCCGTGAGATGCCGTCGGCAATGGACAGGAATCGCAGCAACTCCTCGACCGCGGCGGGCATCAGATCCTCGGACGTGCGCAACCGGTCCAGCTGGTCCGGATACTGAAGAAGAGTGAACGTACCCAGCGAGATCATGTTCGCGGTCGTCTCGTGGCCCGCTACCAGCAGGATCTCGGCCAGCTGGACCAGTTCGTCGCGGCTGATGGCCCCGGTGTCGAGCTGCTGGGTGATCAGCTCGTCGAGCAATCCCTCGCCCCGGTCGGACCGCTTGCGTTCGATCAGCGACCGGAAGTACTCGTCGAGCGCCGCCCGCGCGGCCTCGATATCCGCAGCCCCGGGACCGCGCAGCAACCTGCGCGACTGGGACTCGAAGAAGTCGTGGTCGGCGTACGGAACGCCGAGAAGCGCACAGATCACCATTGAGGGAACGGGCAGCGCGAAGGCGGTCACCAGATCGATGGGCGGGCCCTGCTCGATCATGGTGTCCAGCAACCGGTCCACGGTCTCCTGGATCTTCGGCCGCAGTGCGGCGGTCCGCTTCACGGAGAAGCTCGGGATCAGCATCCGGCGCTGCGCGTTGTGCTCGGGGTCGTCGACGCCGAGCAGTTCGATACGCCGTCTGGTGCTCCGGGCCACCCGCTCGGTGAACACCGGGAACGCGGGGTTCTCCCGGTCGGCCGACAGTCGCCGGTCGACCAGCAGCGCACGCGCCTCGGCATGCCCGGTCACCAGCCACACCCGGCGGCCGTCGAAGAGTCTGGCGGGAGACAGCGGCTTTTGCCCGTCGTTCTGTGGCCGGTACTCCGCCGGCGGGTGGTACGGGCAGGTGCGGTCCTGCGGGAAGGAGACGGTCTGGGTGTCTGCCATGGCGGGCCTCGCAATGAGGACGTAGGGGTTCCTACCGGTCTCCCCCACTAGATGCCTCAGTCACCTAACTAGTCTACGCAATGTTCGGCCAACTCGCCGGGCGTGCGGCCCCTCGGAAGCGTAACGCCGCGACCTGCGTCCCGCCCCGCGAGCCACCGGCGGACACGGCCGCGCGGAAACCGGGGCAGCGAGGGTGCCGCGTACCACGACACCGACAGGGGCGACCGGGTATCCGGGCATGGCGGCCACAGGCTCCGGCCGAGATTTGCCGCCCCACGGCACCGGTGCGCGCCGCGCGCATGCTCAGGAGCATGCGTCATCGGATGCCCATTCGTACAGGGCCACTTCCCGAAGGAGAGCCACGAGGCGGCAGGGAGGGTGACAGAAAGATCCGAACAATGGTCCACTTCTTTCATGGCCTACCGCAAAACCCCCGCAGTGCAGGACCGACTCGCCGCCGCGAAGGACCGCCTCATCCAGTGCGCCACGTCCGTCGTCGCCGACGTGGGCTGGGCGAACGCCTCCGTCACCGCAGTCGCCGCCGCTGCCGGAATGTCGGTCGGGTCCGTCTACCAGCACTTCCCCTCGAAGGGTGCCCTGGCCGTGGAAGTCTTCCGGCGCGCCTCGGCACGCGAGGTCGAGGCGCTCGGAGAAGTGTTCCGGGACGGCAGCGGCGACGCGGCGCAGCGACTCGCGAGCGGAGTCCGTGTCTTCGCCCGCCGCGCCCTGCAACACCCCGGACTGGCCTACGCCCTGCTCGCGGCCCCGGCCGAGCCCGCGCTGGGTGAGGCCCGTTCGGAATTCCGTCGCCGCTATCGCGCGGTGTTCACCGATGTGGTTCGCGAAGGCGTCGCCGCCGGATTGTTCCCCCAGCAGGACCCGGAGGTCACGGCCGCCGCGCTGACCGGCGCGATCGGAGAGGTGTTGGTGGACCCGTTGTCCGCTCCCACCGGCGACGCGGCCGATCATCTGGTCGCCGAGCTGATGGCGATGTCACTGCGCTGCGCCGGCGCCCCCTCGGCCACCACCGGCTGACGGCGCCCTCTCCGACCGGCAGCGGATGGCGGATCAGGGCGGGCGCGGACGCCACGCGCTTCGTAGATTGGCGAGAACACCGCGAGCACCGGAAGGCCGGCACGGGACCCGTGACACCGCAGATCGATTACAGGGGGTTGTTCGCAGCCACGCCCAGTCCGTACCTGGTGCTGGACCCCGACCTGTTGATCGTCGACGTCAACGAGGCCTATCTGCGGGCGGCCGGCCGGAGCAGGCAGGACCTGATCGGGCAGTACCTCTTCGAAGCCTTTCCGGACAATCCGGCGGACCCCGACGCGGACGGTGTGCAGAATCTGGGTGCCTCGCTGCGCCGGGTCCTCGGCTCGAAAGAGCCGGACACGATGGCAGTGCAGAAGTACGACATTCCCGTCGCGGGCCAGGTGGGGGTGTTCGAGGAACGGTGGTGGTCCCCGATCAACACCCCCGTGCTCGGACCGGATGGAGAGGTGGCCTGGATCATCCATCGGGTGGAGGACGTGACCGCGTTCGTCCTGTCCCATGCCGGCCGCCCGGAGGCGGGCGGTGAGGCGCTCGGCGAGCGAGAGGCGATGGCGGCCGAACTGTACGCCCGGGCGCAGCAACTGCAGCGGCTGAACGAGAAACTGCACCAGTCCCACGCCAGGGAACGCCAGGTGGCCGTGACCTTGCAGGAGGCGATGCTTCTCTCGCCGGACCTGGGCCGGCACCGGGACGTCGCGGTGCGCTATCTGCCCGCCACCGGGACGCTGAACGTGTGCGGTGACTGGTACGACGTGGTCGACCTGCCCGCAGACGGCTTCACCGTCGCGGTCGGTGACGTCGTAGGCCACGGCCTGGGGGCCGCCGCCGTCATGGGCATGCTCCGCAGCGCCCTGAGCGCCGCCGTCAGAGCCGTCGACGGGCCGGACAAAGCCCTCGAAGTCCTGGACCTGTACGCCCGGTCCGTAGAGGGAGCGCTGGCCACGACCGCCGTCCAGACGGTCATCGACCCCGTCGGCTGCCGGATCGCCTACAGCAGCGCAGGTCACCCGCCTCCGGTCCTGGTGCACTCCGACGGCAACTGGGACCTGCTGGACCGGGCCACAGACCCGCCCCTGGCCGCCCACCCCGACCATGTCCCCCGCCCCCGGGCCGCCGTGTCCTACGCCCGAGGCGACACCCTGGTTCTCTACACCGATGGGCTCATCGAACGCCGCGGCGAGGACATCGACGCCGGTCTGGGCCGGCTCACCGATGCCCTGTCCCGTTACCGGCGTCTGGGCCCGGATCGCCTCGCCGACGCCCTGCTGGCCGTCCTCGGCGTCAGCGGCGGCGCCCGTGACGACATCGCCTTGGTCGTCGTCCGCCTGTGAGTCCGCGCCTCCCGCCGGCTCGGCCCGCCATGATCCCTGCCCCGTGCCCGCGGCGCCGCCGGTCGGGCAGAACGACTGGGACGCGAAGCGGGCCGTACGGTGCCGTCGGCGCGGCCGCCACGACCCGCGGCTACGGCGGCGGGTGACGCCGTGAAAGCCAACCAGTGGGTCTGCACATCAATGGAGGAAGGGCATGAGATGTGCATAAGGTTCCCATATGTCACATGCCAGTGAAGGCGGCGCGGGAGGGATCGAGCGCCTACCGCGGTGGCGTCCTCGGCCTGGCGGCGACAGGACGTGGGTCTGGTGGCTCCCCCTGCTGCTGATGTCCGTGGACGTGGTGGTGGATCTGGCGTTGCTCCACAGCCGCGAACCCCTGAGTTTCCTGCTCGTCGGAGCCCCGCCCCTGGCGGCGGCCACCCGGAGCCCGCGGCACACCGCCTGGATCACCGTCGTATGTCTGGGGCTGGAGATGTGGATGGCCTCCCTGCGCCCGGGGCACTTCGCGGAACAGCACCATGTGGCCGTTTACAGCGCCACCGCTCTGATCGGCATCGCCAGCGTCGCGCTGTCCCGGCAGCGGATCCGGGCCGAGGCCAGCCTGGTCCATGCCCGCTCGGTTGCCGAGGCCATGCAGATGACGCTGCTGCGCCCATTCCCGCAACGGCTCGGTCCGGTGCGGGCAGCGGGCTTCTACGAGGCCGGTGAGGGCGGCACGCTCGTCGGCGGTGACCTCTACGAGCTGTGCGAGACCCCGTTCGGCGTGCGGGTCGTCCTCGGAGACGTACGCGGGAAGGGGCTGAATGCCGTTCAGACGGTCGCCGCCGTCCTGGGGAGTTTCCGGGTCTCCGCCCACGAGTGGACGGACTTGAGCCGTCTCGCGGAACGCCTTGAGCTCAGTATCGCCCGCAATGCCGGACGCCCTGCAGGCGATGAGGAGCTGTTCGTCACGGCTCTCATCCTGGAGTTCCCGCCCGGCGGAGGCTCGGTGAGGATCGTCGATCGCGGGCATCCGTCACCGCTTCTGCTCACTCCGCAAGGAACGCAACGGCTTCGTACCGCCCCTGGCCTGCCTCTGGGGCTCGGCGAGCTGGGCCTCGGAAGCGCCGAAGTCACCACTCACCCGCTGCGGACAGGGGAAGTGATCCTTCTGTACACGGACGGGGTGAGCGAGGCGCGGAACGCGGGCGGAGAGTTCTATCCGGTGATGGACCGGCTGACGGCTCACTTCGGTAATGGTCACAGGGCTCTGGATCCCGAGGCTCTCGTGTCCTTCATCAGGGCCGACACGGACAAGTGGTCGGCCGGAGGGAAAGACGACCGGGCCGTGATCGCCCTCACCCTGACGTAGGCGTCCCGGCGCCCGGACCTCGGCTCCTGCCCTCGGCACGCCGGCCGGAGGTCTGCAGGTGCCAAGTCCGAAGGAGGCCTCCGGGACCGCGTCACGGAGCCGACGGGCTGCTCGGTCGGCCGTACGTTGTGGATCGCCGTGCGCAGGCGCCCCATGGTCGCGGCGGCGTGCAGTCCGTGGCCGACGACATCGCCCGCCACGAGCGCGACGCGGGCGCCGGGCAGCGGGATGACGTCGAACCAGTCCCCGCCGACACCGCCCAGTCCACCCATTCCGGCCTGTGCGGGCAGGTAAAGGGTGGAGCGAGCCGGCCCGGAGCGAGTCGGCCCGGGCACAAGGCCCGCCCGATTCCGGCCCTCGCGGGCCCCAGCGCTTCGGCCGGCGCGGGTTGACGCCCTTGGCGCGCGGCGACACCCGAGGTGCGTGACGCCTACGCCGGACGGCCGAGGGCGCGCACCTCGCGCCCGGTGGACGGACTCACGCGGGTTACGGAGAATCGCTCGTTGCCGGCGCCTCGGTGTCCCGCCCGGGAAGAACAGTGGTGCTGAAGTCCGCCACGGCCGTCTCCAGACCGACGTCCTGCTGTGCCCGCTCGGACATGTACCAGCGGTGTTCCAACAGCTCGTGATAGAGCTCGGCCGGGTCCATGGAGCTCCGGAGATCCTGCGGAACCGCACGCACCGTGGGCCTGAACACCTCGCGGACCCAGCGGTGGGCAAGCACCTCCGCACGGGCACCGAGCGGGTCGCCCGGCGCGTAGTCCTCCTGTGTCGCCATCCAGCTCTCGAGGTCGTTGAGGAGTCGCCGGGCCTGGTTCTCCTCGGTATCGAGTCCGGTCAGGCGCAGCAGCTGACGCTGATGATGGCCTGCGTCGACAACCTTGGGGACGAAAGTGATCGTGTCGCCGTTCGAGGAGTTGACGATCTGCATCTCGGCGACGTCGAAGCCGAGATCATTGAGCCTGCGCACGCGACGTTCGATGTAGTGATACTTGCCGGCCGGATAGACCGAAGTGCGGGTCAGCTCCTTCCAGAGCTCCTCGTACCGCTGGCAGATCTCCGCGCCGAACGCAATCGGATCCACCGAGGGATGGAGCGCACCCGCGGCCTCCAGGTCGAGCATCTCTCCGCTGATGTTCACCCGGGCCAGATCGATGTCGTAGTCACGCTGCCCTGTGCTGAGCCGGCTGTGCACATCGCCGGTCTCCGCATCTACGAGGTAGGCGGCGTAGGCACCGGCGTCCCGGCGGAAGAGTGTGTTGGACAGAGAGCAGTCGCCCCAGGCGAACCCCGCCAGGTGCAGCCGGACCAGCAGTACGGCGAGTGCGTCCATGAGCCGGTGCACCGTGGTCGGGCGCATTGTCGTCTCGAACATCGAGCGATAGGGCAGGGACCCGTTGAGGTGACGGGTGACCAGCACTGGCTCCAGCGGTTCCCCGTCGCTGCCGGTGCGCCCGGTAACCACCGCGAGTGGATCCACCGCGGGTATCCCCAGCCGGGCAAGGGTACGCAGCAGCTCGTACTCGCGCACCGCCGGCCGTTCGGCGAGTTCCTTGACGGCCACCACGTCGGCCCCCGCTCGGGCATAGCGCACGACGTGTCGGGAGATGCCGCGCGGCAGCGTCACCAGATGCGTCTCCGGCCACTCTTCGAGCGGCAGGTGCCAGGGCAGTTCGAGAAGGAAGGCGGGGTGTTCGGGGTTGGTGGCGCTGAACTGCAAAGCCATCGGGTCGCCTCGCTCGTACGGTGACGGGAACACCAGTGTGACGTAGCCGGTCGCGAGCACCGTGGCAAGCCTGGGCTTCTTGGCCTGCAGGTGCCCGCCGGGCCGACGGCAGAGCAGACGACCGCGTGGGCTCGAGCCTCGGACGACTCCATGGACTACGCATCCCTGCCGGCTTCCTTGGCCGCACGCTCCAGCCGGCTTCGATGGTTCTCCCACCACGCCGAGTCGCCGGGCGCCATGTTGTCGCTCCCGTTCCGCAGTCCCACGACCCCATCGATGAGTTCTCGGACGATGTCGGCATGCCCGGCATGCCGATCGGTCTCGGCGATCATGTGGACGAGAATCCGGTGGAGCGTCACCTCACTCCGCGCTCCCCAGGCCACTCGCCCGACCGCGTCGAGGTGCAACGAATCGATCGTCGCGTCCGAGTGGGCCCACACCCGGCGATAACGGTGGACAGTCTACCCAGCGCGCAGAGGGACTATGCCGCTGTCAACGCGGCCTGCTTCGCCGATGCAGAACCCGACTTGAGCACGGGACCGAACTTCCACCACTGGGGCGCGCCCACGTTCGAGCGCGGCCTGCCGTCCGACTTCGCGCCGATCCGGGTCGCGGTCGTCGGCCGTGTAGATGGACTGGCTCGGTCCAGTCACTCCCGCAGCGTGCCCTCGCCGCGGGACGCGGGCCCGCTGTCGGCTTCTGCCGTGAATCCCTGGCGGGCCCGACGTTGCTCACGAAGCTGTGCCTCGCGGAGCAGTCGGCCGACGGGCGGGCAAGCAGCGACGGACGCACGACCCGCTGCGTGCACCGATTCACCGGGATCCCGGCCCCAGGCGCCATACCGATCGCCCGGCCGTCCCGCGTCCGGCCGCGTGGCCAGTGATCACGCCCGGCAGCAGATGCAGCGGCGGTCGGCCGGTCCTGACTTCGAAGACATGCCGACTGCCCACTCCGTCCGCTCAGCTACCGTGTGCTACCAGCGCTCTTCCGGTTCCTGCCCTGCGACACAACGTCTCTCGGCGCAAACCGTGTTGGCGTCGGCCAATGTCCGTGTCCATGCCTACTGCAAAGCCTTCTCATGTCCGCGCCGTGTGTGCGGACAGCGCGACGACTAATGGAGTGCACGTTGAGGACGACGTTCCGTTCTCGTATCACCGCCCGGTTCGGGCGCACCTACCTGTCCAGGATCCAGAAGTACGGGATCGGTTCTTCCACGATCAGGCTGCTGCCCGAAGACCTGCTGATGCTGCTGCGCAGGGATGGCCTGGACCCGGTGGACAAGCTGGCCGGGCTCCGGGCGAAGGCGCCGGTGTCCAAGGTCTCGCTGCCGTTCGGTATGGACGCCTGGGTGGTCACCGGCTACGAGGAGTCGAAAGCCGTCCTCGGATCTCCCGACGGGTTCAGTACCGACTTCGCCCACCTCGCCACGAACGCCGGAGTCGCAGCGGAGCAGAGCCCCGGCGGGCTCGGGTTCAGCGATCCTCCCGTGCACACCCGGCTGCGCCGCATTCTCACCCCGGAATTCACGATGCGCCGGCTGCGTCGCCTCACCCCCAGGATCGATGCCATCATCGAGGAGCACCTCGACGCGATGGAAGCCCGTCAGGGCCCGGTCGACCTGGTGCAGGAGTTCGCGCTGCCGATCCCCTCCCTCACGATCTGTGAGCTGCTCGGCATTCCCTACGAGGACCGCCAGGACTTCCAGAAGCTGGCCATGGACCGCTTCGACCTCTTCGGTGGGACGACCGCACCCTTCGGCGCCATGTCGGAGTCTCTGGCGTACTTCAGGAATGTGGTCAGGATGCAGCGCGAGGAACCGGGCGACGGACTGCTCGGCATGATCGTGAAGGAGCACGGCGACAGCGTCGACGACGAGGAACTCGCGGGCCTCGCCGACGGCGTGCTCACCGGCGGGTTCGAGACGACCGCCAGCACGATCGCCCTCGGCTCCCTCGTCTTGCTTCAGAACACGGACGTCTTCGAGCGAATACGGACAGACGACGCAATGGCCGCACCGTTCGTCGAGGAGGTGCTGCGGTACCTCTCCGCGGTGCAGATGGCCTTCCCGCGGTTCGCCCGCGAGGACATAGAGATAGCTGGGGTGGTCATTCCCCGGGGCGACATGGTGCTCTGCTCACTGAGCAGTGCCAACCGTGATGCGTCATACGTCATGGACGACGGACGCTTCGACCCGCACCGCAACACCTCAGGGCATCTCGCCTTCGGCTACGGAATCCACCGCTGCATCGGCGCCGAACTGGCACGCATGGAACTACGTTCCGCCTACCCGGCCCTGGCGCGGCGGTTTCCCCGGATGCGCCTCGCCGTCCCGCCCCAGGACCTGGCCTTCCGCAAGCTGTCGATCGTCTACGGCATCGAATCGCTGCCTGTGCACCTGCACTGAGCGGGCGCACACCCTCGGCGCACCCGCACAGCGACAGCGGGCGCCGTACACGGGCCGGCTTCCCCGGCCGGCGCTGCGGATGCCCTCCTACCAGGTCACTGTGATCCGCTGAGGACTGCGGGATGTGGTGCCGCGACGCCACTCCACTCCGTCGGCGGGCCGCGCCAGCCGAAGGCCGGGGAAGCGGGCGGCGAGCCGGTGCAGGGACAGTTGGAGTTCGAGCCGGGCCAGCCAGGCGCCCAGGCAGTAGTGCGGGCCGGCGCCGAACGACAGAGTGGGGGCCTCCAAGGGTTCGAACAGGTCGGCGAACTGCCGGGGCGGGAACACATCGGGGTCACGGTTGGCCATGCCGCAGTCGGCGAGAACCACCGAGCCCGCCGGGATGGTCACGCCGCCGACCTCCGTATCGGCGGCGGCGTGGCGCGCGGTCCCCCGGTCGTCGCCGAGCGGAACCAGGTGCAACAGCCGCTCGGCCACCACCCCGGCGGCCTGTTCGTCCGCACCGAGACGGAGCCAGCTTTCCGGCCGTTCGCCGAGCAGGTAGAGCAGGGAGTTGCCGAGCATCGTCATCGTGCTGTCGTGTCCGCCCACCACCAGCCCGCACACGAGGTCGACCAGTTGCCCCTCCGGGATACCGCCCTCGTCATCGGCCGCCCGGACGAGCACGCTGGTCAGATCGTCGCCCGGCGCGCTTCGCCGCTCGGCCAGCAGCGCGCTTCCAAAAGCGGCGAACTCCGCCAGCGCCGACTCCATCTCCTCCTTGGGGTGGGAGCCGTCGGAGAAGGCGTACTGGCTCCAGTGGCGCAGCCGTTCCCGTGCCGGGGCGTCGAGACCCATCAGTCGGCTGATCACCTCGACCGGGAGCGGAAGGGTGAAGCGGGCCACCAGATCCACCGGAGGTGTGCTGCCGGAGAGTTCGTCCAGGCGCTGCTCCACGATCGATGCGATCCAGGGCCGCCAGCGGGCGACGGCCCTCGGCGTGAACGCACGCCGCAAGGTGCGGCGCAGACGCAGATGGTCCTCGCCGTCCTGGTTGAACATCAGGTCGAGGCTGCCCACCAGACCGGATTCGCCCGACAAGGCCGGGGCGTCCGGTGCGTGGAGCTGTGCGCGTCCGAATCGGTTGTCGGTCAGGACCATGCGTACGTCGGCGTAACGGCTTACCAGCCAGGCCTGAGTGCCATCGGGTAACGCAATGGGCCTGGGCGGTCCGGGTGGGTCGAAACTCAGACGGTGCAGAGGGAGCGACGGCGGGCCGGCAATCGCGTGGGTGTCGTCGGAGCGGGGCACGGGACCTCCTGGCTTGCACGGGTACGGGAGGGGGTGCGGCCGGGCGGGCCGGCTGAAAAGGGGTTCGGGGGAAACGACGGTCAGAGCTCGACCAGCACCTTGCCCCGGCTCGCTCCCGTGTCCCGGTAGAGGCTCCGATAGGCGTCCGGGATGTTCTCGAAGCCGTGGTGGAGGGTGTGCCCGCAGCGGACCTCGCCCCTCCGGATCCTGCCGCCGAGCTCATCGTGGAGCGCGCGCCAATTCTGCTCGGTGAACCATTCCAGCGAGAAGATGCCGCGCACGGATGTGCGCGGGAACATGATGTACGGCAGCAGCCGTGGCCCGGTGACCTCCCGGCCGACCTGGGTGGCCCACTGCCAGCACACGGCCACCTGACTGCCTACGTTGAGCATGGAGAACACGGCATCCGTCACCGTGCCACCGAGATTGTCGAAGTACTTGTCGACTCCATCCGGTGCGGCCCGGGTGAGAGCGTCCCGCACCGCTTCGCAGCTGTCCCCGTGGCGGTAGACGACGACCGCGTCGAATCCCAGCTCGTCGAGGTATTCCGCCTTCTCCGTCGTCGAGGTGGTGCCCACCACGCGGGCGCCCGCGAGCTTGGCCAGCTGGCCGACCAGCGAACCGACGGAGCCGGAGGCACCACTGATCACGACGGTGTCTCCCGAGCGGACCGACATGAACTTGGTCAGGGTGCCCCAGGCCGTCATACCGGGACCGCCCATGACACTCAGCGCGGTGAGGAGCGGAAGCGCGTCGTCATACCAGCAGGGGTCCAGGCGGCGGAAGGCGGGAAAGACCATCGGAAACGTCCCGGTCTGCCAGGGGGTGGCCGCACCGTTGCTGATGAGATGGGTGCGCCAGCCTCCGAACCCCTGCACCAGATCACCGGGCCGGTGGGCCGCCAGTGGACCCGCTTCCAGCACCTCCATGATCGAGTCGGCGCCCATGTGTGCGCCGAGAGGGGTGTCCAGCGCGATGCCCTGGAGGTAGGGATCCACCGATACGTAGCGCGTCCTCAGCAGCATCTCGTCCGGGGCGAGGTCGACGTCGAGATCCTCCTCGACCAGCCCATAGACCCTCTCGACGTCGGGGACGCCTTCGATGTGCTCACGTACCACCCATTTCCTGGCCCTCATCCGATTCCCTTTCTCTCCACAGGAGACGAGCGGTCCTCCATGACGGACCGCGCGTCCGGTCGGGGCCCCACCGGAACGACCAGATGGGTGGGGGGCGGCCCGCTCTCGTCGACGGACGCGGTGAAGGCCCGGCCGTCGTCCCGGCAGATGAACTGCATGACGTGCCGGCCTGCCGCCGCCGCGCGGATCAGACCGCCCGTCGTCGCCCATACGCCGGACTGGTAGAAGTTCCGCAGTCCCGGCAGGCCGGGGCCGTGCTTCTTGATGAGCGTCTCCAGCGTCTCCCCGCTTTCCACGAACGGCTGCCAGCCGAGCACTGTGCCGTCGTAGTTGCCCGTGTAACGGACCTGTGTGAGCGGGCTCGACACATCGCGCACTGCGATCGCGTCCGCGATGCCGGGGTGGCGCCGCTCCAGGAATTCGACGAGTGCGTCGCGGGCCCGCCGCTTGGCCGCGTAGTACCCGCGACCATGGCGTACCGGCAGCGTGTGGAGTTCCTGGCCGCCACGGGCCCGCGTCACCTGCTCCGGTCCTTCGTCCAGAGCCCGCCAGGGGGCGATGTCGCAGAAGTAGGTGACGTACGCGATGCTCGTCCCACGCGGGGAGAGTTCCGGGTAGTGCCTGCTGCGGAACTGGACGTTGATGCTCGGGTGACGTAAGCCGGTCAGGCCTGCCGCTTCCGCTTCGTCGAGCAGATAGGTCGTGCAGGGGTCGGCGTCGGGGAAGTCCCGGCGGAGACCGAGGAAGAGTGTGAAGTATCCGGGGAACACCATGCCGGGTTCACGGATGGTCCGGGTGTAGAGGCGGTGGTACGCCTCGTTGAGGTAGCGGCCGCCGAGCAGATCCATCATCGTGGTGCGGCCGTCGCAGGCCGAGACGACGATGTCGGCGTACAGTTCGCTTCCGTCGCTCAGCCGTACCCCGACCGCGCGGTCGTCCTCGACCAGCACCTTTTCGACCTTGGCGTTGTAGGTCACTTGGCCGCCGAGCCTGCGGTAGCGGCGCTCGATGGACTGGGCCAGTCCGAGCGATCCGCCCTCGGGGACGCCCGCGGAGAGGTTCGCGTGCGAGGCGAGCTGGAAGTGGAACGGCAGCACCGGGAACGCCGGATGCTTCTCGTACAGGATGAAATTGAACGCCTCACGCAGCAGGGGGTCCTTGAACCTCGCCGAGTAATCGGTCATCAGTACGCTGATGGATTTGCGCACGACGTTGAAGTACGGGACGAAGGAAGCCAGCATCCGCCATCGTTCCAGCGTCGGCATCAGCCCGACCGGCTTGAGGAACGGATAGACGGCGAGGCATTTACGGAAGGCGCGCAGTTGCTTGCAGAAGTCCCGGATCAGAGCGGAGTCGGCGGGCGAGATCTCCGTCAGATGGGCTTGTAGCCGGTCGGGGTCGGAGTAGAAGTAAACGGCCCGGCCGCACCGGCCGCGCACGACGTTGAACACATCGAAGTGCCGTACTTCCTTGCCCTGCAACGCGCCCAGCTCCAGCCAGATCTGGTGCATCTCATTGCCGGGGCCGCTGCCGAGGAGCCAGCTGACACAGGGATCCAGGGTGAAGTCGCCGCGGTCCCAGGCCGTGCAGCAGCCGCCCGGCAGTTCATGCATCTCCAGGACGTGGGTGCGATAGCCGTTCATCCGGGCGTAGCAGCCGGTGGACAGACCGCCGAGCCCTGCGCCGATGATGATCACCGACTGTCGTTCGGAACGCGCCATGAACCTGCTCTCCTCGGTGTTCATGTGCGGTTGTCCCCGCGCGCGGACCATCTGTCGAGCTGCGGCAGACGGCCCAGCTTTCCGGAATGCCATGGCTCGCCGCCTTGGCTCTCGGACACCGTGAACCCGCGTCCCAGCTCGTCACAGAGGTACTGGACGACGAAGCGGCCGGTCGACGCGGCACGGATCAAGCCGCCCATGCCGACCCACTGCCCAGCCATGGAGAATCCACGCAGGCCCGGCAGGCGCATCCTGTCCTTGCCTACCAGCTTGGCCGCGATGTCGTCGGCCTCGGAGAACGCCTTCCAGGCCAGAATGGAGCCGTCGTGGTTACCCGTGTAGCGCCGGGTCGTCGCCGGGGAAGCTACATCTACCAGCTCGATGCGCTCGGCCGTGCCCGGCAGGCGGCGTTCCAGGAAGTTCCTGACGAAGTCGGCCACTTGGTGCTTCTTCGCCCGGTACTCCTTGCGGTCGACGACGCGCAGCGCCTTCCAGTAGGCAAAGTCGCTGAAGTAGGTGCAGTGGACCACCGACCTTCCGGGCGGGGCGAATCCGTCCGAGTAGTGGGAGCGCAACTGGACCACCAGACTGCTCTGCAGTGCACCGGGCAGCTGGGCGGCGTCCTCGGAAGAGAGCAGGTACGTGGTGCTGTGCGCCCGGTCGGGGCCGAGGTCGCCCCGGACCCCGACGAAGGCCGAGACCACCGCGGGGAACAGAGTGCCCGGACGATGCAGCAGGTCGTTGTACAGCTTGTTGATCCGCGGACCGGTGAACCGGCCCTGCAGGAGACCGTGGATCGTGGTGTGGCCGTCACAGGCCGAGACGACATGGTCGGCGTAGTACCGTCTGCCGTTGCGCAGTTCGATGCCGACGGCACGCCCGTCCTCGACGAGGATCCGTTCGACCCGTGCCCGGTAGCTGATCTCACCGCCCAGCGCCTTGTACCGCTCCTCGATCGACCGGGCCAGGCCCAGCGAACCTCCTTGCGGGAAACCGGCGTTGTGGTGATGGGCGCTGGCCATGTTGAACAGGTACGGGAGCAGCGGGAAACCCTCCGGGTCCTGGAAGAAGATGTTACGGAACGCCCGCCGCAGCAACGGGTCCTGGAACCGGTCGGCGAACTGGTGCATCGGGGTCCCCGCCGTACGCCAGAACAGACGGAACGCGGGCAGGACCGTGCGCAGCGTCACCGCTCTTTCCCGCACGGTCCGCAGGGCGGGGGCGGTGAGGAACGGGTACAGCTCGATGCCGATGAATCGCCTCAGGTCTCGGCAGAATGAGCGGATCAGCCGGGCGTCGGCGGGCGAGAGACCGAGCAGGTGCCGCTCCAGCCGGTCCGGGTCGTTGTAGAAGACCACTGACCGGCCGGTCTCGTCGACGACTCGGTTGAACATCTCGAAGTTGGTGATGGTCTTGCCGTCGAGCGCCCCCAGTTCGCGCCACACCTGATGGGCGTCGTTGCCGGCGGCCGTGCCGATCAGCCACTCGATGCAGTAGTCGAAGATGTAGCCGTCGCGCGACCAGGCCGTGCAGCAGCCCCCGGGCAGCACATGCTTTTCGAAGATGCGCGACCGCATCCCGTTCATCTGCGCGTAGCACCCGGTGGACATTCCGGCGACGCCGGCACCGATCACGATGACACGGGGCCTGCCGTCCGCCTCCCGCTCTTCGGCGCTCCATGCGTCGCCCTCGTCACCGGCCATCGGCGCCGCCCTCCTGGAGGATGCCGCGCACCAGCTCGGCGTTGCGGGCCACGTGCTTGGGATCGAGCATGTCGGCGTGGATTCCGGAGCCGCGCAGCACTGCCGTGGCCGTGGTGGAGCTGCCGTGCCAGGTGCCACGTGCGTCCGCGGCGTAGAGCGCTGTCTTCTCCTCGTCCGTGACAATGCTGACGGTCGCGGACACCACGCCGAGATTCGGTGTGCGGCCGCAGAACGCCAGGTACTCCGCTGCGTGGTCAAGGGTTTCGCGGGTGACGATCTCCGACCCTGTGTGCTTGAGCAGGTGCTCGGCGAGCTCCGTCTCGAAGAACTCGAAGTGTTCGGGGCCGGGTACGTAGGGCTCCAGGATGCGGTGCGAGTCCAGGACGATCACATGGGCGACATCGCGTCCCCGGCCTTCGAGCTCCTTGGCCACCTCGAATGCGAGGTTGCCGCCGAGGGAGTAGCCGAGCAGCAGGCATCTGCCCTCGGGCCGGAGAGACTCGACGAAGTCGGCGTAGCGGGCCACCTTGTTCTCGCCGGGGACGTAGTTGAAGGCGACCAGCCGGTACTCGGGCAGCTGGGCGGCGAATGTCCGGTAGACGAGTCCGTGGCCGCCCGCCGGTGGGAAGCAGAACACTGTCGGCTCCCGATCGCTGTTGAAGCTCAGGCAGGGCAGGTCGTCCGAGCTGCCGCCGGTGGCAAGACGCTCCATCGTCGCGGCCATCCCGTGCAGGGTCGTGACCCGGTACAGGAGGCTGACGGGGATGGCGACACCGAACTCCTGCCGCAGGCGGTGGATCAGCTCGATCAGCTTGATGGAGCTGCCTCCGGCCTCGAAGAACTCTTGAGTCAGGCCGACCCGCTCCAGCCCGAGCAGCTCCTTCCAGTGCCGCGCCATGCTCTCTTCGAACGGTGTGCCGAGCATCTCCTCCGGCTCGTCGTCGGCGTCGAACCGGGGTGTCGGCAGGCCCGCGACATCAACCTTTCCGTTGGCGGTCAGCGGCAGTTCCGGTAAAGCGATGAAGTGCGAGGGAACCATGTATGCGGGTAGCAGTCCCGCGAGGTGCCGGCGTAGCGCGCGACGGTCCAGCGCTGCTCCGTCCGCCGGTACGCAGTAGGCGCAGAGCGCATCTTCTCCCCGGGCGTCGGGGCGCACCGTGACGACCGTTCGGGCCAGTTGGGGCCACTGGGCAAGGTGTGCCTCGATCTCGCCGATCTCGATTCGATGGCCGCGGAGCTTGACCTGGTCGTCCACCCGCCCGAGCAGATGGACCCGGCCGTGCGCGTCCCAGCGCGCCGCGTCGCCGCTCCGGTAGAGGCGTACGGGTTCGGCGCCCGGCTCCCGGCTCAGTGTCCGGGTCACGAATCGCTGGGCCGTCTGTGCGGGGTCGCCCGCGTAGCCGAGTGCGACGCCGTCGCCGCCGATCCACAGTTCGCCCGGCACACCGGGCGGCACCGGCTCACCGTGCCGATCGAGCACATGGAGCGTGCTGTTGCTCAGGGGGCGTCCGATCGGCACCGTCCGGCCGGGTTCCAGGTCGTCGACGGATCCTTCGAAGCAGGCGCTGTCGATGGTGGCCTCGGTGACCCCGTAGGAGTTGATCAGACGGGTGTGCGACCCGCACAGATCGCTCAGCCTTCGGTATTCCCCGGCCTTCCACGCGTCGGACCCGACGACCAGCAGACGCATGAAATCCAGCCGCAGGCCCTCGCGTTCACAGTGGTCCATGAGACCGCGTACGACCGCGGGGACGAACTCCGCACAGTCGACGTGCTCCTCGCGCATGGTCCGGTACAGGCGTTCGGTGTCGAAGAGCAGATCACGGTCGATCAGTACCAGATTGCCGCCCGAGCAAAGCGCGCGCACCACGTCACCGGTGAAGACGTCGAACGACGGGGCCGCCATCTGGAGGTGAACCCGGACGTCACGGTCCAGCCTGTACTCCTGGAGCCAGGCTCCGTACGCCGAGGCGAGGTTCCGGTGGCTGACCCGGACGGCCTTGGGGCGCCCTGTCGAACCGGAAGTGTGGATGACGTACGCAGGTGAGTCGAGACCCGCCAGGTCCTCGACGCCGACCGCGGGCACCCGTTCGTCGTCCGCCTCGTACAGCTCCCGCAGCGTCAGCGTCTCGGCCGGCAGTCCTGCCATCCGGTCCCGGCACGCGTCGTCCTCGACGACGACGATGGTGGCGGCCGCCGTCCGCACGGTGTGGGCGATGCGGTCGGCCGGGTGGTCGGGCGGGACAGGAAGGTAGGCGCCACCTGCCTTGAGCACCGCGAGCAGCGCGACGACGAGGTCTGACGACTTGTCCAGGCACAGCGCCACCACCGAGCCGGCTCCGACCCCCAGCCCCCGCAACCGCCGGGCCAGCTCCCCGGAGCGACGGTCCAGTTCCGCGTACGTCAGCCGAAGGGCCGTCCCGTGACGGGCCGGGACCGTGACGGCGACGGCGTCCGGACACCGGGCGGCGACCACGCTGATCAGCTGATGCACCGGACGGACGCCGTCCGCCTCGCACTCCCCTGCTCCGGGGGGCAGGGCTGCGCGCCCTGCGCCGCTCCACTCACTGACCAGCCGCTCACGCTCCTGAGCACCCAGCATCTCCAGCCGGGTGGTGGGGTGATCGGCCGCCGCCCGGGTCATGCTGTCGAGCAGAGTGGTGTAGTGCGCTGCCATCCGCCGCATGGTCTCCGGCAGAAACAGGTCGGTGTTGTATTTGAGGACACAGTGGAACCGATGCTCCGCCTCGTCCTCGTAGACGGACAGGGTGACATCGAACTGCCCTTCCTCTTCGGGGAGTTCGATGTAATCGAGCCGGTAGCCGTACTTCTCGGTGGCAACCTTGTGGGTCAGCAGGATGAACATGGCCTGGAACACGGCGGAGCGGCTGGGGTCGTGCTGGAGCCCCAGCTTGTCGACCAGCAGGACGAACGGATACTCCTGGTTGTCGAGGCCGCCCAGCACGGTCGTACGCACCTGTTGCAGCAGCTGGGCGACTGAAGGTGCCCCGGACAGGTCCGCGTGCAGCGGAAGCGGGTTGACGAAGTAGCCGTAGACGGAGGCGAACTCCTGCTCGGTCCGGCCGGTGACGGGGCTGCCCACGATGACGTGGTCCTGACCGGAATAGCGCTGCAGCAGCACGTAGTAGACGCTCAGAAGCACCATGAACGGGGTCACGTCGTGCTCGCGGGCCAGAGCGTGGACGCGGGCGGTGAGCGCCGTGTCCAGTACGAAGAACTCCGAGGCTCCGTTGTGTGTCTGCACGGCCGGACGGGGCTTGTCGACGGGCAGCTCCAGGACCGGCACCTCGGCCGGCAGATGCGAGCGCCAGTAGTAGAGCATGCGCTGCGCCGCGGGACCGGCCAGGAAGCGGTTCTGGGCGTTGAGGAAGTCCAGATAGCGCGCGGTGACCGGTGGCAACGAGGGCGCACGGCCCTGGCGCAGCCCCTCGTACACCGCGAGGAGCTCCTCGATGAAGGTGAACGTCGAGATCGCGTCGGAGACGATGTGATGGACCGCCTTCATGATCACCCAGCGGTCGTGGCCACGCTTGAAGAGGCGGAAGCGGAAGAGCGGGTCACGCTCCAGGTCGTACGGCCTGCGGTACTCGGCCACAATCGTGCGGTGGATCTCCTCCCATTCCTGGTCCTGCACGTCGAACAGCGCGATGTCCGGGATCCGGTCCGTCGAAACCTGCTGCAGCGGCAGTCCGTCCACCGTGAGGAAGTTGGTCCGCAGCGCGGGGTGGCGAGCGACCAGGCAGCGGACGGCCTCGAACATCAGGTCGGGGTCGAGAGCGACGCGAACCTCGACCGCGCCCCCGATGTTGTACGCGTAGCCCTCGGGGTTGAGTTGCCTGAGAAACCACAGGGCCTTCTGGTTCTGCGTCAGTGGATGGCGGAACTCGTCCTCGAAGACCTCCACAGCCGCCGTGTCGTCACCGCCGGCTGCCAACTCCACTGACTCGGACAGGGCATCGTGGAGCTGTGCGATCAGTTCGCCGGCCGATGTACCGCTCAGCAGAGCCACCACGGGGGGAGCTACGCCGAGCTCCGAGCTGAGCCGGGCGCGCAACTCCATCGCCAGGAGCGAGTCGAGTCCCAGCGCGTTGAGGCCAGCCTGTGGATTGATCTGATCGGGGCTCGTCCGCAGGACCGAGGCGGCCACTGCGGTGAACCGCCGGGTCACCAGGGCGAGGCGTTCCGTCGCGTCCGCATTTCGGAAGGTGTCGAGGATGCCGTCGCTCGTCCCGTCGGCCGTCGCGGCTGAGGCCGTCGCCGCCAGTTCGGCCACCAGCGAGGGCGGGGAGGGGTACCAGGCCAGGAACACCGGCCAGTCGACGACGGTGGCGACGAGCAGCTGGGCCCGGTCCTGGCCGATGACGCGTTCCAGGACCGCCATGCCGACGTCCGGTGCGAGCGAGCTCATCCCACGGCTGTGGAGATAGTGGTCGACGAGCCCCAGTTCCTCGATCATGCCGGTGGCCCACGGTCCCCAGTCGACGCTGAGTCCCGGCAGGCCGAGCGCCCGACGGTGGTGGGCCAACGCGTCCAGAAACGCGTTTCCGGCGGCGTAGTTCGTCTGGCCCGCCGTGGTCATGAGCGAAGCGATCGAGGCGAACAGTACGAAGTGGTCGAGCGGTTCGTCCCGAAGATGCCGGTGCAGCAGATACGCGCCGACGGCCTTGGGATCGTGGGCCTCGGCGAACGTCTGTCGGTCCATGTCCGCGACGAGTGTGTCGCGGACCTGCCCGGCGAGATGGAACACCCCGCGGACCGGCAGCGGGTCGGTGAGCCGGTGAGCTTCGAGCCAGGCCGTGAACGCGGCCTCATCAGTGATGTCGAGCGGTGCCAGGACGACCCGCGCCCCGAGCGCCTCCAACTCCTTGACGAAGGCCACGGCACGGCCATCGGCAGTGCCGGGATCGAGACCGCGCCAGGCGGAGCGCTCCGGCAGCGCGGTTCGTCCGATCAGGATCAGACTGCGCGCCCCGCGCCGTACGAGTGTCCGGCAGAGCAGCCGGCCGAGCGCCCCGAAGGCGCCGGTGACAAGGTAGTTCGCGTCGGTGCGCAGGGTCAGCGGAAGGGGGCGGGTCAGCCCTTCGGCCCGCCGCACCCTGCTGGTGAGGCGGCCGGCACCACGCAGCGCGATCTCCTCCTCGTCATCGGTCAGGATCTCGCGCAGCAACGCCTGCGCCTCGGCCAGGCATCCCTCGTCTTCCGGCCGGCCGGGATCCAGATCGATCAGCTTGCCGCGGTGGGAGATCAGCTCCTGGTGCCTGAGCACCCGGCCGACCCCCCACGCGGGCGCCCCCAGAGGTTCGACGGTCTCGCCGGGCCCGACGTGCTGCGCGCCGCGGGTCACGATGTGCAGCCGGCCGTCGGCCCCGTGGCGGAGCAGCGTCCGGGCGAGGGCGATCAGTGAGTACGTCCCGGTGCCGCTGTGCCGTACGAGGTCCTGCCGCGAGGCTTCAGCAAGGTGCGGCAGGTCGAGATTCCACAGATGCACGATGGTGCCGAAGGACGGCCGGCCGCCCTCGCCGTCCCTGCCGCCCATGCCCAGGTCGGCGAAGAGCTGATCCAGGTCCGTGGCGGACCCCGGGACGACAGTGGATTCCCTTCCGTCGCCCCCCTTGTGGTACGAGTCCCCCGGACTCACGAGGTGGCAGCGCTCGCCGCGCGCGGTGAGCAGGGCGCTCAGGGCCTCGCCCACGCCTTGCCGATCGGCGAACACCAGCCAGTCGCTGCTGGTGGAGACGGGGCTGCCGGAGCCGGCCTGGTTCTCGGCGGCGTCGAAGGGCCTGTCGATCCAGACGGTCTCGGCGAGCCAGGAATCAATCGTGCCGAGTCCGACCGCCGTGGACGCCCTTTCCACGTCGGCTGCGCGGAACCCACCGATGCCGCCCAGAGGTTCACCGCTGTCCGCGTAGACGGCGATGTCCCCGACGAGCTCGTCCCCGTCGCTGCGGGTCACCGTGGCGTGCACCCAGATCGGCTGGTCTCCCACCGGGGCGAGGCACACCTCGTCGATCGACAGGGGCAGGCGGATGCCGGAGGTCTGCCGGTCCGCGCCGTCATCGAGGAGCTGCGTCGTCAGCAACGACTGGAAGCAGGCGTCGAGCAGCACGGGATGGATGTGGTGTCGGGCCGCGTCGTCACCGATCACCGCAGGCGGACGGAGCCGGGCGAGCACCTCACCGGAACCGATCCACACCTCTTCGATGGCCCGGAACGCGGGGCCGTAGTCGTAACCCAGGGCGGCCAGCGCCGCGTAGCAGTCCTTGCCGTCCAGCCGGCGCAGGGTGCGTGCCCGGAGGGCGGCGGTATCGACGGGCGGGCCGGCCGGGCGCGGTTGCCCGGAACGCACGACACCGCTCGCGTGCACTGCCCGGTCGCCCTCGCCCTCCCCTGCCGAAGCAATCGTGAACGCCGCGTTCTGCGACGAGAGCGTCAGACGCACGGCCCGGTCCTCGCCCTCGGGCAGGAAGAGCGCTTTGCGGAGTTCGATGTCCGTCAGTACGGCATGGGTGCCGCCGGTCAGGGAGCGGACCGCCTGCGTGGCCATCTCCAGGTACCCCGCTGCTGGAAAGACCACGGTGGACTGGATGCGGTGGTCCTCGAGGTAGGGCAGCCGCTCGGTGTCCAGGGTGGTGTGCCAGGTCGGTTCGGTGTGTGTCGTGCGGCGGCCCAGCAGAGGGTGGTCGGCGTGCCCGAGGCGGACCTGCGCCACGGGGCCGGGCTCCGTCCAGTGGCGGTCGCGCTTCCACGGGTAGCGGGGAAGGGACACCGGAGTGCCCACCGGGTGCAGAGTGTCCCACGCGACGCGGACGCCGAGGTTGTGCAGCTCTGCCAACGAGGCGGCGAAGCGCTCCGGTTCGTTCTCCTGGCGGCGGATCGACGGAAGGGTACGCACGTCCGTCCCCCGGCCGTCGAGGCATTCACGGATGGAGTGACCGAGCACCGGATGCGGGCCGATCTCCAGGAACAGCCCGTACCCGTCGTCGGCGAGCCGGTCGACGGCCGAGCGGAAGCGGACCCGGTGTCGGACGTTCTTCCACCAGTAGCCGGCGTCCAGCTCACTGCCGTGCGCTGTGCCCTGCTGACCCGTCAGATACAGCGGAACCGTCGCTGCCCGGGGGTCCAGCCCGTCCAGTGAGGCCAGCAGATCGTCCTTGATCGCCTCCATGCCCGCGCTGTGATACGGGACCTGCACTGTCAGGAACTTGGCGAAGATCTGCTCGGAGCGAAGCCCGTCCGCCAGCTCGGCCAGTGCGTCGCGGTCCCCGGCCAGCGTGACGGCCGAGGGGCTGTTGACCGCGGCCACGGACACCCGGTCCCCGTACGCGCCCGCCCGGACCTGTGCCTCCTCCTCGGGCAGACTCACGGCTAGCATCGTGCCGGTCCCGGTGAGCTTCTGCTGGAGCCGGCTGCGGTGCACCACGATCCTGACCGCGTCCTCCAGCGTGTAGACCCCCGCCTCGTAGAAGGCAGCGATCTCGCCGGTGCTGTGACCGACCACGGCGTCGGGCCGCACACCGTACTGACGCCACATGGCCGCGAGTCCCACCTGGACGGCGAAGTTGGCCGGCTGCGCAAGCCATGTCTCGCCCATGCGCGATCCGGCCTCGTCGGCCGTCATCTCCTCGATCAGGGACCAGCCCGCAAGCTTGCGGACGGCGAGATCGCAGCGGGTGACCGCGTCCCGGAACACCTCATCGCCCTCGAACAGTTGGCGACCCATGCCCCACCACTGCGGCCCCATTCCGGTAAAGACCCAGACCAGGCCGCGCTGTTCGACGTCGAGCTGTCTGCCGTGGACCACCCGGGGGTGAGGTTCATCCCGCAGGAAGGCGGCGAGCCCCTCGTCCAGATCGGTCCGTGAGGAGTACACGACGCAGAGGCGCGACTCAAGGTGCTGGCGGCGGCGTGCAAGCGTGTATCCGAGGTCGGGCAGCGACACCTCGGCCTCCTGGACCCCTGCCAGCTCGCGGCGGATGCCCGCCGCCAGCTCCGGCAGGGCGTCCGGGCTCCGGGCGGTCAGCGGAATGAGATTCCAGGCCCGTTCGACGGGCTCGGTCGGCTGTGCTTCGCGCTCGGGTGCCTGCTCCAGCACGACGTGCGCGTTCGTGCCGCCGAAGCCGAACGCGTTCACCCCGGCCCGTGCGGGGCCCTCGTGCTCGGGCCAGGTGGTCGGCTCGGTCGGGATCCGGTACGGGGAGGACTCCCGGTCGATGGAGGTGTTGATCCGATCCAGGTTGATGTGGGGCGGAATACGGCGGTGCTTGAGGCAGAGAACGGTCTTGATCAGTCCGGCGATGCCCGCTGCCGCTTCGGTGTGCCCGATATTCGTCTTGACGGACCCGACGTAGCACGTGGCACCGGGTCTGCGGCCCACGGCAAGTGCCCGGCTCAGTGCGTTCGCCTCGATCGGGTCGCCGACAGGTGTCGAGGTGCCGTGCGCTTCCACGTACTGCAGGGCGCCGGGGGTGATGCCGGCTCCGGCGCAGACGCGTTGGATGAGGGCGACCTGGGCGTCCGCGCTGGGCACGGTGATGCCATTCGTGCGGCCGTCCTGGTTGACCCCCGTACCGAGGATCACTGCGTGGATCGGATCGCCGTCGCGTACGGCGTCGTCCAGCCGCTTGAGCGCGACCATTCCGACACCCTCGGCCCGTACATAACCGTTGGCCGCGGCATCGAACGTACGCGAGCGGCCGTCGGGCGACAGGAAGCCGCCCTTCGTCTCGGCGATGGTGTACTGCGGTGCCGCATGCAGCAGGACGCCACCGGCCAGCGCGAGATCGGTCTCCCGGTTGTTCAGGCTCTGGCAGGCCAGGTGCACCGCCACCAGGGAGGAGCTGCACGCGGTGTCGATCGACAGGCTGGGACCCCGGAAGTCGAAACAGTACGAGAGACGGTTCGAGACCATCGTCATCATGGTGCCGGTGGCGGTGTGCGCGGTCAGTGAGGCAAAGCTCAGGTCGGAGAACTGGAGGATCTTGTAGTCCAGCGTGAACGCGCCGACGAATACGGCGGCATTGCTTCCGGCAAGCTCCGAGGGCCGCTGACCACCGTCCTCCAGCGCCTCCCAGGCCACCTCCAGCAGCTTGCGCTGCTGCGGGTCCATCTGGTCGGCCTCCCGCGGGCTGATACCGAAGAAGCCGGGGTCGAACTCGTCGAAACCGTCGATGTATCCGCCTCGGCCACCGATCAGACGTCCGGGTTTCTCCTTGTATCTGCTGCCGAGCGTCGTGACGTCGTAGCGGTCCGCCGGTGTCGGTGTGATGCAGTCCTTGCCGTCCATGAGGTTCTGCCAGTACGTGCGGTGGTCCGATGCACCGCCGGGCAGTCGGCAGCCCATGCCGATGATCGCTACTTTGTCGCTCACAGAGGCACTGTTCACGTCGGGCAAGGTCGTACTCCTCAAGTCGTGGCGCAGCGGCACGGCATGGATGCGGGAGGGCGGTGCGGTTTCCCGATGAAGAGAGGCGGTCAGGCGGAACCGGGCCCGGCCCTGTTCGCACGGCGCCAGGGGTGGAGAAGGGTGGTGGCGATCTCGCCGGTAGGGGGGAACGACTCGGGATCGCCGATTCCGACCGCGATCGGCTCACGGCCGGGCCGCCAGGTGTAGCTGTCGAAGAGGTGGTCCCAGATCGACAGATCCGAACCGTAGTGGCCCGCCTCGGACAGCTTGGTGCTGTGGTGCAGGCGGTGTTGTTCGGGACTGGCGAGCACATGATTGAGCCGGCCGATTCGCACGTCGATGTTGGCATGGACGAAATAGCCCTGGGCAGCCACGAAAAGACCCACGACGAAGACGGAACCACGGGAGAACCCGACCAACGCCAGAGTCAGTTGCACTGCCCCCTGCGCAAGGATGATGTCGAGAACGTGATTGACGCCGTTATTGGCGACGTTGACTTTCGGCGGCACATGGTGCACACCGTGCAGTCGCCACAATATCGGGTTGGCGTGACCCAGTCGGTGCACGAGATAGCTGGCCAGCGAGCCGGTCAGCAGGGCCGCGGGTATTTCGACCCAGAGATTGAGCGCCGGTTCGTCGGGCGTCACCGCGGAGACGGCCGCTGTGACCGCATATTGCGCCAGGGCGCTGGCCGCCATCGTCAGGAGGAAGTAGATGCCGTACCAACGCCATTCGCTGGGGCTCGGGTGCCACGCACGCTGATACGGAATCAGACGTTCGAGAACAGTGAGGTAGGAGATGGTGCCGACCAGGAAGAGCGGGCTCACGCGCTCTGGATCCCAGTCGAGACACAGCGCCGCCGCAGCCACCGAAACTGTGGCCACCAGCAGGAACGGATAAGCCAGCACGCAGAGAGCAACGCGCGCCGGGAGCACGAGCGCTCTCTCCCGCTGCACCGGACCGGAATCCTTCTCCGGATCACCATCGGGCAGTGGTTCGTAGTTTTCCATCCGCAGCACCTTTACGAAGGAACCAGTACAGAAGAATGCACAGACCGCGAAGGAGGAACTGATGACTTCCCGCGGGCGCGCTGGACCGACGCTTCGGACGTCAATTGTCACGCATTGAAGAATTCGTACCTGGAGACTGATGTGAACCGCCTTACGGACCCGGCGAACCCGAGCGGGGCCGCCGGGTGAACCCGCCCTGTTGCATTTCCCTTTCCGGCGCCCTCAACCGTCTGATTCAAGCCTCGTCTTGATGTGACGGACCGCCAGGGCAGTATTCGCCATCCCGTCCAATTTTCAATGAACCAGCCGGACCAGTCGGGCGGAATGCGAATAATTCGACCTTCCATCAAGTGGATTACTAGTAATACTGATAATCTATTGGGACTTTATAACTCCCTCTTTTTCCGGGCGAGGATCCTTCGATTGGTCGGCGCGGGCCGGAAAGACCTGGGAAAGGCCGCCCGGGCCGGAACGGCCTTCCCTGCCGGTCGGGATCTCGCTCGCCTCCGCCAGGACGGCAGTGTGGCTTCGGCCCCAGTCCGGACGATGTACGGCCCACAGCGCTGTGCGGGCCTCGTGATCGGACGGCCGGACTCGCGGGACGCAACCGGGTCTGCCATGGCTCATAAACGCCGGGTCCAGGGCGGCGACCGTGTCAGAGATCGTCTCAGCCGGAGGTCTCGGTAGACCGGCAGCGTATTGATGGTTGAGCGTCTGGTGCCGGAGCCCGGCAGGGGAACCCTCGGTCCTTTACTACATGTCAGCGGTGCCGATGTTGCGCCTTCGAGGACTGGATGGGCGGCGCGAATCCGGGGAGGGGCCGTAGGACCCCCGAGGCAGAGACCCGGGGCTGGGTCTAACGCCGTTGGAGGAGGCCTCCGTTCATGGCGACAACCACCGCGCGTGTGCGGTCGCTGACGTCAAGCTTGGCGAATATCCGCAGGAGGTGGGTCTTCACCGTGGCCTCCCCGATGAACAGGCGTCGGCCGATCTCCGCGTTGGACAGTCCGTCGGCCACCGCGCCGAGCACCTCCGACTCGCGCGGGGTGAGTGTCGCGGACGCGGGCTGCCGCATTCTGGCCACCAGCCGTTGCGCGACGCGCGGGGCGAGGACGGTCTCGCCCCGGGAGGCCGAGTGGATCGCTTCGACGAGTTGGTCGCGGGTTGCGTCCTTGAGGAGATAGCCGGTTGCTCCCGCTTCCACACCGCGCTCGATGTCTGCATCGGTTTCGTACGTGGTCAGGATCAGCACCCTGGTCCGACCGGGGCCCGCGACGATCTCGGCGGTGGCGCCCACCCCGTCGAGAACCGGCATCCGCAGATCGACGAGTGCCACGTCCGGCTGGAACTGCTCTACGAGTCGCACGGCCTCCCGGCCGTCGCCGGCCTCGCCGATGATGTCGATGGTTGGTTCGCAAGCCAGCAGCGCGACAAGCCCGGCGCGCATCACCGTATGGTCGTCGGCCAGAATGACGCGCAGGGGGCTCTGTGGCGGTGTTGGAGCTGTCATGTCATACCTGACCGTTCATGGGGATGGTCACGAGGATCCGGGTGCCGTCGCCGACCGAGCTGGTGACGGTGAGCTCGCCGCCGAATTCGGCGAGTCGTCTGCGCATGCCGTTCAGACCGAAGCCGTGCGACTCCGCGACCACGAATCCGCTTCCGTCGTCGGTGATCTCCAACTCGATGCTCTGAGGGTGCTGTGCCAGGACGACGCCCACTTCGGAGGCCGACGCGTGCTTGCGGACGTTGGCCAGGGACTCCTGGGTACACCGCAGAAGTGCGATTCGGGTCGGCTGGTCGCACTCGGCGTCCGTCAGTTCCGCCAGTTCCGCCGTGACGGTGAGCCCGGTGTCCTCGGTGAACCGGTCCAGGGTCCGGCGGAGTGTCGTGGCGACCGATCCGCCGGCCACGCCGCTACGGGGCGCGGCACCGACCAGGACCCGGGCCTCCGCGAGGTTCTCCCGGGCGGTCTGCTCGATGGACTGGAGCTGCTGGGCACTTCGGTCGGGGTCGGCACCGAGCCCGGAGCGGGCGGCCTCGGCGAGCACGATGATGGAGGCGAACCCCTGGGCGAGCGTGTCATGGATCTCCCGGGCGAGGCGTTCGCGTTCCTCCGCCGCGCCCTGGCGCTGGTACACCTCGGACAGTTCCAGTTGGGTTCTCTTCAACTCCTCGCGCAGCTGGGCGCGTTCGTCACGCAGGTCCAGCGCCTTGGGCGTCAGCACCGCGATCAGCACGCCCACCGCGTACACGCCGAGGGACGAGATGGTGTTGGTGGTGAGGACGTCGGCGCCCCAGCCTTCCCTCAAGGTGCCGCCGACGGTGATCGCCAGGGCGCCGAACCCGCTGTAGATGATCGCGGACCGAAGGCTGTTCACGAAGATGACGAACTGCGCCAGCGTCACGGTGTACAGCACCCCGAAGCCGTCCCCGAGGTAGGAGAGGCCGCCCAGCTCGAGGATCAGCACGCACAGATAGCCGTACGGGCTCAGTACCGGGTTGTCGGGGAAGGCGCGCACGAGCGCGTAGCAGAGAGCGAGCACGGCCAGCAGCGTCAGCAGCCCGTACTTGGTAGCGGCAGGAGTGCCGCTCACGAGTGTGAGCAGGCCTATGAGGGCGATGAGCGCCCAGGACAGACCCTCCCACCAGTGGAGCGCCCAGATCCAGAACGGGTCGCCGCGCTGCGGTCGTTGAAGCATGTCCGTCAGATTGCGTTCTGGAGCGGGCGGGTGGTGTGGGCGGCATTCGCTGCCCGCGGCGAGGGGCGCAGGGGCCACCAGGCACGTTCCCCGAGAAGCAGCAGGATCGACGGCAGAATCATCATCCGGATGACCACCGCATCCAGCAGCACCGCGACGCCCAGGCAGAAGCCCATCTGCTTCATCTCGGTGAGGTGCAGGAAGACGAAGGCGGCGAACACCGTGACCATCACCGTCGCCGCGCTGGTCACCACCTTCGCCGACCGGCCGATGCCGTCCAGCACTGCGGCGCGGGCCGTCATTCCGCACTCCATGGCCTCCTTGATGCGGCTGACCACGAACACCTGGTAGTCCATCGACAGGCCGAAGAGGATCACGAAGAGGAAGAGCGGTACGCGCGATGCGATCGCGTCGAGGGAGTCGAAGCCCAGCAGGCCCTCGGCCCAGGTACCTTGGAAGACCGCGACCAGTGCTCCGAGTGCGGCGGCCGCGGACAGCAGGTTGAGGACGACGCCGATCAGGCCGATCACCACCGATCGGAAGGCCACCACGGTCATCGCGAAGGTCAGCAGCAGGAAGCCGATGACGAGCGGCAGTTTGCTGTTCTCGTGCTCCACATAGTCCTGGCCGCGGGCCACATCGCCGCTGACTGCCGTCTCCACACCGGGCAGCTTGCCTACGGTGTCGGGCAGATACTTCTCACGGAGGTGGTCCAGTAACGCGATCGCCCGGTCGGAGGGCGCCGGGTAGGGCACGGCCAGCTCAAGGACACTGATCCGCCCGTCGGCCGAGGTGTGTACCGCCGGCTCGGCGTTCCGGGCGAACAGCGGATCCGTCCGGGCCCGCCGGCCCAGTTCCACCAGAGCCTGCTTCACCTCTCCGGCACGGTCCGGGGTGGATCGGGCGACGACCTCGTGCTTGACGAGAAGTCCGGGGAACTTCGCGGTCAGCCGGTCGTACACCTGCATGGCCGGGATGGAACGCGAGAACGTGTCCTTGCCCGGGTCGATGAGCTTCAGGCCGAGCGCCGGCGCGGCCACACTGAGCATGACCAGTACGGATCCGCACAGGGTGATCGCGGGATGCCGCTGTGCGGGCCGCATCAGGGCGCCGAACACCCGCCCGTTCTCGGGCTCGGCCTGCTTCTCGGCCACCGCTTTGCCCCGGCGCGCCCGCCGGGCGGCCTTCTTGGCGGCACGGCGTTCCGTACGATGACCGATCTTCACCAGCAGTGCGGGAAGCACGGTGAGAGAGCTGACCATGGCAACCGCCACGACCAGAATGGTGCCTGTCGCCAGCGAGGAGAAGATGACGTCGGTGGCGAGATAGAGGGTGGCGGTGGAGACGATCACCGCGACCGGAGACCACGATGGCCCGGCCCGCTGTTGCCGCCGCGAGCTCCACCAGTGCTTCGGGAGCGAGCCGGCCGTCGGCGCGGGCCCGTTCCTCGCGCTCGCGCTTGAGGTAGAAGAGCGTGTAGTCGACGCCCACTGCCAGACCGACGAGCAGGATCATGTTGGTCCCGACCCCGGGGTCGGGGAGGAAGTGGGAGGCCTGCATGGCCAGGCCCAGTGCGGCGGCGATCGAGGAGAGCGCCAGCAGCAGCGGCACACCGGCCATGACCACCGAACCGAAGACGAGCAGCAGGATGACGAGCGTGACCGGCAGAGTGATGCGTTCCGACAGGGCGAGGTCTTCACCACGCTGGTCGTTGACGCCCTTGCTGATGGCGGGCGATCCGGTCTCCTCCACGACGAGGCCCGGATGGTCGGCAGCCACCTCCGCCGTCTGGCCGAGGAGCGGAACAACATTCTTCTTGCCATCCAGCTCCGGGCCCTTGAGGACCACCGTGACGCGCAGAGTCGTGCCGTCCTCGGAGCGGACCGGGGCCGCCACACTGTCGACCTCGGGCAACTCGGCCATCCGGCCTGTGAGGTCGCGGACCGCGGAAGCGGCCGCCGCCGTGTCCAGTGGGCCGGACCGGGAGGAAATCATCACGTGCTCGGTGGGCCGGCGCTGCAGCCCGCCTTCAGTCGCCATCGATTCGGCGTGCCCCGCCTCCCCCACCCAGAAGTCTTCGGTGGTGGCCGCGTTGCTGCCGACGGCCATCCCGAAGCCGAGACACAGAATGACGAAGACGAACCAACCGGTGATCGCGCACCACGGATGCCTGGCGCTCCAACGAGCCATACCTACGGGGCGATTGAGGTCTCTCATGCCTCAAATGCTGGTCCGCAGGACCAATCCTCCGGCACCCCCTACCGGTTGAACCACACGTCCACCGGTCGGTGGACACAGGGACCTCGTCAGACGGCCCTGCGGCCGCCGAGGTCCAGGTGGACCGAGGTGCGTCACCTCACCGCGGGTCGGCCAACTGCGTACGCAGGGCCGCGGCGACGGACTCCAGAACCTCGATGGGGCGCAGCAAGTCCCTATATCCGATCGGAGGCATGCGTGTACGGGCCATCTCCAGGAACGCTTCGAGACCCGGCACGCAGTAGTGGGCGTCGAGGGTGAGAGTCTGTTCGACCACGGTGTCCTGAGTGAGCGCCATTCCGTGGAAGGGGATCTGGTACGTGTCGTTCGGCTTGACGAAGTTCACGAGGACACGGGTGCCGCCCGCGGTGAATGACACGGTGACTGTGGAGTCGGTGGTGTCCGTGCGTACGTCGGAGATCACACCGGGGGCGAGCCGGAGAGCTACGTCCACCGGGTGGATGCCATAGAAGAAGATCCCGCCGTACTCGCCGTCGGGATCGGCAGGTCCGGACGTGACGACGACATGCGGTTGCCCGCCCCGCGCAGTCCGGGCCACCAGCGCGTCGGTGTCGGGAATCCAGCGGAGCGCCGAGGATGACGTGAGCGGCGCGTCATGGGCGAGCGCGGTGTCGATCATGGCCTGAGCGTCCTCGACGGTGCAGGCCAGCGGCTTGTCGACGAATACCGGAAGCCCCTCGGCCAGGAATGGGGTCGCCTGGTCGCGGTGGTGCGCGCCGTGCCGGTCCGCGACGATGACGGCGTCCACCAGTCCGAGCAGGCCGGTGGGCTCGTCGACGATCTTTTCTATCCCTCCGGTGGACGCGAGCGTGTCGTTGCGCCGGCTGTGCCCGCCGCTGAGAGCCACGACGCGGGCGTCGCCGCCCGCCTCGTGGACGTTGAGGTGGCCGATGATGTGGTCGACATGAGTGCTCTCGGTGCCAACGATCCCGATACGCATCAGGAGAGGCTACCTTCACGGTGACAGGCAGGTTGAGCGCACTCCCCGGCCACAGGGAGGGCAGCCCCTGGTGCTGTCGCTTCGTGGAGCGCCCCACGAAGGGGCCGCGCTGCGCCGGCGGAGCAGAGCTGCCGGCCCGACGGCCGCGACCGTACAGCCGCGCCGGACGTCAGTTGAGGGCGGCTGCCAGGACGGCGGCTGCATTGGCGATCAAAGGGTCGTCCGCCTCGGAGTCGGCATCATGCTTGGTGGCCAGAACAGCCATCACGATCGGCCCTTGGCCGGGCGGCCAGACGATGCCCACGTCGTTCGTGGTGCCGTAGCTGCCGGTGCCGGTCTTGTCGCCGACGGACCAGTCCTCGTGGAGGCCGGCGCGCAGGCGTTTGCCGCCGGTCGTATTGGCCAGCAGCCACCCGGTCAACCTCTTCCGGTCCCCCGCCTCCAGCGCGTCCCCGAGCACGAGCTGGGCGTAGGTCTTCCCAATGGCGCGAGGGCTGGTGGTGTCGGTCACACGCCCCGGTTCCGCCGAGTTCAGCTCCGGCTCCCAGCGGTCGAGCCGGGTCACCGAGTCTCCGATGGACCGGCAGAAGCGAGTGACGGACGTCGGTCCGCAGAGCTTTTCCATCAGAAGGTTCGCTGCAGTGTTGTCGCTGTACGAGATGGCCGCTCCGCACAGATCCTCAACCGTCATCCCATGCGCAAGGTTCTCGGGCAGACCGGTCACCGGCGCGCCTCCCGACCTCTTGATGTCCTGCTTCGTGTAGTGAATGACTTTCGTAAGAAACGTCCCGTCATGGTCGAGGTCCCTAAGGACGGCCCCGACGGCTAGCGTCTTGAACGTCGAACACATGGGGAAGCGCTCTTCCTCCCGGTGGAGGACGCTCCTGCCCGTCACCGTGTTCCACCCGAACACCCCCAGCCGAGCGGCATGCTCCTGTTCGAGGTCGCGCAACTTCCGCACCGCCTCGCTCCCCGGGCCGAAGGTCTCTGCGGCCGATGACATGGGAACAGCGGCCAGCGCCGCCCCCAGGCCACCGGCGAGCACGGCACGGCGTGACGCACCCCTGCTTGATTTCAAGATCTCCTGCCTTCCTGCTCGTGCGGTCGTACTGCCTGCATACGACGCTTCCGACAGCCCACCGGTTGCATCACCAAGCAAGCAGGCCCCGTCCAGACCCTGTTCCCGTACGGCTGCCGCCACCCCGCAAATGGCCCTCCGTGGCGGATCAGAGGTATACCTGCCCCGTTCCTCGATGGGTGCCGTTGCGACGTCACGATGTCACCTGCGGGATGGGCGGCTCCTGGGAGACGATGGATCCCGGTCTGCGTGATCCCCCGCGCCCGGTTCCGGCGCACCCGCACAGGCCGGGGTCCGTCAGACCCGGCCCGCGCTCAGCCAGCCGAGCAGGTCATCCGTCATCAGGTCGCCGTCCGCTTCGACGTCCTCGTCGATCGCGCCCAGATCGAGACGGTACACACGGGTGCGGTCGCGGCCGTGGCGGCGCATGAACAGTCCGCCGCCCCCGCTGTCGTCGCCGACCAGCACCCAGTCGGGCGCGTACCTGGGAACCTCGAAGGTCTCGTTGCGTTTCAACCGCATCAACGAGGCACTCGTTCGAGCTGTCGCTGCCTCGGCACTGCATCGTTCGGCGCCGCTGTGCGGCGTCGCGCCGGCCGCCTCTGCGGTACGCGTACGCCGCGAAAGGCACCTCGATGAACTGCACACGGCGGCGCTGGCCGGCTCCCTGAAGTCCGTCTGTGGTAGTCGTGTCCGACGTCCGTCGCGACTCGCTTTCGAGGCCACCGATCTACTCGAAGAGCGCCTCGGCAGCCGCCGGCAAAGCACGTCGGTGTTCGGCATGCTCCCGCACCCTGCCCGGTCCCCGGGCATCCCGTCGCAGGAATGTCCTGCTTCACGTGGGCAGGGTCGAATTCAGAACGGCTGATGTGCACGCGGCGCGTCACGAACTCACTCGTCCCCCTTGCAGGCGGGGTACGGCGTGGGTTCGGCGACCCACCCCGCGGCAAGGATGAGCCGTGACGTGCGGTGGACCGTCAGGAACCCGAACGGCCGGTCGAACGAGGCTTCGATGCGTCTGGTCAGATACCGCGGTGCGGGCGGCACCCCGCCCGCGACCACCCCGAAGGCGGAAAGAGAGGCTGCCTCGAATCCTGCCGCGTCGAAGACGGCCACCGCTGACTGCCGTGCCGACCCGACTGCCAGCGGAGCCCCACTGATCCCGGGGAAGTGCCCGTGGCTCGGGTCCGTGGCGGCCGAAAGCCCGAACAGTGCGGGCTGTCGCAGCAGATCATGGTCCCCGCCGAGGGAGAAGGGACTGGTTCGCACAGCCAGCGTCGGCTCGGGTACGAGGTTCCGCTCGGTCCGCACCTCCAGGCCCGGCCCCGGGTCACCCACGGGCAGGAGATCACCGGGCACGGTCCGGTACCGGCCGGTCAGCGCCTCGGCGCCGGCGCTCAGCACCGCACCGGACGGCGTGCCCTGGTCACCGAGCAGCAGATGGATGTCGACACCTGTATCACCGAGGACCTTGAGCACGGTCAGCCGCCCCGCCGCCGTCTCGACGACACCCACCCGGTCGAGCAGCGATGTCTCGCGCGCGAGCCCGATCAGATGCCGCCCTGCCCAGGGCCCCTTCCCCGGAGCCATCTCGCTCTCCCTGAAGGGTTGCAACCATCGCGTACGTACGGCCTGCGCCGCGGCGAGCACCAGTTCGGTGCCTTCGTCGAGCGGTACCGGCATCGACCGGATCAGCCCGTCCGTGCGGTCCGATGCCCAGGCGTCGAGCGCCTTCCGGTCCGCATCCGCGTCGCCGCTGAACACCCCCAGGGTGTCCGTCGGCAGCCCCGAGGTCCAGGCCCGGTTCAACGGCAAGGTGTGTTTGGTCCACAGCGCGACCGCCGAACGGGCTCCCCGCACGCTTTTCAGCGCGGCCAGCAGGTCGCGCGCGGCCGCGGCGGCGGCGTCCGCTCGCATACCGACCGCTTCCTCCAACTCGCTCCGCGCCGGGCCGTGGGCCGCGTCGGCGAGAAAAGCGAGCAGGGGCCAGACAGACGTTGCAGAGAACACGGTGTCGGACGGGCCGAGCGTGGTCGCCCACCGTGCGGTGAGCCTGTTCACTGCTCGTACGGATTGCGCTGCGAGCTGCATGAAGATATCCCCCTGAGTCGGTGCAGCGGCCATCGGCGAGATGGGTCTCGGCTCCCTGGCCGATGAGGGCCTCGTTGATCTGACGGGTGGTCTGCGCGGCGACCCCGGGGTTGACGGCGGCGTAGGAGGTGTAGGCATTGAGGCCGGTTGCCAAGAACGCCTCCTGCGTCCGGCCCGCTCCGTGCGGCGGGCAGTAGAGGCCATCTGAGTGCGTCGCGGGCTCGCCTGTCGACCGGATTATCGCCACAAGCACGCACGGCCCTGCGAAGAGGCCGGATCCCTGCCTGGGGTGATGCGCTCCTCTCACCGGGAGGACGGACCGGCCGGCTGAGCCCGTTGCGGTTCAAGGGCGTTGAGGACCGCCTCGCGATCACTGAGCGGTGGCGAGTCCGCCGTGCGGCTGGACGGTGACGAGGGCGATCCCCGTGCAGCACACCGCGAGGAGCATCAGTTCGGCGGTCGAGGGCGCGGGCGCGGTGTTCAGTGCCCAGTCGCCGAGGCGCACGGTGAACGGAACGGCCAGCTGCACAGCTGCCGTGAAGACCGGCCCGCGGAGCAGAATGAGCCGGTGTTGTACGAGGTAGGCGGGCGCGTAGACGGCCGCGCCGAGCACCACGATGCCGCCGGTCGCGGCGAGTGTCGGTGGGTGGGCGATCAGGGCGGGCAGGGCCATCGGAAGCAGCAGACAAGTGGCGGCCGCGAGCAGCACGGGCAGAACGGCGAGGGGCGGCAGCCCCGACAGCCGTTCCCGGTACAGGAACCCGTACACCGCGAACGCCACGGTCGCGGCCGCCACCAGCAGCAGCCCCACCCCGTCCAGTTCCCCCACGTCCGCGCCGAGCGCCGCGTATCCGGCCGCTGCCGCGCAGGCCAGAACTGCCCCCGCCGCCTTGCGCGGCCCGGACCTCTCACCGAAGAACACCGCCCCCACCGCCACCGAGGCGCATGGCATCAGCGCGACGACGAGGTTGGTGAGCGAGGTGCCGATGCGCGGGATGGCCAGGAGGGTACCGGCCGCGTAACCGGCGAAGCCGAGCAGGCCCAGCAGCCATACGGTGCTCGGGCGGGCCGCGGCCCGGCGCAGATCGGCCCGGCCACCCGCACTGGACGCGGTGACGACGGTGAGCACCGCGCAGCACACCGCGGTGCGGCCCACAGCGACGATCAGCGGATCGGTTCCGGTGACCAGGGCGCCGGAGAGCAGCCACGTCCCTGCGAGCAGCAGTACGAGGGCGACCGGCACAGTGTGGCCTTTCCGTAGGGGCGCGGGAGGAGGGCAGCGGGGCTCGCAGCCGTACGATCTGCCCTGTCACCCATGGACACCACCCCACCCGGTGGCTGCCACGGCTTTCGTCCGCCACGAAGAGCCGCAGCTCGGACCGCCCATCATGGTGCGCCCGGACGAAGGCGTCCACCGACTTGCTTGCCCTGCGGGAGCCTCACTCCTGCCAGGGGGAATCCAGGATGGTGTCCACGAAGTTGCCCCGCTTGAAGCCGGGTACGTAACGCTCCAGTACATCGGCCTTCACATTGCCGAAAGTGGTGTCCGGCTTGGCTTCGATGCCTTCGGTGAAGGCCCGGAGAATGCGCTGTTTGAAGTCGGGGCGGGGATGGAGGGCAACGATCGACGCGCGGTCCGCGTCGCTGATGTCGGCGTACCCGATGCCGAGCACGTCGTACTCCACCCCCGCGGTCACCAGCGCGACCTCGGGTTCCATGAACTGTGGAATTCCCGGCGTCGTGTGGAGCGCGATCGCCGTCCAGACACGGCGGATGCTGTCCTCGGGCACGCCGTGGCTCTGCAGAAACCTCCGTGCCTCGTCGGCGCTGTCCACCTCGAACCGGCGCCCGCTCCCGCGGAACTCCTCGTTGAGACCCAGGTCATGGAACATGGCTCCGACGTAGAGAAGCTCCGGGTCGAAGCTCAGCCCCTTGTTCTGCCCCTGCAGGCTGCCGAAGAAGTAGACACGGCGGGAATGGTGGTAGATCAGGTCGTCGGTCGCGTCACGCACCAGTTCGGTGGCCGCGGCGGCCAGCTCGGTGTCGGGCACCGTCACTCCGGTGACGGCAGGGAGGTCGGCACTTCTGGGCATGTGAACTCCATTTCTCGTACGACGTTTCGGCTCTTCCTGTCCGATTCTTCAGCCTGCGGCTCTCCCCCGCCCGGTCAGCCATCGGCTGCCTCGTCCCTGTCCGCCGGGGAGAAATGGAGATGGGCCAGGTCGTGCGGGATCGGGCCGTCGGGACGGAACAGGGGCGCGGTCTCCCCCTCGGCGGCCGCGGCCGGAGCGTCCGTGAGGCGAAGACGGGTGCGCAGCCGCCCGTAGAAATCGTGCGGGCCGAGCCTGATGACGCGCAGACGACGCGGGGCCGCGTACACCCCGAGCCAGTCTCCGGCGTCCAGTACGCCGCGCAGCTGGCCATCGATCGTGACCGCGCCCTGTCCCGAGTTGGGCAGGACCCGCACCGCGACCGGTTCGTCCGGCGCGACGACCACTGTGCGGTTGAAGGTCATGTGCGGTGCGACGGGCGTGAAGAGGACGGCGTCCATTCGTGGTGAGACCACCGGACCGCCTGCGGCGAAGCTGTAGGCGGTCGACCCGGTGGGGGTGGCCATGATGACGGCATCGGCCGAGTACGAGGCGAGGAGCCGGCCGCCGATATAGACGCCGAGACTCACCTGCCGGTCGCGGGCGAGCTTCTCCACGACGACGTCGTTGAGGGCCGTGACATCCAGCGCCACGCCCCAGCCCTCCGCCGCGGCCTCCGCCTCCAGGTCGACATGGGGAGGCGGCAGCATCGGACGTCGTCCGTAGCCCATCAGGGCGTCGATGTCCTTGGGCACTTCAAGTACGCGGGAGGTCCTCATCGTCAGCGTCATGCGCTCCTCGACGTCCGCCCGCCCGCGATGGACGGCGTCGAGCGCCCGGACGACGTCCTCGGCCGGCACCTCGGTCAGGAAGCCGACCCGGCCCAGGTCGATCCCGAGGACGGCGGCGTGGTTCTTGGCCGCGATCCTGGCGCCACGCAGAAATGTGCCGTCGCCTCCGAGCGTCACGACGAGATCGGGATTGCCCGCGACATGGGCCTCCTCCCGTCCGCCACGCCGGCGCGCGTCGTCGCGCCACACGTCGATGTCCGTGCACGGAACGGCTTCGCCCGCACACCAGTCGCGTACGACGCGCGCCGCGGCAACGGCCTCGGGACGGCCCTGGTGGACAACGACTCCCACCCGCTCGACACTCATCTCGCTCCGGCTCCCGTATTCCGACGATGTCGCGATGTCCTGGTCCCACCTTGATGGTCCATGGGTGTGCCGGCTTCGTCGCCGGGCCGACAGACCGTTCCCGGTCAGGCGATCGGGCCCCTGGGAGGGCAGCGTGATCTGTCCGCTGCGTGGTCCGTCCACCGCGCGGCACAATGATGGGGAAAGGTTCGCCTGTTCTTCACGCACGGGACGCGGCCGAGTCCACCCGGTGGCTCCTAGGGTTGCGACGCCCCACACCCGTGTGCTCGTCACTTCTGCCCGGAGGACAGTCATGGCCGCAGTCCAGGCGTCCAGGCGCAGCCGACGCTCCCTCACCGCGCCGGCCGGGGCCGTGGCTCTCGTCGCCGCCTCGATCGGCCTCTGGGCCACCACCGGTTCCGCCGCACAGGCTGCCGGTCTCCCGGCTCCCGATCATGTGGTGGTCGTGGTGATGGAGAACCACGCCTACACCCAGGTGATCGGCGCCTCCGGCGCCCCGTACATCAACAACACTCTCAAGGCGGGTGGCGCCGACCTCACCCAGTCCTTCGGGCTGACCCACCCCAGCGAGCCGAACTATTACATGCTGTTCTCCGGCTCCAACCAGGGCCGCAGCGATGACAGTTGCGTGGGCGTCGGTTCCCTGTCCGCGCCCAATCTCGCCTCCGAGCTGATCGCCGCCGGAAAGACCTGGGCCAGCTACAACGAGACGCTGCCCAGCCAGGGTTCGACCGTCTGCAGCAGCGGTGACTACGCCCAGAAGCACAACCCCTGGTTCGGTTTCTCCAATGTGCCGACCAGCACGGCGAGGACCATGACGCAGTTCCCGGCCGACTTCACCGCCCTGCCGAAGGTCTCGTTCGTCGTGCCGAACCTGTGCAACGACATGCACGACTGCTCGGTGTCCACCGGTGACACGTGGATAAAGAACAGGCTTGGCGCCTATGCCGACTGGGCCAAGACCCACAACAGCCTCTTGGTCGTCACGTTCGACGAGGACAACAAGCTGTCGGGGAACCGCATCCCCACCGTCCTCTACGGTCAGCACGTCACCCCCGGCAGCTCCAGCGCTGCCACCTACAACCACTACAACGTGCTCCGCACCCTGGAGGACCTGGCCGGCCTGACGACGCACGCCGGCAACGCGGCCTCGGCGTCCGACATCTCCGGCATCTGGAACTGACATCTGTGTATCTCGCAGACTCCCGCACCGCCGAAGCCGCCGCCCCGGGCACCCGTCCGGGGCGGCGGCCGGCCGCGGTACCCGGCACTGTCATCGTCGACACCCGCACCTGGGCGATCGACGACAACCTGGAGACGTACACCGTCACCAAGGACGGCACACCCTACCGCGCCTCGGACATCAACATCTGGGGTGTCACGTTCGCCGACGACACCCGCTTCTACGCCACCCTGGCGACCCACGGCCGGACCTACCTCGTCCGGGGCGACGTCACCGCCCGCACTCTCACCACCCTGCACGGGAACGTCGAATGCCCTTCGCTCTCGCCGGACGGCACCCGCATCGCCTACAAGAAGCGCGTCCCGGGAGCCTCGCCCGACGCCCCGTGGCGGCTGTATGTGCTCGATCTGCGCCGCATGTCGCAGACCGCGACCGCCGAGCAGCGCACCATCGACGACCAGGCGGTGTGGGCGGACGACTCCACTCTCGTCTACGCCCTCCCCGGCGACTACGGCTCGGACCTGTGGACCGTCCCGGCCGACGGCACCGGTGCGGCCCGTCGGCTGATGACCTCCGCCGTCGCCCCGGCCTGTCCGGGGTGACGGCTCGGCGGGCCGGGCAGAGCGCGGGATACGGGTCGCGAGTCCCGGCCATCCGGTCAGGGCTGTGCGTCCTCCGGAATACTGACGAGCCAGCGGGTCTCCCGGCGGGGCCGCAGATACAGCGCCCAGTAGAGCGTGGCGACCGCCGTGATCCCGCCGGTCCACAGCAGGTACTCGGTCTCCTGCTGGGTCAGGATGTACGCGAGCACGGCGATGAGCAGTACGGGAATCGCAGGCCACAGGGGCATGCGCCAGGCCGGTGCCTCGCGGTGCGTGCCGCGGCGGCAGAGCAGTGCGGCGACCGCGACCAGCAGGTACATGCCGGTGACGGAGACGCCGGTGACGCCGTACAGGGTGTCGAGGTTGACGAAGCAGAGCGCCGCGCCGGGGACGCCGACGACCAGTGTCGCCACCCACGGGGAGCCGAAGCGGCCGAGTCGGGACAGGGCGTTGTTGATCGGCTCGGGCCACGCCTTGTCACGGGCGGAGGCGAACAGGACCCGTGAGTTCTGGATGACCATGACGATGCCCGCGTTGATGATCGCGAGGGCCACGCAGAGGCTGACGAACGTACCGACGGCCGAGTTCGACCAGGCGGCGACCATGGTGTTGAGGTCGCCCGAGGTCAGGGCCTCGAGGTCCGGGGCGCCCAGCGTGATGGCGATGACCGGGACGAGAATGACCGCGGTGGAGATGGCGAGGGTGGCGAGCACGGTGCGGGCCACGTTGCGCCGCGGGTTCTCCAGTTCCTCCGAGAGGTAGACGGCCGTGGAGAAGCCCTGGGTGATGAAGAGAGCGATCGCGAGCCCGGAGACCACCATCATCGCGGTGACGGTGGAGGTCGTGCTGCCCGACGAGGCGACCGACCCGTGCACCAGCGCGGAGGCCCCGCGCTCGGAGTGCGCGAAGCCGAGAACGGCGACGACGCCCGCCGCGATCACTTCGAGGACGAGGAAGATCCCGGTGATCCACGCGTTGGCGCGCAGGTCCAGGAGACCGGCGAGGGTGGCGAGGACCATGACGCCGGCGCCCGCGGCGGGAGCCGGAATGTGCACGACGGGAGCGAGATAGTCGGCCGTCCCCATGGCGATGACTGGGGGCACGATCATCACGACCAGCAGGGAGAGCACGAAGACGAGCCACCCGGCCAGCCGTCCCGCCATGGTCGACACCATGGCGTACTCACCTCCCGCGCTCGGTATGAGGGTGCCCAGCTCCGAGTAACAGAAGGCGACCGCAATACAGAGCAGCGAGCCGATGGCGATCGTGAGGGCGGTGTACGTGCCCAGGCTGGAGAACAGGTCGGGTACGACCACGAAGAGTGTCGAAGCGGGCGTCACGCAGGAGAGCGTGAGCAGCGTCCCGCCCACGACGCCGATGGAACGCTTGAGCTTCTGTGGAGTGGGGCCGGTCGCGGGGGCGAGCGCCTGGGGAGCGCTGAGCGTTTCGGTCATCGTGCGATTCCGATCAAAAGGTGCGGTGTCTGAGCGCGGGAGCGGTATCGCCTCCAGACGAGGACGTGGTGAGTGGTTTCGTCGCTCCCAGCGCGACATGCAATCCTGACGAGTTCCGCAGGTCAAGAGGTGTTCACCTTCGGAATTCGTTGTTTCAGCGAGCAGATCTGACGATTTGACGTTAAGAGTTCGTCATTTTATGGGGATTGGCGGGTGCGGGAACCGCAGCAGGATCCGGTGCAAAGTTTCGCCCATTCCAGATTCCGGAAGGGGGCGGGCGCCCCGGAGCGCCGCGATGCGCGCATGGCCGCGGGTCGCGCGTCCACGGTCTTGATGCCAGCCTGGAGACATGGCTTGGGCGTCATGGACGACTCGCGGTGTTTTCTCCGGGCGTGGCGGCGTGCTCACGGACGAGGTCGGCGTCCTGTCCGGAGACCTGACCGTTCACACGACCTGGGCCGATGACACAGCCCAGGTCACTGTGCAGTACACGGGTGCGATCGACTGGTTCACCATGTCGGGCAGCCCGGTTCCGTGCTGCTCGGAGGACGACAGCCGGCGCCTTCACGAGGCGGTGGTGGAGTCCGTCCGGGAGGGAGCGGGGGCCACGGTTCCGAGCCCTCCGCCACAGAAGCCGGAGCAGCCGACGGAGAGCGCCCAGGAGTGAGGCCTGCGTCGGCGGGCGCGCGCCGGGCGCTGCGGTCCGGATCACCGGGTGGCAGCCCGGTTCAGGCGGTGTGACGGTCCGTGGCGACGGCGAAGGGCTCGCGCCTGCTCCGGCAGGAGGCTGCTGATCTCATACGGGCGTTGGCTCACCCTCCATCTCTTCCGCCAACAGATCGGACGTATAACGGGTTTCCTGGGTGGAACAGATGGCACCCGCAGCCCGCTCGGACACCAGTACAGACGTTGTCCGGCGGTTGAACCGCCCCGCCGGCCGCGCATGAGACCCGGCCGGCGAGCAGGGCACGACTTCGGCTCACAACCTGGTGCGCGCCGACCCTCAAGTCCCGGATCGCTAGGATCTCTTGCGTGAGAAGAGCATTCAGCGGCTGGACAGAGCAAGCGTTCGAGCTGCTTCTGCAGTTGGAGGGCATGCCTTCGCAAGAAGCTCGCGAGAAGCACAGAAAGGACCGGGAGCGTCTCGTACGGCAGCCCATGATCGCGTTGCTGAACGATGTGGCCGACGCGGACCAGGCCTACGAAGACTTCTCCGTCTGGGGGTTCCGCAAGGACCCGTGGTGGTGGCAGCACCAAGTGGCGGCGATCCGGATCGCACGCAACGTCGAGATCGGTCTCCGCTTCGACCTCGACGGGCTCCGGATCAAGGGCGGCTGGACCTACCCGGACCCGGGGCAGGTGCCGTTGTTCCGTACGGCCGTTGCCGCGCAGGGCAGTGGCCCCGGGCTGGTGCGCGCCGTCGAGGCGCTGGGGGCACAGGGGTACGAGATCACCGGCGACACCATGAAGCGCATGCCACGCGGCCATGACGCCGGTCATCCCCGTGCCGACCTGCTCCGGTACCGCTCGGTCTCCGCTGCCCGTCCCCTCGGCGGGGACTGCGCACAGCACACGTCGGCGTTGGTCGACGCCGTGCTCCGAGCGGCGGAGGAGTTGGAACCCCTGCTCTCCTGGCTCGCCGGCCATGTGACCGTTCCCGGTTCCCGCCGGCGCGCCGTCTAGCGTCGCCTCCGCATGCTGTCCACGTGGGTGAGAGTCCGAAAGGCGGTCCCTGACCGGTGGGTGCGGTCCCTTCCGAGGGGCCTGTTCGGCCCCTCGCCACCCGTCGGTACTGAACGGCCATCGGCGCCGCTGTGCGTCAGTAGGCCCCGAACACGTTGTCGATGGAGCCGTACTTGTCGGCGGCGTAGTTGCACGCTGCGGTGATGTTGGCGATCGGGTCGTAGCTGTCCATCGACGTACCGGGCACGTGGTAGGCACGGAACGTCGGGTCGATGATCTGGAGGAGGCCCTTGGACGGCGTGCCCTTGACGGCGTTCGAGTCCCAGTTGTTGATGGCCAGAGGATTACCGGAGGACTCGCGCATGACGTTGCGGTGGATTCCGTCGTAGCTGCCGGGAATTCTGTGCTTGGCCATGACGGCCAGCGACTCCTTGATCCAGCCGTCCAGATCGTTCGTGTACGTCGCAGGCTTCGCGGCCGGTGCGGCAGTGGTGGAAGTCTTGGACTCGGCCTGGGCACCGATTGTCAGCTTCATGCCCGGGCGAATCCCTGCGGGGTTGTCGCCGACGATCTCTCGATTGTCCTCGTACAGCTTCTTCCAGCCACCGCTGAGCGAATGCTCCCGCGCGATCTTGGAAAGGGTATCGCCCGCGATCACAAAATAGACGGTGGGCGCTTCCTTCTGCGCGGTCTTTTCCTTGACGGAGGCGACGGTCGACGCCGCAGCCTTTTCGGCGGTGGCGGACTGCGCCGGCGCGGCCGAGGCGAAGCCGGCACCGACCAGCGGAAGCACGAGAGCGGCTCCGCCCGTGGCCGCGACGATGAGACCGCGGGTCAGCGAAGTGGACTTACGACGACGGTGGTTACCCGTTGCAGGCATAGCGAATTCCTCTCCGTCGCCTACGAGGTGAGCTGTCGGGTTCGGACTGGAGATGTCTGGTCGCACGCAAATGCGGCTTCACCCCGAGCCGTTCCGGATACCGGATCGGCGGCCTACCTGGGTCCCCCGCTCCTGCCATACATGAGTGGTCGGATTGCCGGACGGCGGCAGGATTCGGCGTTCCGTCCGGATTGACGGTGACCGTAGACGAGAAACACCGAAAGGAACAAGGGTCTATTTCTGGATCACAATTCATTTGCAAGATCGAACCGCGGATTTGGCAGTAATCCACCTCACACTGCGAAGCCAAATTTCCCTGCGCAGAAGGGAACCGGGTAGCGCGCCACGGCGCCTTGAACTCTGAACGTGACTCACACCACGGGGTCCCCAAAAGGCGCAATTCGGGCAATATTCAAAGGTTGCAACTCTCTCCAAATGCCTCTTTCATTAACCAAGGGATCACCTCTAAGCAAATCGCCCATACTGGAGCATTTAAATACGATCCGGATGCCTCTCGGGCCGATCGCACCCGACAGGGCTCCATGGCCTCCGGGCGAAGCGGCCCGCGGGCCGCTCGTCGCACTCCCCCACACGACATCGAGGCTTTGCCTTTCGCCCTCCGGGTAGATATCGTTTTCAACGGCTCTGTTGTCTCCGATAGAGGTGGACGTTGCGCATCTGAGGTTCGCGATCATCGCGCCGTACGGCTCCAGCCGTACGCCCGTCACGCGGTAGCAGTGTTCAGTCCTGCCCGTGACCCCGCGTGGATGCGACCTCGGTGCATGAGCCGTCCCTCGATCTTTCGGACCGCCGCACCTCCCTCTCGGTTCGGTCGCTGCGTGGTGCTCGCATACGAAGCCCCCATTCACCGCGCTTGCGACTGCGAGGATCACCATGGCGACACCCACCGCCCCCAACGCCTCTCTCACCTGCTCCGCCCTGTCCTTCCAGTGGCCGGACGGCACGACCGTCTTCGACGGGCTCTCCCTCAGCATCGGCCGCGGCCGCACCGGTCTCGTCGGGACCAACGGCGCGGGCAAGTCGACACTGCTGCGACTGCTGGCCGGCCAACTGCGCCCGTCCCAGGGCTCGGTGACCGTCGGTGGCAGCCTCGCCCACCTCCCTCAGAACATCACCCTCGACACGGGGCTGCGTGTGGACGAGGCCCTGGGCATCGCCGGACGGCGCAATGCGCTGCGCGCCATCGAAGCCGGGGATGTGGACGAGAAACACTTCGAGACGATCGGCGACGACTGGGACGTCGAGGAACGAGCCCTCGCGACACTGGGGTCACTCGGACTCGGCGATGTCGAACTGGACCGCACCGTGGGCCAGTTGTCCGGCGGGGAGACCGTCCTGCTGCGCCTGGCCGCACTGCTGCTGGAGCATCCCGACGTTCTCCTGCTGGACGAACCGACCAACAACCTCGACGTGTTCGCTCGCCACAGGCTCTACGAGGCCGTCGACTCCTGGCGCTCCGGTGTCCTCGTCGTGGTGAGCCACGACCTCGAACTGCTGGAGCGCGTGGACCGCATCGCCGAACTGCGCTCCGGATCCGTGAACTGGTACGGAGGCGGCTGGTCCGCCTACGAAGAAGCCCTGGCCACCGAACAGGAAGCCGCCGGGCGGATGTTGCGGGCCGCCGAGGCCGACGTACGCCGGCAGAAGCGCGAGCTGGAGGAGACCCACGTGAAGCTGGCGCGCCGCCAGCGGCACGGCAGGAAGATCGAGGCCGAGCGACGGCTCCCGAAGATCCTCGCCGGCGCGCGGAAGCGGTCCGCGCAGGAGTCGGCGGGCAAGCTTCGCGGCCTCCAGGAGGAGCGGCTGAGTGAGGCGCGCGAGCGCCGCGAAGAGGCCGCGGACGCGATCCGTAACGACGCCGAGATCCGGGTGAGCCTTCCCCACACCGCCGTTCCCACCGGACGCGCCGTGCTGAGCCTGCACGAACTGCGTCCCCGGTTCGGCCGGCTGCACGAGGGCAACCTCCATGTACACGGGCCCGAACGGATCGCGCTCGTCGGGCGCAACGGCGCCGGCAAGACGACACTGCTGCGCACCCTCACCGGCGAGCTGGCTCCGCTGTCCGGCGAGGCCAGGACGTTCGTACCGCTGCGGTTCCTTCCACAGCGGCTGGATGTGCTGGACGAGGAGCTGAGCGTCGCGGCGAACGTCGCCCGCATGGCTCCCGGGGTCGCCGACAACCACATCCGCTCCCAGCTCGCGCGCTTCCTGTTCCAGGGGAAACGCGCGGATCAGCCGGCGGGCACCCTCTCGGGCGGGGAACGCTTCCGTGCCGCGCTCGCGGCGACGATGCTCGCCGCACCGGCCCCGCAGCTGCTGATGCTGGACGAGCCGACCAACAATCTCGACATCGCCAGCGTGCGACAACTGACCAGCGCACTTGAGTCCTACGAGGGTGCGCTGCTGATCGCCGGCCACGACCTGCCGTTCCTCGAATCGGTCGGCATCACCCGCTGGCTGCTCCTCACGGAGGAGCTCCGGGACACCACCGCGGAGGAGGTGGGCGACCTGCTCGCAACACCGGAAACGGACTGAGCGGCCGCGTGCGTCCGAGAGGCCGGGCTCGTCCGGCCCCTCGGACGTAGCGGGAGGGGGTGCGGGCCTTCAGCACGACGAAGGCCCGCACCCCCTGCCAAGGGTCAGAGCCTGGTGATGATCTTGTCCATCTTCTCGATCTCGGCGGTCTGGGCCGTGATTACGGCGCCGGCGAGCTTCTTCGCGTCGGCATTGCTGCCGTTCCTCTGCTCGTCCTCGGCCATGGTGACCGCGCCCTGGTGGTGGCCGATCATGAACTGAGCGAACTTCTTGTCGAAGTTCTTGCCCTTGGCGGCCTCGAGGTCGCTCATGTCCTTGTCCGACATCATCCCCGACATTCCCGAACCGTCCGAGCCATGGTCCATGCCGGACATGTCCCCCATCGAGGACGAGGCCGAGGGCAGCTGCTTGCCCCAGGACGTCAGCCAGCCCTTCAAGGTGTTGATCTCGGGATCCTGGGCCTTCTCGATCTCGGCGGCCAGCTCCTTGATCTCGGGGTCGGCGCCGCGGCCGTCGGCCAGCTTCGCCATCTCGATGGCCTGCTGGTGGTGCGGGATCATCTGCTGCGCGAACTTCACGTCCGCGTCGTTGAACGCGCTGCCGGGGGTGGCAGGCGCGGAGGCGTTGGCGGAGCCGTGGTCCATGCCGGGCGTGGACGAGCCGTCGGTCTTGGATCCTTCGGAGGAGCCGCAGGCCGCCAGCGTCAGAGCGAGTGAGGCGACGATACCGGCGGCCGTGAGCGCGCGGCGGCGGGCAGGGGAAGACAGAGAAGCGGACATCACACGTTCTTTCCAGGTGGATGTGCCACGTCCGTGGCACGCGAAAGGGGCAGGATCATCCGGCTGGTCCGGCCTGATGGCCGGGAGCCGGCAGACACCTGTCACGTCCGCGCGATGCACACCTGGATCAGAAGATCCCTGCCGGCGAACGGCGGACCCCGCCGTTCCGGTCCGCGCACCGCCGTACGTCGCCTCCCGAGCACCCATACGGCCAGGACCACGAGGCCCAGCGCCATAGGAAGCGGCAGCAGGCGGTCGCGGGCGTGGGTGGATACGCACGACTCGCCGTTCATCCCGGTCATGGCGTCGGCCGCGTGGGCGGTGCCGTGCTCATCCGTCAAGGCTGTGTGGCCGGTACCCGTCGTCGTGAACACGGGCGCGTCCGAGGTCGCGGCCAATGCGCCGTGGCAGCCCTCGGCGGCGCTCGCCGGGGCCCCGTGCATGAGGAACAGCCCGCACAGGACGGCACACAGCACGAGCAGCCGGGACGCTCCCGGTGTGCGCGTCCGCCTGCGATCCACGGCTGCCTCGAATTCTCGGTCGTACGGGTCCTGCGGTACGTGCCCGAGGATACCCCCGCAGGGTTTCCTCGTCCTGTCGCACCCCGTCCCGTCGCACCCCGCACCGTCCGGACACCTTGCTGGGCTACCGTGCCCGCGAAACTCTGCATACGTACGGACTGCGGGACCTGCTCGTGCGGGGCGCCCGGCTGGGAGTGAGCGATGAACACGTCGACGGCGTCGACGGGAACGAACGAGTTGAAGCGCCGTCTGAGCGTGCTCGACGCCGTGGTCATCGGCCTGGGTTCGATGATCGGCGCCGGCATTTTCGTCGCACTGGCGCCTGCCGCCGCGGCCGCCGGGTCCGGGCTGCCGCTCGGCCTGGGGCTGGCCGCGGTGGTCGCGTACTGCAACGCGACGTCCTCCGCCCGGCTGGCCGGTCGCTACCCGGAGTCCGGTGGCACCTATGTGTACGGCCGTGAACGCCTCGGCGACTTCTGGGGTTATCTCGCAGGCTGGGGTTTCGTCGTTGGCAAGACAGCTTCCTGCGCGGCCATGTCGCTCACCGTGGGCTCCTACGTGTGGCCTGGCCAGACGCACGCGGTAGCCGTCGCGGCGGTGGTGGCGCTGACCGCGCTCAACTACACCGGTGTGCACAAGTCGGCCTGGCTGGCCCGGGTGATCGTCGCGTTCGTCCTGGCGGTCCTCGCGGCGGTGGTCACCGCCTGTATCGGCGGTGGAACCGCCGATGCCGGGCGTCTGGCCATCGGCGCGGACGCCACTGTCAGCGGAGTTCTGCAGGCGGCCGGTCTGCTGTTCTTCGCGTTCGCCGGATACGCGCGGATCGCCACCCTCGGCGAGGAGGTACGCGACCCACATCGCACCATCCCCCGCGCGATCCTGCTCGCGCTGGCCATCACGCTGCTCGTCTACGCAGCCGTCGCCGTCACGGTGCTGGCCGTCCTGGGCCCTGACCGCCTCGCCCATACCGCGGCCCCATTGGCCGAGGCCGCACGCGCGGCGGGCGTCCCCGGCCTCGCGCCGGTGGTGCGGGCCGGTGCGGCCGTCGCCGCACTCGGCTCCCTCCTCGCGCTCATCCTCGGTGTCTCACGCACCACCCTGGCCATGGCCCGCGACCGCCACCTGCCGCACGTCCTGGCCACGGTGCACCCCCGCTTCAAAGTCCCTCACCGTGCGGAGGCCGCCGTCGGCGCCGTGGTCGCGGTCCTTGCCGCCACGACCGACGTCCGAGGGGCGATCGGCTTCTCCTCCTTCGGCGTCCTCGCCTACTACGCCATCGCCAACGCCGCTGCCTGGACGCTCACTGCGAACGAAGGCCGCCCGCCACGCATCGTGCCCGGCGTCGGCCTGGCGGGCTGTCTGCTCCTCGCCTTCGCCCTGCCGTCGGCCTCGGTCGTCTCCGGCACCGCGGTGATCGCGGCCGGAGCCGCGGCCTATGGCGTACGCACGGTCCTCAGCCGCGCACGCAGCTAGCACCGACGACCGCCGGCTCACCCGCGGGCTCGCTTCCAGGCGGCGTCGCACAGCAGGCGCGGGCCGTTGAGGCCGACGATGACGGTGGAGCCCTCATGCCCGACAACGCCGAGGGGCAGTGGAAAAGTGCCGGTCAGGTCCCAGATGACGAGGCCGCTGATGAAGACCGCGGCGATCACCAAGTTCTGCACCACGAGGCGACGGCACCGGCGAGAGCGCTACGACGGTGGGTGTCGTGGCGAGTTCATCGCGGCGACGATCGCGTCGGCGATCTCCAGGGCAAGGTCGGAGCCGGCTCTGCCCATGGCGATGCCGGTCTGGGCGGTGCCCGGCGCCGGGGCATCGTTGCGGTCGTTCCATGCTGGGTTGGTGCGCGGTGGCCTCGACCGTTGCCTCACGCCCGTCGGCGACTGTCCGTGCGAGGCGTCGGGCCATGCCGACGTGGTCGTCCGAGTCGATGCCGCCCTTGACGGCCGGCACCGGGATCATGATCTTCGCCGCTCGGGCCCAGGTGTCCGTCACGGGCACGAGCCAGTCGGGTTCGTCGGCGCTGTGCTTGGCGACCGTCCGCACGGTCATCTCGCGCAGCCGCTGCACGACGGTGCGGTCGACGTCGTCGAGTGTGCGGTGCGGGCCCGCGGCGACGAGCGTGAAGGCATTGATCCAGCCTCCGGGGTCACCGGCGGCCAGGGCGCGGGCCTTCGTTGATCCGGCTGACCGACGGCGGCAGGGCGGCCTGCGTACGGGTGCTCAGCAGGATGCTTGAAAACTCTTCGACAACGTCGACCCGGACTGACGCCAGACCCTGGTTCGGGCCCCTTCGCGAGGCGAGCCCTGCGCCGGCTGCAGGGCTTCAGCCACCACATGGCCACCAAATGCGGAACCAATTCTCTGCGTCTACGCTCATGTGTGGATCTATGCCGCCAACGGTGGTGACTCGACAGGAAGCGAGATCCCCATGGAGCGGCTCAAGATGTCGGGAATCGTAGGGGAGCTCTCGGCGGAGTTCCTCGGCACGATGATTCTCATCCTCTTCGGCTGTGGTGTGGTGGCCCAGGTCGTAGCCGGCGGAGCACTCACCGACCCGCCGGGGGGTCTCGGAAATCACGACAGCATCGCCTGGGCATGGGGTCTCGGAGTCACTCTGGGTGTCTATGTGGCGGGCAGGCTGAGCGGAGCGCACCTCAATCCCGCCGTCACTCTTTCGCTTGCCGCTTTCAAGGATTTTCCCTGGAGGAAAGTGGCACCCTACGCACTCGCGCAGCTCGCAGGAGCGTTCGTGGGGGCACTCGTGGTGCGATGGAATTACACGGAGGCCCTGGCGAAGGCGGACCCGGGGCACACGATCAAGACGCAATTCGTTTTCTCGACGCTGCCCGCCAACGGGAACCCCGCGCTTCCGGTTCACGAATGGGGGGCGCTGCGGGACCAGGTCATCGGAACCGCCATTCTTGTGCTGCTGATCTTCGCGGTCACGGATCTTCTCAATACGCCACCGGGAGCCAATCTCGGGCCGTTCATCGTGGGCCTCATTGTGGTGGGCATCGGTATGGCGTGGGGCACCAATGCCGGGTACGCGATCAATCCGGCCCGTGACTTCGGGCCCCGGCTCGCGAGTTTCCTCACCGGCTACGGAGGAGCGTGGCGGGACCAGTACGGGAACTTCTACTACTGGGTGCCCATTGTGGGCCCATTCGTGGGTGGCCTGGTCGGTGCGTTCCTCTACAAGATCCTTGTCGGCCGTTTCCTGCCCACCGCGGAGGCGGAGCCGGAGGGCAGCATCCCCGTGCCACCGGAGGAGTGACGCCCGGTTCTTCATCGAGCGGGGATTCAGGAGAGGCAGCACGCCATGGCGGACTTCATCGGCGCGGTGGATCAAGGCACCACCAGCAGCCGCTTCATGATCTTCGATCACGACGGGAAAGAAGTGGCCAAGCACCAGTTGGAGCACGAGCAGATCCTGCCGCGCCCCGGCTGGGTGGAGCACGACCCGGTGGAGATCTGGGAACGCACCAACTCGGTGATGCAGAACGCTCTGCGCACCGGCGGTCTGGGCGCCACCGATCTCGATGCCATCGGGATCACGAACCAGCGCGAGACCACCGTCGTCTGGGATCCCCGCACCGGTCGTCCGTACTGCAACGCCATCGTGTGGCAGGACACCCGGACCGACTCGATCGCCAAGGCCCTGGAGAACGAGGGCCATGGCGAGGTCATTCGCCGCAAGTCGGGTCTGCCTCCGGCCACTTACTTCTCCGGCGGGAAGATCAAGTGGATCCTCGACAATGTCGATGGGGTCCGCAGGGCTGCGGAACAGGGCCATGCGGTGTTCGGGAACACGGACTGCTGGGTGTTGTGGAACCTCACCGGCGGCCCCGACGGCGGCATCCACGCCACCGACGTGACCAATGCCAGCCGGACGATGCTGATGAATCTGGAGACGCTCGACTGGGACGACGAGTTGCTGGGCATCTTCGGCATCCCGAGGGCGATGCTGCCGGCCATCCACCCGTCCTCCGACGCGCAGGCGTACGGCCGCACGCGCACGTCCCGGCCCCTGCGGGCCGCGATCCCGATCACCGGGGTGCTCGGCGACCAGCATGCGGCCACCGTGGGGCAGGTGTGTTTCGAGCCGGGCCAGGCGAAGAACACGTACGGCACCGGAAACTTCCTCGTGCTCAACACCGGTACGCAGCTGATCCGGTCACGGCACGGCCTGCTCACCACCGTCGCCTACCAGTTCGACAAGAGCCCGGCGGTCTACGCTCTGGAGGGCTCCATCGCGGTCACGGGATCCGCCGTGCAATGGCTGCGGGACCAGATGAAGATCATCAGCGAAGCCGCCGAGAGCGAACGGCTCGCCAGAACCGTCGAGGACAACGGCGGGATGTACTTCGTGCCGGCGTTCTCGGGCCTCTTCGCTCCCTACTGGCGCTCGGACGCCCGCGGCGCCATCGTCGGTCTCGCCCGCTACAACACCAACGCCCATCTGGCGCGGGCCACTCTGGAAGCCATCTGCTACCAGAGCCGGGATGTGGTGGAGGCGATGGAACAGGACTCAGGTGTCCATCTCGATGTGCTCAAGGTCGACGGCGGGGTCACGGCCAACGACCTGTGCATGCAGATCCAGGCGGATGTCCTGGGGGTACGGGTGAGCCGCCCGGTCGTCGCCGAGACCACCGCGCTGGGCGCCGCGTATGCGGCAGGTCTCGCCACCGGTTTCTGGCGCGATCAGGGCGAGTTGCGGGAGCATTGGCAGGAGTCGAAACGCTGGGAGCCGCAGTGGAGCGACGAGCAGCGCGCCGAGGGTTACGCCGATTGGAAGAGGGCTGTCGCGCGCACTCTCGACTGGGTGAGGGTGGGATGACGGCAGGTGTCCGACGACCGTACGGGCGTGCCCGGCCGAGCACGCCCGTACGGTGCGGTCGGGTCAGGCCTCTGTGCGCAGTGCGGCCAGCAGCTGATAGACGGTTTCGGTGCCTTGCCGCAGGGCTTCGACTCCGATGTGTTCGTCGGTGCCGTGCATGCGCTTGAGCATGTCCCGGTTCACGGTGAACGGGTACATGCCGTAGACGGGCACGTTCTGTTCCCGGAACGGCACCGCGCTGGTGACCGCCTCGAACTGGCAGGCAGTGGCCCGTACTCCGGGGTGTGTCCTGCGAACGGCCGTCTGCCAGGCGCGGAAGATGTCCGTGTCGTAGTCGGAGTCGGGCACGGCCAGATAGCCGCGCAGCCGGTCCAGGGCCTGCTGCTCGCTCTCGCCGGGGTTGCCGACCACGGTCAGCGCCGCCCGGTTGCCGATCAGCGAGCGCAGTTCGGCGACGATGCGACCGGGGTCGTCGGCCCCGGGGAGGAAGGCGGCCCGGAACTCCGCGGTCGCCGTGCCCGGCACGATGCTCGGATAGTAGCCGGACTGCGCGGAGGTGAAGGCGAGCGTGGTGCGCAGCATCGCGTTGTGCAGCTCAGGGGTCTCGCTGAGCCGTACCACCGCTTCGCCGGCCCTGTCCCGCTGCTGTTCCGAACGGGCATTGAGCATCTCGCGCAGGGCCTCGGCGAGCGACCGGTCGGTGGTGGCCTCGGCGAGTTCGGCGAAGTACTGCCGGGACAGCGCGTTGGGACGGATGTGTGCGCGCCACTCCCCGAGTTGCTCAAGCACCTCCCCCAGCCGGATCACGGCCTGTCCTGTGAATGGCTTGGACGTGTGGGTGGCGTACGAGGAGGTCTCCAGACGCAGCAGCAGGGAGCGCTTGTCGTTGCAGGTGAGCGAGGCGATCATGGGCGTCCTGCCGTCGCGCTGGTTGAGCACCCAGCCGCCTTCGGTGATGACCGCGCCCGCCTCGACCTTGCCGGGGTGTTCCGTGAGGAACCAGCGCACCCCGTAGGGCCCCTGTTCCTCGTCGCAGTCGGACCAGAAGACGATGTCGCGGTCGAAGGCCGCGCCCTCGCGGACATGACGCAGCAGAGCGGCGACGAATGCGGCGTTGACGCCCTTCATGTCGAGCGAGCCGCGGCCGTACAGCTCGCCGTCCTTGATGTCTCCGGCGAAGGGGTCCGTCGTCCATTTGTCACCGATGGCGGGGACTACGTCGGAGTGGCCGAGCAGGACCAGTGGTTTCTTCCGGGCCGGCCCGCTGCCGGGGACGCGGGCGAAGAAGTGGACGTTGCCTTCCTTGGGGGTGGGCACGATCTCGGTGACCACCCCGGCCGCGCGGAAGATTCCCTGGAGCATCTGGGCGAACGGCTGGGTGAGCGCACCGTCGCCGGGGTTGCTGGTGTTCTGGCGGATCATGGCCACGGCGAGGCCCACGGGGTCGGTGGGATCGCCCTCGAAGGAGACACTGCCCGCGGCGGTCGGCGCGGCGGCCGACGCTCTGGGTGGCGTGGCCGGCACCGCACCGAGGCCCAGCACCGTGCCCGCGACGGCCGTCGCTCCGGCGCCGAGCACGGAGCGTCGTGACGGCCGGGCTCCGGGAAGTCCGTCCAGGCAGGCGGAGATGACCGCTGCCGGGTTCTCCTGGTGGGCGTAGTGCCCGCCCTCGACGGACAGCAGAGTGCACTCGCCACGGGTCCAGTCGATCCAGCGGCGCACGGTCACTTCGGGCACGTGCGGGTCCTCGGTGGCCCACACCGCGCGCAACTCGACGTGCGGTACGGCACTTCGGCTGCCGTCGTAGCCCGCGGCCAACTGCAGATCGGCGATGACGGGAGGCAGCAGCACCTCCTCGAACTCGGGGTCCGCCAGCAGCTCCGGGTCGGTCAGTCCGGTCCCGGACGTGAAGGCACGGGCGTCCTCGACGGTCACATCGCCACCGTCTCCGTGGAAGTCACCGGGGCACTGTCCTGCCACCGCGCACAGCCGCGCGACCGGCACCCCGGCGTCGAGCAGCCGGCAGCACGTCTCGTACGCAAGGAGCGCACCGAGGCTGACGCCGATCAGCACCAGTCTCCGCCTTCCTCGCAGTGCGCGTATCTCGGCCGTCACGGCATCCGCGTAGGCGGTCATGTCGGTGACGGGTTCCTCGTCGACGCGGGTGCCGCGGCCCGGCGGTGTGATCAGCGCGAGTGCCGTGTCCTCGGGCAGCCGGCCCCGCCAGTTCGCGAACGTCGAGCCGTGGGCGCCGGTGGGTGCGAAGCAGACGGCGAGGGTGCCGGCCGCGCTGTCCGGTGGGGTTTCGCCCGGGACGCTCAACCATGGGACGTTCATGCCTGTTCCTCCTGCTGGGTCTCGCGGCACAGTGCGGCGATCGCGGGGACGGTGGGTGCGCCGAGGATGCGGCGCAGTGGGACGCGTCGGCCTGCTGTCTTCGCCAGCCGGTTGGCGAGCCGCACGGCGAGCAGGGAGTGGCCTCCGGCGTCGAAGAAGTTCTGGTCCGCCGAGGCCGGTGGGGCGCCGAGCAGTTCCTGCCAGAGGGCGGCGACAGCGGCCTCGGTGTCGTCGGTCGGGGTGAATCCGGCCGTCTGCTCCTGACCGATGCTCTCCACGAGCGTGCGCAGGGCGGTGCGATCGAGCTTGCCATTGGTGCTCAGCGGGAGCCGCGGGACCTGCTGGATACGGGCGGGCAGCATGTAGTCGGGCAGCCGGTCGCGCAGATAGCCGCGCAGTGCGGCGGGGCCGCTCTCCTCGTCGGCGGTGAAACAGGCGACGATGCGTGCTTCACCGCCCTCGCTCTCCGCGTACGCCCCCGCGTCGGTGATGTCCGGCGCCTTGCGCAGCGTGGCCTCGATCTCCTCCAGCTCGACGCGGTAGCCACGTACCTTGATCTGGTTGTCGGCGCGTCCCGTGATCTCCAATACCGCGTCCGGGAGTTGGCGGCCGCGGTCTCCGGTCCGGTAGTGCAGGACTCCTGCGTCGTCCGTGGTGAAGCGGTCTTCGCCGTCGCCGCCGAGATAGCCGAGGGCGAGCGGAGGTCCGGAGACCCACACCTCACCTGTCACACCGGATGGCAGCCGTCGGCCGAGCCGGTCGCGGACCGAGAACGAGGCACCCGCCACGGGCCTGCCGACGGGGACACGTTCGGCGTCCGCGGGCAGTCGGGCGGTGTCGAACGCGGCGACGTTGGAGGCGGTCTCCGTCATGCCGTACAGGTTCAGCAGCGTGGCATCGGGCCAGACCTCACGGAAGCGCAGGACCGTGTCCACCGGCAGGGTGTCGGCGCCACTGGTGACCAGCACGGGCCGGTGCCCGCCGGGATGCTTGGCGCTCTCCTCCAGGAGCCCGGCGATCAGCTGCGGGGTCAGGAAGAGATGCGTGATCCGCTCCTGCTCGACGGCGGCGGCGAACAGCACCGGATCGAGTAGTTCGTCGGTGCCGAGCACGACGGAGGGAATGCCCTTCAGCAGTCCGCCCAGCAGCTCCCAGGGCGAGGCGACCAGCGCCAGGGATTTCTGGACGGCCAGTACCGCGTCGTCGGGGAACGGGTGGTCCTGCCACATCCATTCCAGCCGTCCGCGGACCGAACGCCGGCTGATGCGTACGCCCTTGGGGTTTCCAGTCGTCCCCGAGGTGTAGACGATGTGGAACAGCGCGTCGTCGTCGGGCTCCTGCCCAGGAGCCTGGTGCAGCGGGCCGTCGGTGAGGGGGGCGAGCGTGACGCGGGGGGCGTCCAGTGTGGGGAACTGATCGAGTCCGGGCTCGGCCAGCACGCAGTGCGGTCCTGTCTCCTCCACCATCCGGCGCTGTCGTCGCACGGGTATCGCGGGGTCGAGCCCGAGGTAGGCGGCGCCCGTCTTCAGTACGGCAAGGACTCCGGCGACGGCGGCGGGGCCGCGCTGAGCGGCAAGTGCCACCAGCGAGCCGGGGCCCGTTCCTTTGGCGGCGAGCCGGGCGGCCAGCCGGCCGCTCCACTCGTCGAGTTCGCGGTAGGTGAAGCTGGTGCCGGTGTGGCGCAGAGCGACGGCCCGGGGGTGGGCCGCCACCTGCCCGGCGAAGCGTTCCAGCGGGGTCGGCGTGGTCATCGGTGATCGTCTCCGGGCAGCAGATCGAGGAAACGGATGGTGGTGTGCTCCGCACGCTCCGGGTCGGTCAGGGCCCGCAGCGCGATCAGCGTGGATTCCAGTACGTTGCGGGCGGCCGGGGCGTCGAGCAGCTCCTGCTGGTAGGCGTACTGCAACAGCAGCCGGTCGGGGCCGTGCGGCTGGACGTACAGCGCGCAGTCGTACTTGGTGTAGCCGGTGTCCAGCTCGACGAAGCGGAACCCGACGTCCGAGGCGGTGGCGGCGCGCGCCGGGTACGGCAGCATGTTGAGCATGGTCTGGAAGACCGGTGTCGCCGAGGAACTGCGTGAGGCGGCCGGAAGCCGTCGCAGAGTCCAGCCGAAGGGGTGATCGGCTGCGGCGTACGCGTCGTACACCGTCTCCCGCACCTGAGTGGTGAACTCCGCGAGGGTCGCGGCCGGGTCGATGTGCAGACGCAGCGGCAGCATGGCGAGCATGAACGCCGGGACCTCGGCCGCCTCCGGCCGCTCCCGGCCCGCCATCGGGGCGCCGACGATCACCTCGTCGGCGTCGCCGAAGTAGCTCAGGGCCAGCGCGTAGGCGGCCAGCAGCGGTACGAATGCGGTGGCGGAGGCGGACAGTGCGGTGTCGCGCAGCCGCTGGGACAGGCGCTCGTCGAGGACCGCCTCGGTGATCTCGCCCCGGTAGGTGGGCGTGGCCGGCCGCTGCTTCTGTGCGATCTGCAGTGCCGGGAGATCGCCCGCGAGCCGGCGCAGCCAGTACTTTCCCGCCTCGGCGACCGCCTCGGTGGCAAGGCGCGTCTCCAAGTGGTCCAGATAGCGGTCGTACCGGGTGGCGCGCTCGGGGTCGGGCCCGGCCGGCTGCTGTTCGTACAGTTCGGCGAGCCGCTGGAACAGCACGGTGGCGCCCCAGCCGTCGAGGAGCAGCTCGTGCATGGTGACCAGCAGCCGGTGCTGTCCGCCGGGCAGTCGGAACAGCTGGGTCCGCATGGCGGGTTCGGCGAGGAGGTCGAAGGGCTTGGCGGCCTCCTCGGCGGCCGCTGTGCGGAACTCGTCCGCGGTGATGTCCCGCGCCGGTCCGGGCGGTGGTACTTCCCAGTGCGGATAGTGGTGCACCACCGCGTGCCCACCCGGCTCGTCGGTCTCGGCGAACCGGGCGAGGAGCAGCGGGTTCTCGGAAAGCAGCAGTTGCCAGGCCCGCGCCAGCCGTGCCACGTCCAGTGGCCCGTCCAGTTCCAAGGAGCCCTGGTAGCTGTAGTAGGGGCTGAGCGGGTCGAGTCGCCAGTGGAAATAGACACCGGCCTGCTGCGGGGTGAGCGGCCGGGTCCGCGGGGCGTCCCAGGCATGTTCCGTACGGGTGCCGGCCGCCTGCTGCCGGTGGCGGCCGAGCGCGGCGAGGGCGGCGGGGCTGCCGTCGCGCAGCACGTCGCGCAGGCCAGCGGCCGATCCCTCCTCCCGTAGTGCCGCGACCAGCCGCATGGCCAGCAGCGAGTCGCCGCCCAGCTCCAGGAACGAGTCGTCCCGGCCGACCCGCCCCGTGCCGAGGAGTCGGGCGACGAGGGCCGCGATCGCGGTCTCCGCGTCGCCGCGCGGCGGTGTGTACGGGCGGCTGTCGGGGCGGCTGCGGCGCGGTGGTGCGGGGAGCGCCTTGTAGTCCGTCTTGCCGTTCCGGGTGAGCGGGAGGTGGGGCAGAGCGACGAAGGTGTACGGCACCATCGGCGCGGGGAGCCGTTCGGCCAGATGGGCGCGGAGTGAGTCCTCCGCCACCTCGTCGCCGGAGGCGGTGACATAGGCGACGAGCCGTGGCGGCTGAGCGGCCACCGGGGTGTGGGCGCTCTCGCGTGCCACCAGGGCGCCGGTGTCGTCGGGGGTGTGGACGGTGACTGCGCAGGCGGCGATCGCGGGGTGGCCGCCGAGGACCGCTTCGATCTCGGCGAGCTCCATGCGTACGCCGCCGAGCTTCACCTGCCGGTCGACCCGGCCCAGATACTCCAGCTGGCCGTCCGGCAGTACGCGTACGGCGTCCCCGGTGCGGTAGAGGCGCCCGCCGTCGTCGCCGAAGGGGTCCGTGAAGAAGGCGCGAGCGGTGCTGTCCGGGTCTCCGAGGTAGCCGCGGCCCACGGCGAGTCCTCCGACGAACAGCTCGCCGGTCTCACCGTGCGCACAGGCGTGCCACTCCCCCTCCTCGGAACGAAGCACATACAGCGCTGCGTTTCCGATGGGAGAACCGATCGGCAGATGGCGTACTCCGGCGGCCGGTGCGCCGAGTACGGCATGGGTGACGTCGTCCGAACACTCGGTGGGGCCATAGGCGTTGAGAAGTCCGATGCCCGGCATGCTCTTGTGCCACCGCCGGGCCAGGGCGGGTGGCAGCTCCTCGCCGGTGGCGATCATCCAGCGCAGCGCGCCGGGATCGGTCCCTGCGCTCTCGTGGGCGTCGAGCAGGAAGCGGATCAGTGTGGGTACGGTTTCCAGCACCGTGGTTCCGCGACTGAGCAGTTCCTCCAGCAGCAGTGCGCCGTCCTGCGCCTGCTCGTCGCCGTAGATCTGTACGCGGCCGCCGACGAGCAGCGGAGCGAGCATCTGCCAGACGGAGATGTCGAAGCCCAGCGGTGCGGTCTGCGCCAGCCGGTCGTCGGCGGTCAGCCCGAGGTCGTCGACCTTGGCCCACAGATGGTTGAGCATCCCCCGGTGTTCGACGATCGCGGCCTTGGGGCGGCCGGTCGATCCGGAGGTGTAGAGGACGTAGCGCACCTCGTCGGGGGCGGGCGGTGCGGTCCGGGCGTACGGGGGGTCCGCCGGTTCCGGTGCCGCGGTGGGGACCCCGGCCGCCTGGGCTCCCTTGACCAGTTCGCCGATGTCCGCCGCTCCGCCGGTGGTCAGCATGAGCACGGCGCCGCTGTCGGTGAGGAGGGACTCGACGCGGGCGGCGGGCCAGCCCGCGTCCACCGGCAGATAGACGGCACCCAGCAGCTCCAGTGCGAGAAAGGCCGTGATGACGTCGCTGCCGCGACGGCCGCCGACCGCGACGATCTGCCCCCGCGAGATTCCGGCAGCCGCCAGCCGTGCGGCTGCGCGACGCATCCGGTCTGCCAACTGGGCGTATCCGATGGATATTTCGCCGTCGTCGATCGCCGCGCGGTCAGGGTGCGTGGCCGCGTACCGCTCAACGTATGCGTGGACTCCCTCGCCCAGCTCGTACGGCTCGCTGCGGGTCAGCGCCAGGGCGACGGCTCGCTCCCGTGCCCCTTCGGCCAGCGGGAGCGTCGGATAGTGCTCGGGTATGCCGGTCACTACGCCCCCTTCTTCTCTGCGACGACGAGCAGATACTCGACGGGCACGCCTGTGCCCCGCTCATCGGTGGTGTGGAAGCCCTCGGTCATCTCGGCCATCTCCGCTCGCAGTTCCTTCCAGCGCGAGGGCGGCGAGATGGTGTACTTCGCTGCGATGCAGGGGCCGAAGCAGTTCTCGAAGAAGGCGACCAGATCCTCGGCCGTGTCGAACGGGTAGAAAAGTTCCCGGCGTTCGGACGTGACTGTGAATCCGGGGCCGAAGAGTTCGGCGAGATAGTCCGGGGAGCCCCACAGCATGGGCTGCCCCTGATGGCCGTTCGGCGAGGGGAAGTAGGCGGAGAGGATCTCCTGGAAGTGGGCGGTCCAGCTGCGTGCCGTCCAGTTGCACATGCCGATCCGGCCGCCGGGCCGCAGCACCCGGGCCATCTCGCCGGATGAAGCGGCATGGTCGGGCGCGAACTGGATCCCGTAGGTGGAGGTGACGAGGTCGAACGAGGCGTCGGCAAAAGGGAGTTCCTGCGCGTCGCCGCGGTGCAGCTCCACCTCGACACCGGCACTTGAGAATCGTGCGCGCGCGTCGGGGAAGAACTCGTCGGTCAGATCCAGCCCGGTGACGTCACAGCCGCGCAGGGCGGACAGCAGCGCGACGTTGCCGTTCCCTGTGGCGACGTCGAGATGGCGGCTGTCCGGCTCCGGGGCGAGCCGTTCGACCAGCTCGACGGCGCCGGGCCGCAGCAGATCGGCCACGTGCCGGTACTCACCGTACGACCACATGGTGCGGTTGATCTCCTGGACGTATCGATCGATCGTCATGCGGATCCCCCTCAGAGTGTGAGCCGGACGCCCAGACCGGCGGCTTCGGCGCGGGCGTGGATGCGGTCGGCGACGGCGACGTCGAGGATCGACATACCGAACGGGTTGCTGATCACGATCTCGTCCCGGTCTCGGCGGCCGGGGTGCCGGCCGGCGAGCACATCGCCGAGCGTGCCGTCGACGCGACGGGCACCGGGCCGTGCGGTGACTCCTTCTCTCGGGGTGCCGTCGGGGCCGAGCAGGGTGCCCGCCCGGTGCATCCGGCCCAGCAGCCGGCGCGGGTCGTCACGGACCAGGCTCCAGTCGTCGACGATCACCGTGCCGGCCGAGAGGACCGCCGCCTCGGTGAGGTCGTCCAGCGAGACATGACAGACGAGCGTGCCCGGCCGCAGCCAGTCAGGTTCGATGTAGCCCCGGGTCACCGTCGTGACGGGCACGACGAGTTCGGCGTCCCGCACAGCCTCGCGCGGACCGTCGGCGAGCACCGTCTCGACGTCCGCGGCCCCGGGAAGCGAAGCGATGTACCGGGCGACGGACTTCGCACGGTCGGGCGCCACGTCGTACAGCGAGATTCGGCGCAGGGTGGGCACGGTGCGCAGCAGCAGCGCCACATGCGCCTGTGCGAGCGCGCCGCAGCCGAGGAGTGCCAGCTGTCGAGGCTCCTCCACCGCCAGATGGCGAACGGCGAGCGCGGTCACCGCCGCGGTGCGCATCGCGCTGATGTACGCGGCCTCCATCAGTGCGAGGGGGCGGGCGGTCTCCGGGTCGAGGAGCAGGGTGAAGCCCTGGGAGCGCGGTATGCCGCGTCCCGGGTTGCCGATCGAAGCGTTGATGGTCTTCATACCGATGACCGGTAGCCGGCCGTCCTGGACCAGCGCGCCGGGCATGGCCAGCAGCCGGGCCGAGTCGCCCTGCGGAGTGGTCCAGCCGAGGTAGGCCTCCTCGGGCAGGACCGACTGTCCGGCGGAGTGCAGCATGAGCGCCTCGGCCACCGCCGCCACGATGTCCACGTCGCGGGCCGCCTCGATGACGTCCGCACGGGTCAGATAGCGGAAGTGGCTGTCGGGGTATTGCTCGAAGTCCATTGCGGGTGAAGCTCCTTGGCGTGAGGTCGGTGGTGGGGAGAATCCGGGAGCGGTTCAGTCACCGCCGCCGCGCGGCCCGCGCAGCATCGCGAAGGGGACGAGCGCGCCGAGCAGCAGCACGCAGGCGAGCAGGACCCAGCCGGCCGTACCGAGGGCGAGGACGACGCCGGTCATCAGCACCGGGCCCGCGACTCGGTTGGCGACGGTGCGGCTGGTGTTGAACAGCACCAGATAGGCGCTGCGCGCCCGCTCGGGTGCCAGGTCGAAGGAGAGGGTCCACGATGCGCCGACCTGGAGCAGTTCGGCGAACGTCAGGAGGACGACGGCGGCACCGAGCACCAGCAGTGCTTCCCGCGTTCCCAAGCCGGGCGCGGCGGCGAAGGCCAGGGTGCCGCAGCTGAGCAGCAGTGCCGCGGCCGCGTACGAGTACCACGCCCGGCGCGTTGTGCTGTAGCAGCGGTTGAGCGGGTACTGAAGAGCGATGCACAGCACGGTGTTGACGGCGTACAGGATTCCGACATAGCGCTCCGGTACGTCGGTCCCGGTGACGAGCCACAGCGGGAAGGCCACGTTGAGCACCGGCATCCAGAGCGACACCAGTGCGTTGTACGCGGTGAAGCCCAGCAGCCGTCGGTCCTTGAGCAGATCCGCGACACGGGCGCTCTCGACAGCGGTCGCGGCTTCCTCTCCCTGTGCGGTGCCGTACACCACGGCCACCGCCACATAGGCGAGTGCGCCACCGATCAGCAGCGGCCGGAACGCTCCGGGTGCTCCGGAACCCAGGGCGACTCCGGCGATCAGCCCGCCCAGACTGATCCCGAGGTTGACGACGGTGCGCTGCACGGCCATCACCTTCGCGCGCAGGCTCTCGGGGGCTCGCGCACCGACGTACGACTGCACCAGTGGGGGCGAGGACTGCTCGGTGACGGCGATGACGGCGACCACGAGGAGAAAACTCCACCAGCCGTCCACCCACAGATAGCCGACGGTGGCCAGGGCGCGCAGCAGCATCACACCGATCAGCACCGGCTTCGGCCCGAATCTTCCTGCCAGCCGGGCGATGGGCACGGCGGCGGCGATGGCGACGGCTCCGCCGATCGTCAGGCCGGTGCCGACGGACGACGTGCTGAGATGAGCGACCTTGACGAAGTAGATCGTCGAGACGGCGAGGAACAGTCCCGTACCGGTCCACTCGATCAGCGTGGCGCCCTGGACCAGCGGCAGGAACTGCCGGTAGTCGGGGCGCGCCCGCCGCCGGTCAAGGGTGGTGCTCGTGTCCATTGTCAGTGCTCCTGGTGCTCTCGGTCGAAGAAGAGGCCTTCGCGGCGCAGTTGTTCCACGGCGGCCGTGATCTCCTTGACGACGCCCTGCTCGGTCGCCCAGTCGTCGCAGTAGAGGGTGTCGCGGTATTTGCCGCCGCCGTCGGCGGCCAGGCAGACCGCGAGCCGGTCGTCCATGCGGCCGTTCTCCAGGTCGGTCAGCAGCGCGCGTACGGCGCAGCCGCTGGACCCCCCGAGTGCGAGTCCCACGTCCTCGGCGAGGATCCGGCAGACGGCGATCGCCTCGATGTCGTCGACGTGCACGGCACGGTCGTAGCCGTGCGGCCCTTTCAGGAAGGCGGACGGCCGGCTGGCTCCGATGCCCGGCAGCAGTCGGCGTCCGGCGCTGCCTGCGACGGCCAGCGAGCCGCGTACGTCCACGGCGATCGCGGCGACGTCGGGCCGGTGCCGGCGCAGATGTGCGCTGATGCCGGCGAGGGTGCCGCCGGTGGAGACCGGCACGTACACCGCGCCGAGTTCCGGTCCCGCCTGCTCGGTGATCTCGGGTCCGGTGGTGCGGCGGTGGATGTCGGGCGAGGCCCAGTTCTCGTACTGGTTGGGCCAGCGGTATCCGGGGTTGTGGTCGCACAGCTCGCGCACCCTGCGCAGCCGGCTCAGCAGGTAGCCGCCCTGGCCGTCCGGTTGGTCGACGACGATCACCCGGGCGCCGCGTTCGGTCAGCATGGTGCGGGTGGCGTGCGGGGTCTTGGGATCGACCACCGCGAGGAAGGTGCAGTCGATGGAGGGCAGCAGCCGGGCCAGGGCCACGCCGAGATTGCCGGAGGTGGATTCCACCACCACCGTGCCCGGGGTGAGCGGTCGTTCGTCGTGCAGCGCCTGTAACAGCCCCACGGCGCTGCGGTCCTTCACCGATCCGGTGGGGCCATGTTCCTCGAGTTTCAGTCCCAGACGCCGTACCCGGCCCTGGTGGGCGACGTCCAGGTGGAGTAAGGGGGTCTTGCGGAGGGCCCGTGCCAGGACGGGTTTGACACGCGGCACTGCTTCCCCCTGTGCGATGCGTCGTTGACCTTTTCCATCGTTCGACCGGTCTGCCCCGCTGCGCGCACTCAGACCTTAGGCATGCACCCCCCGGTGTCACCACGCCACTGCCCGGCGCGCGTGTCACTCTTGGCCAGAACAGCGCTTGACGCCTCTTCGCGCCCCTCCGCATCCCTGCTGAGGATCCCAGCGCCGACCGGCGGGGGACGGCTCAGTGGTCCGCCGCGTGCAGGGTGCGGTCGGCAATTCGAAATGGCCGGTTCGGTACAACACCTGTCGGTGCTGCCGGACCCGCACGACGAGAACCGTCCCGACCCTGTGCCGGAACGGTTCCGTCGCTGTGCGGTCGGTGCCCCACGTGGTGGCCCGGACTGCCGGACAGAGGCCGGCCGGGCCGCCGAAATGGGCAAAGGACTCCCGCGCCCTGCAACCGGATCCGGCGCGCGCTCGGTCGGGCATGCCGTGGGATCCGGCGCAGGGAGGCGGGTCGTCAGCAGATCCGCGGCAGTTGCTCCCCCACCGGCAGGTCGACCACCCGTGTCCCGCCGAGCCCGGTGCGGGCCACCACCATGCCCGGGTGGGCGTCCACCACCTCACCGATCACTGCCGCGTCCCGGCCCAGCGGGTGCGCGCGCATCGCGTCCAGGACCGCATCGGCGTGTTCACGCGGTACGAACGCCACGAGCTTCCCCTCGTTGGCGACGTACATCGGGTCGAGGCCCAGGATGGCGCAGGCATTGGCCACCGGCGGAGGGACAGGGACGTTGCGCTCCTGGATCACGATGCCGGTGCCCGACGCCGCTGCGATCTCGTTGAGGGATGCGGCGAGCCCCCCACGGGTGGGGTCGCGCAGTACGTGCAGGTCCCCGGTGACCGAGAGCATGGCCTCCACGAGTCCTCCCAGGGCCGCGCAGTCGCTTTCGATCTCGACGCCGAACTCCAGTCCCTCGCGCACGCTCATGATCGCCACGCCGTGGACACCGATCGCCCCGCTGACGATCACGACGTCACCCGGGACGACACGCTGCGGACGCAGGTCGACGCCGGCCGGGATGAGGCCGATGCCGGCAGTGTTGATGAAGATGCCGTCGCCGTGACCGGCTTCGACCACCTTTGTGTCGCCCGTCGCCACCTCGACGCCCGCGTTGCGCGCGGCGGCGCCGAAGGCTTCGGCCACGCGCGCGACGACGGAGAGCTCGACGCCCTCCTCCAGGATGAATCCGCAGGACAGATAGGCAGCACGTGCACCGCTCATGGCCAGATCGTTGAGGGTGCCGTTGACCGCGAGGTCGCCGATGCTGCCACCGGGGAAGAACAGCGGCCGCACCACGAAAGAGTCGGTGGAGAAGGCCAGGCGGGCTCCGCCCAGCGACACCGTTGCCGAATCGCCCATCTGCGCGAGCACCTCGCCTCCGAAGGCGGGGGCGAAGATGTGCTGGACCAGCTCGGCGGAGAGCGCGCCGCCGCCGCCGTGGCCCATCACGATGCGCGGGTGATCCCGCAACGGGGCCGGGCACGTCCATGCCGTGGGATCGAGCGGCGGGACACCGGAGGGAGGCGTTGACGAAGCGGTTACGTCACCGCGCGTGGGGGTCTCGACGGTCTCAGCCAACGGAGCTCGCCTCCACAGGTGCGGTCTTCTTCATGTCCAGCCGCCGGTAGAGGTAGTACGCGGCGCAGGCGCCCTCGCTGGAGACCATGGTCGCTCCGAGTGGGGTGCGAGGAGTGCAGATGGTGTCGAATGCCTCGCATTCATGGGGCTTCAGCAGGCCCTGCAGAACCTCTCCGCTGCGGCACTGAGCGGGTTCACGGGTATCGATACCGGTCACCGAGAAACGGTATTCGGCGTCGTAGTCCCGATAGCGCGGGGAGAGCCGCCAGCCGCTGGCGGGGATGACGCCGATGCCGCGCCAGGACCGGTCGGTCACCTCGAAGACGTCCTCCAGCATGGCCAGAGCGGCGGGGTTCCCCTCTGGGCGCACTGCGCGCGGGTAGGCGTTGTCCACCGTGTGTTCACCGCGTTCCAGCTGGGCCACGGTACGGCGCACGCCTTCCAGGATGTCCAGCGGTTCGAATCCTGTCACCACGATCGGGACACCGAACCGTTCGGCCAGCTGGGGATACTCGCCCACGCCCATGACGCTGCACACATGTCCTGCGGCGAGGAATGCCTGCACCCGGCAGCTCGGCGACTGCATGATCGCCTCGATCGCCGGTGGCACCCGGACATGGGACACCAGCAGACTGAAGTTGCGGATGCCGAGCCTGCGTGCCTGATAGACCGTCATCGCGTTGGGAGGCGCGGTGGTTTCGAAGCCGATTCCGAAGAACACGACCTCCCGATCCGGGTTCTGCCGGGCAATCTTCAGCGCGTCGAGCGGGGAGTAGACGACCCGTACGTCGCCGCCCTCGCTGCGGACCCGGAACAGGTCCCGGCCGGTGCCGGGGACTCGGAGCATGTCGCCGAAGGAACAGAAGATCACCTCCGGGCGGGAGGCGATCTCCAGCGCCTTGTCGATGACCTCCAGAGGGGTGACGCACACCGGGCAGCCCGGTCCATGGATCAGTTCGACCTGGTCCGGCAGCAGTTGATCGATGCCGTGCCGGATGATGGTGTGGGTCTGCCCGCCGCAGACCTCCATCAGCGCCCACGGCCTGGTCACGGTGGCGCGAATCTCGTCGAGCAGCCGCCGGGCCAGTGCGGGGTCCTGGAATTCGTCGATGTACTTCACTGCTGCGCCTCCTGGGCCGCTTCACCGGCACCGGGCAGCGGCAGCCCGCCCGCCTCTGCCGCCATTTCCCACGGGTCGCCGAACTCTTCCTGAAGCATGCCGAGTTGGGCGAACAGCTCCAGTGTCTGCCGGGCCGACTCCTCGTCCAGTTTCTGCAGGGCGAACCCCACGTGGACGATGGCGTACTCGCCGACCTGAAGGTCCGGCAGATACTCCAGACATGCTTCCTTGACCACTCCGCCGAAATCGACGATGGCCATGCGTGTGCCGTCCCGTTCCTCGATTTCCAGTACTCTGCCGGGCACCGCCAGGCACATGGCTTCTCCTTGCTGTGGTTGATCCGCCTGCCCGGTCCTGCCGGGACACGCCGTCAGTGGATGGCCGCACTCCCCTGCGCCGCGCCGATGCGGCCATCAAGTGTTGAGGCGGCGCGGGTTCGGGCGGCCACCATCACCTGTCCCAGTGCAATCCCTCCGTCGTTCGGGGGGACCTGGTGGTGCAGCAGGACGGTGAAATCGTGTCCGCGAAGCGTCCGGGCGCAGGCCGAGGAGAGCAGGGTGTTGGCGAACACTCCGCCGGTCAGGGCAACGGTGTCCAGGCCGTACCGCTCACGCGCCAGGACGCAGGTGCTGCGTACGAGGGCGGCGACCGACTCGTGGAAGCGTGCCGCGATGACGCCCGGCGCAGTTCCCGCGCGCACGTCCTCCACCACCGCCGACAGTACGGGCGCGGGGTCGGCGATCAGCGCGCTCCCGCTGCCCGGTGCGGGAGTGCGCAGCGCAAAGCCGTATCCCGCGCAGTCGTCCTCGGCCGTCCCGAGCGCGGCGGTTTCGAGTTCGACGGCGGCCTGGGCCTCGTATCCGGCGCGGTGGCAGGTGCCGGTGAGGGAGGAGACGGCGTCGAACAGCCGGCCCATGCTGGAGGTGGGGACACAGTTGAGATTCCGCTCCAACTGCCTTTTCAGTACGTCAAGTTCATCGGGTGGGCAGGCCGCGGTGCACGGCAGGTCCTGCGCCCAGCCGATTCCTGCCGCGTGCAGATGTGCCAGGGCCATGCGGTAGGGACGCCGTACGGCGGCGTCGCCGCCCGGCAGAAGGACATACGCGAGATGCCCGAACCGGTGGTAACCGTCGTAGTCCGCCAGCAGGATCTCTCCGCCCCACACGGCTCCGTCGTCGCCGTAGCCGGTGCCGTCGAACGCGACGCCGATCACCCGCCGGCTGCCGTCCAGGCCGTTTTCTGCCATTGCGGAGGCGACGTGTGCGTGATGGTGCTGTACGCGTACGACCTGCCGTTCACCGGCCAGACGGCGGGTCAGCTGTCCCGAACGGTATCCGGGATGGCTGTCGACGGCCAGGACCGCGGGTCGCACCCCGGTGATGGTCTCCAAGTGCTGACCGGCGTCCTCGAAGGCATGTTGTGTGGCGAGGTCGTCCATGTCACCGATGTGGGCGGACAGCCAGGCTCTGCGCCCCTCCGCCAGGCACAGGGTGTTCTTGAGGTCGCCGCCCGCAGCGAGGATCGCCGGTACCGGGAGAGGCAGTTCGACGGGCCGGGGGGCGTAGCCGCGTGAGCGGCGTACGGTCAGCAGTTCCCCGTCGCAGACTCGTACGACGGAATCGTCGCACGGTACCTGGATCGGGCGGTCGTGGGTCAGCCAGGCGTCGGCCAGACGGGCGAGCCGGTCCAGCGCTTCGGCGTCGTCGGTGACGATCGGCTCCCCGGCCACGTTGCCGCTCGTCATGACGAGAAGGCGCGGCCCGGCCGGGTCGCCGGGCAGGCCGAGGAGCAAGTGGTGCAGGGGGGTGTAGGCAAGCATGACGCCGAGATCGGGGCTGCCCGGGGCGACGTTGTCCGACGGTACCGGGGCGTCCGGCCCGGGGACGGCGCGGCTGCGGCGCCTCAGCAGGACGATCGGCCGGACGACGCCGGTGAGCAGCGCCCACTCCTTTGCGCCGACATGGACGAGGTGTTCGATGTCGCCGATGTCGCGGGCCATCAGGGCGAACGGCTTGTCTCCACGGGCCTTGCGGCGGCGTAGTGCGGCCACGGCCCGGGCATTGGTCGCATCGCACGCGAGGTGATACCCGCCGAGCCCCTTGACGGCGAGGACCGCGCCGCCGGCCAGGAGTCCACGAGCCTCGGCGACCGGGTCCGTTGTGGTGATACGTCGCGGAGCCCTGTCCGGGTCCGGGCGCGCCACCAGCAGATCGAGGCGCGGCCCGCATCGATGGCAGGCGACCGGCTGGGCATGGAAGCGGCGGTCTGCGGGGTCTGCGTACTCTCGGGCGCAGTCGGGGCACATGGGGAAGCGGGCCATGGTGGTGTGTGCGCGGTCGTACGGCAGATCCGTGACGATGGTGAACCGCGGCCCGCAGTTGGTGCAGGTGATGAAGGGATGCCGGTGGCGCCGGTCCGCGGGGTCGGCCAGCTCGGTGAGGCAGTCGGCGCAGGTGGCCACGTCCGGCGGGACCAGCGTGCGGGAGGGTCCGCCGGTCCGGGAGGCGACGATGGTGAATCCGGCGCCGCCCTCGGCGGGGACTTCCCTGTGCTCGACGGAATCGAGGACGGCCATGGGCGGTGCGCTCGCGGTGATCCCTTCGCAGAACAGGGCCACGGCGGCAGGTGAGCCCTCGACTTCCGCGACGACGCCCTCGGGGGTGTTGGTGACGTGTCCGGCCAGGCCCATCGCGAGGGCTCGTGTGTACAAGTAGGGCCGGAACCCGACGCCTTGGACGACGCCCCGGACGGTGACCCGGCGACGCTGCGCCGGCTCACCCGTGGCCGGGCCGGTCCGTTGGGTCGTCACGCGCGGGTCTGCGCCATGGCGCCGGACGCATCCGTCGCGGTACCGGGCTCGCCCCGACCGGCATGCGTGTGGGGGCGGCCGTGAGAAGTCTCGCTGGGCTCTGCGTGTGTATGGGTGTGCGTGGAGTGGTGCTGCTGGGCCATGACAGGCCGGTGGACCGGGGCTCCGCTCGCGGCGTCCAGCGCCCGTTCGAGGAGCGCCCCGACGCCGTCACCGCGCCGGGCAGAGGTGAGGAGCACCTCCACACCGGGATTGACCTGCTCGACGTGGGCGCGGAACGCGTCCTCGTCGAAGGCCGCAGCCTCGGCGATGTCCGTCTTGGTGACGAGCACCAGGTGCGCCAGCCCGAAGGCGGTGGGGTACTTCAGCGGCTTGTCCTCGCCCTCGGTGACCGATGCGAGGACGACCCTCAGGGTTTCGCCGAGATCGTACGAGGCCGGGCAGACCAGGTTGCCGACGTTCTCCACGAAGAGGAGCCGGGTGTCCTCGGGCAGCCACCCGTCGAGGTGTCCGCCCAGCATCCGGGCCTCCAGGTGACAGAGGCCGTCGGTGAGTACCTGCTTGACCGGGGCTCCGGAGCGGGCCAGGCGCATGGCGTCGTTCTCGGTGGCCAGGTCGGCGGTCAGCGCCGCGACGGGGACGCCCGTCTCACGGGCCAGGACCAGTTCGCGTTCGAGCAGTGCCGTCTTCCCGCTGCCCGGGCTGGAGAGCAGATTGACGACCGCGGTCCCGCGGGAGGCAAGTTCGTTGCGCAGGCGATGCGCTGTCGTGTCGTTCTTCGCGAGTACCGCCTGCTGCAGATCGACCACACGGCACATGGTTCAGCGCTCCTCGGAAATCGGTTCACGGGTAGGTCTCTGCGCGGGTCCTTCGTCCCAGTGGACGTCGGCGATCTGCAGTTCGCGGCCCGAGAGCAGCTCCGCGGTTGCCTCGCCGCACAAGGGGCAGCACAGCTGCGGAGGCATTCCGACCGCCCATTCGTCCACACAGGACGCGCAGCGTGCTCTCGCCCGTACGGAGTCGACCACCAGCTCCGCGCCTTCCAGAACGGTCCCGGCGCAGGCCAGTTCGAAACAGAAGGACAGCGCGTCGGGGACCACTCCGGCCAGCTCGCCGACCTGGAGCCGGACGGATGTGACGGCGACGGCGCCGCCGGCTCGGGCTGCTTCTTCCACCTGGCCGACGACGGCCATGGCGATGGACATCTCATGCATGGGTCTCCGTCCTGCCCGCGTCATTACACCGGGAGGTTGCGGCCGCAGCCGGGCTGGCTCGCCGATGCCGGACGGTACGTACGTCATTCGGTGCAGCCCGGGACCTGGCGGATCGGGGTGCCGTCACATGCACCGCATGCGCACGTAGCGCTTGATGTCGGGCAGTACCTGGGCCACGAGTGCGGCAACGGCGACGGCGACCGCGCCGCCGATGATGATCTTCTTCATGACGGTGTTCATCTCCTCAGTTGTTGGCCTGGCCGACCGCCGACTGTGCGGTGGGCGCGGTCCGTTCGTCGTCCCGCACAAGGCGCAGGACCATGTTCACGGCCTCCGGTAGGGCAGCGGCCACGGGACCGCTCAGGCCGATGCCCTCGTCGACGCAGGCTGGTTCGCATCCGACGACCAGCGTGCGTCTCGGGGGGATGCAGCCCGTCCCGGCACACAGGGTCTCCAGCAGGGCCAGGACCGCGTCGGGGGACATGCGGTGGCCGTCGAGCAGAGCTTCCTGCGGCGCGATACGGCCGGGCCGGTCGGCCTCGATCAGATACAGCGTTCCGGGATCGCCGCCGCGTTCGGTGGCATCGATCAGGACCAGCGTGTCGTATCCGTCGAGGAGCTGGTACGCGAGGTGGACTCCGCGCACCCCGATGTCCACCGCTTCGACGTGGGCGGGCAGGGGTCCTGACGCCAGTCGTCGTACGGTCTCGACACCGAAGCCGTCGTCGCCGAGGAAGATGTTGCCGACGCCCGCCACAAGAGTCGTCGTTCTCCGCTCCGATGGCGCTGTCATCCGTCCTCCAGTGGTGCGACCTCGTCGGGCTGGAAGTACAGAAACCGGCCCTGCTCGCGCCGGATGTCCGCACCCGGATCGCCCTCCACGGTGACCGCGAGGTGCACTCCCCCGTCCACGTCGTGCAGTACTGCTTCGACCAGTGCGCTGCGTCCTTGCAGAAAGAGGTCCTGGGCGTCGGTGCGGCGCAGGCCCGGCCGCAGGAGTACGCGGCTGCCCGCGCCCACTGACCGGCCGTCCACCAGGATCCGGTCGCGTGCCGGGTCGGCGCCGGCGTCGGCGGCCGGGTCCCACCACGGCTGGTCCGGCCGGATCAGGCCGAACTCGCCGGTCCCTTCCGGCATTTGCGGAAATCCGTCGGGGGGAACGGCCGCGGGCGCGCCCGGCTCGGTGACATCCCGCAGGGCCCGCACCGCGCCGTGCAGTCGCTCCAGGACCTCGGGGGGCATCGAGTCGGCCAGGTCGATCACGGCGGCCGCGCGGTCGTCCGTCCCCCGGGCCTCGCGCTTCTCCTGGTCCGTCAGGGCGGCCGTGCGCAGCGCGAGGATCTCGTCGATCTCGGTGGAGTCGTACAGCGCTCCGGGGCTCTCCGGGGCGATGGCCGGGTGGTCCTCAAGGATGATCGGGGACGAGAGCACCAGGTCCGCACGGCCGGGCTCGCCGGCCAGTACGGGCCAGGTGTGCAGATTCCGGCAGCCCGCGACTGCTCCCTCGGCCCACTCGGGAGGGTCCGTCATCGACAGGAACGAGCCCGCGCTCAGGCCCAGGAGAAGGTGGGCGGCCACCAGTGACCTGGGCAGAGCGGCGTCGCGGTCCACGTCGCCGGCGTCCGGCGTCCATGTGCTGGTGTTCTCCACGACGGCGGTGAGCCGCATCGCCCGGTACGGGCCGTCGAGTTCGGCAGCGGACAGCCGTACCGCGCCGCGGATCTCCTCGCAACGGCGCACCAGACGGCCCACGATCCGGCCGTCCTCGTCACGGACGGTTTCGGTCTCCTCGCGTGCCGGGCGTGTGAAGGGGACGACGACTCCGTCGCCGGTGAGCTCGGCCACGGTGGCGAGCACTTCGACCCGTTCCTCCGCACCCTCGTCCCATGGAACCAGGACCCGGTCGGTGAGGTGGAGTTCGGGGACGGTCTCGAAGGTGCCGTCGTCGCGGAGCTGCTGCACGGTGCGCCGTTGGGCGTGCAGGAACCGCGCCTCGGCTGCCAGAGTCGCGTTGGTCTTCGGTTCCATCAGGCACTCGGTGTGCTGGAAGTCATGCTCTTCGGCGGCTGCCGTCCAGGCCGGCGGTACAAGCACCCCGAACTGCCAGCGGAGCCGGTTCTTGGCCGCCGACGCGCGGTACGGGTACAGGACGTAGCCCTCGAAGAGGACGGCGTCGGCCACGCCCCGGGCGGCGGCGAAACGGGAATCCAGCGCGAGGGTGGGCGCGGATGTGGTCATTGCGCCGTCCTCTCGGCGAGCCCGGCGAGCCCGGCGTCGGCGAATGCCCGGTCCGCCGGCGGGGGGGCTGTGGTCCCGGCCGCGTCGAGAAGCGCCCGGACGGTCGCCTCCCAGGAGGGCAGTGCGTGCCGGGAGCGGAATGCGATCAGGTCGCTCATGGTGTCGCGGGGAAGCCGGATCCAGCCGCACCCGGGGAAGTGCTGGTCGACCATCTCCTGCCACACCGCCACCGGCATCCGGAAGGGCGCCTCCAGGTCCCAGGGCACCGGCTCGACCCGGAAGCCTCCGGAACCGGTGAAAGCGGTGCCGGAGAAGAGCATGAGGAGCGGCACCTCACCATCCGTCAGCGCGTTCAAGTACCGTGTTGCGGCGATTTCCAGGTCATAAGTACAGGGCACGACGACGTCCGTCTCGGTCGCCCCGGTGAACGCGGGCACCATGACCGGGACCTGGGCGAACTGCACGGGCTGGAGTGTGCTGCCCCAGCGTGAGCGCTCTCCGAACAAGTCCGTCAGGCCCTCGGCCTCAGTCGTTTCGTAGCCGCGCCGGGCCGGCTCGATGCGGATCTGGCAGCGCAGCGCGAGTGCGTGCACCCGCGCCTCTTCGGATGCGGTGATGCGCAGCCGGAAGACCAGGGTGGGGCCGGCGGCGTACGCGTCGGCGCGTACGCCGGTGCAAGTGAAGGTGAAGTCCGTCATGGTCGTCGCTCCCCCACCGTTGCCTCGGCGCGGCGTTCGACGTGTTCGAAGAAGGACTGCAGATCGGCACGGGCCTCGGCTCCGCCGTCGAAGCCCTGCCACAGCAGACGCATGCGTCCCACCAGCTCGTAGCAGATGTCGATCGGTACCAGATAACACTCGGCCCGGCCCTCGGTGCGGCGCAACAGCAGTGCTTCCACGTCGGGTTCGAGCAGTTCGGAGAGACGGCTGCCGCCGAGCACTGTCTGCCAGGTCGACGGATCGAGTTCGCTCTCGGTGGCTCCGGCAGGGCTCGGGTAGAGCGCCACCAGCCGGTCCAGTTCGGCGTTGCGGAAGAAGAAGGCGACGCTGACCGGGATCTGCAGGAGTTCCCACGCGTTGTCGTCGAGACGGTGGTCGTGATCGGCCAGATAGCGGTCCGGGACGCTCAGGAACCGGCCGTGGGCGGCGCCGGGCCGCTCGAAGAGCAGGGCGCACGGGGTGCAGGAGCACGCCAGGGAACGCTGCTCGGTATCCACCAGATGCCGGTGGTTCCCCTCGGCCACCGGCACTCCGCACAGTTCGCAACGCTCCTGCCGGGGTTCACGCGGTGCTGCGAACCGCCGCAACGTGTGCACGCCCGAGGCGGGTGCGGGCCGCCCGGCCCACGTCATGGGCGCGCTCATGGCGTTCCGGCCGGGGCCGGCCGGGCGGTTGCCACGCCCTGCGGCGGGCGGGTTCCGATCTGGAGGAGTGCCGGCTCCTGCGTGGCGGAGGCGGGCTCCATCTCGACCGTGGTCACCTCCGGTGCGAAGCAGGCCAGGGCGTTCTCCACGGACTGCTGCGCCGACGACGCGCCGCTGCAGCCGCATCCGCCCGTGCCGGCGTCCCGCAGACGCAGAGTCCCCGTGCTCCCGTCGAAGGTCACCACCTCGACGGGATCGCGGACGGCCGCGAGGGCCCGCCCGATGCGCGTGCCGGTGTCCTCGGGGTGCAGGTCGTGCAGGACCAGCAGGCTCGACACGAGTTCGTCACCCAGAAGTTCGTCCAGCGTGTCGCCGGTTTCGCGGCCCGGTGCGGCCCGGAGCCCGTCGAGGATCCGGGCCAGCCCGGCACCGTAGAAGTCCATCAGGACCCGCACCAGTTCCTCGGCCGCCGCGGAGGCCTTCCGGTCACCGGCCGCCGTCAGTTGCTCAAGCACCTCTTCGATGCGATGTCCGGCCCGCTCCGCGTCTGGCGACTTCGCTGCCGCAGTATGTGTTGTCGCGCTCATCCGCCCAGTCCGCTCAGCCCGGTGGGCACGTGCATCTTCTGCACCGTCTTGCCCCCACCGACGTACATGTGGACGCCGCAGGGGAGACAGGGGTCGAAGCTGCGCACGGCGCGCATGATGTCGATGCCCTTGAAGTTCTCCGGCGGGTTCTCTTCGAAGATCGGCGTGTTCTGCACGGCGTCCTCGTAGGGACCGGGAGTTCCGTAGGTGTCCCTGGTGCTGGCGTTCCACGGCGTCGGAGGGTAAGGGTGATAGTTGGCGATCTTGCCGTCCCTGATCACCATGTGGTGCGACAGCACGCCGCGTACGGCCTCGGTGAATCCGACACCGATGCTCTCGTCCGGGACGTCGAACTTCTCCCAGGTCTGCGTACGTCCGGCGCGGACCTCCTCAAGCCCCTTCTCGGCACAGTGCAGTGCGATCGCGGCGGCGTAGGCCTGGAAGTAGGTGCGGGCGCGGTTGCGTTCCAGCGCGTTGCTCCACTTCGGGATCTTCCACTCGAAGGTGGTCTCGGGCTTGGTCATTGTGCGCGGCAGGTTGATGACGACGCTGTGGCCGGTGGCCTTGACGTAGCCGACGTCGACAAGCCCGGAGAGCGCGGTGGACCACAGCCGGGCGATGGGGCCGCCGCCGGTGTCGAGGGCCAGGTGGTCCTTGCCGTCGAACCAGCGCGGCGACATCACCCAGCTGTACTTGTCGTCGAAGTTCCGCTTCTGCGGCGCCGGGATCGTGTGCTGGTTCCACGGGTGGCGGGGGTCGACCGGGTTGCCGAGCGGGTCATGGGTGACGAACTGCTCCTTGCCCTCCCAGTCGTCGTAGTACGAACTGCCCAGCAGGATCCGGATGCCGAGGTTGATCTCGGTCAGGTCATTGGTGACCAGCTTGCCGTCCACGATCACACCGGGGGTGACGAACATCCTCCGTCCCCAGTCGCTCATGTTGGCGTACGTGAAGTCGCAGTGCTCAGGGTCGTTGAGCGCTCCCCAGCAGCCGAGCAGTACCCGTCGGCGACCGACCTCTTCGTACCCGGGCAGGGCCTCGTAGAAGAAGTCGAACAGGTCGTCGTGCAGGGGCACGACCCGCTTCATGAACTCCACATAGCGCATGAGGCGGCTGAGGTAGTCCGTGAAGAGCTGGACGGAGGCGATGGTGCCCACGCCGCCCGGGTAGAGCGTGGAGGGGTGCACATGGCGCCCCTCCATCAGGCAGAACATCTCCCGGGTGTAGCGGCTCACCTGGAGGGCCTCGCGGTAGAACTCGCCCTCGATCGGGTTGAGCGACCGCATGATGTCGGCGATCGTACGGTAGCCGTGCTCCCCGGCGTGCGGCGCTTCGGTGCGCTCGGCCAGTTCCAGGACGCCGGGATTGGTCTCGCGGACCATCTTTTCGCAGTAGTCGACCCCGACCAGGTTCTCCTGGAAGATGTTGTGGTCGAACATGTACTCCGCGGACTCGCCGAGGTTGATGATCCACTCACCGAGGTGCGGCGGCTTCACTCCGTACGCCATGTTCTGCGTGTACACGGAACATGTGGCGTGGTTGTCGCCACAGATCCCGCAGATGCGACTGGTGATGAAGTGCGCGTCCCGGGGGTCCTTGCCCCGCATGAAGACGCTGTAGCCGCGGAAGACCGACGAGGTGCTGTAGCACTCCGCGACCCGCTTCTGCTTGAAGTCGATCTTCGTGTGGATACCGAGACTGCCCACGATCCGGGTAATCGGATCCCAGGCCATCTCCACCAGGCCGCTGCCGTCGCCGGCCGCCTTCGTTGTCGGTGCCATCGTGTGTGCCGTAGCCCTTCTGAGAAGCGTGAGGTGGGGTCGTCACCGGAAGGTGTGGGGTGCGATCGGATTCCTCGGCGTGTTCACCACGGGGGCCGGTAGCCGGTGGTCAGCCGACCCCTCTTGTGCCGCCACTTCGGCTCCGCGTCCAGGGTCTTCGCCGTGATCGCCCGGAGCCTGCGGACGACCGCCCCGTACGCACCGCTGGCGGTGGCGGAGACCTTGGCGCCCGGCGGTTCGTCCATGAACGGCATGAACTTGTCCGGGAAGCCCGGCATGGTGCAGGCGATACAGATGCCGCCGACGTTCGGGCAGCCTCCGATGCCGTTCATCCAACCGCGTTTGGGTACGTTGCACTTGACGACCGGGCCCCAGCAGCCGAGCTTGACCAGGCATTTGGGCGAGTCGTAGGTCTGGGCGAACTCGCCCTGCTCGTAGTAGCCGGCCCGGTCGCAGCCCTCGTGCACGGTGGCGCCGAACAGCCAGGCCGGACGGAGCTTGTCGTCCAGCGGGATCATCGGAGCGGATCCCGCCGCCTGGTACAGCAGGTACGTCAGGGTCTCCGAGAAGTTGTCCGGCTGGATCGGGCAGCCCGGCACGCACACGATCGGAATACCGGCCTTCGACTTCCAGTCCCAGCCGAGATAGTCGGGCAGGCCCATGGCCCCGGTCGGGTTACCGGACATCGCGTGAATGCCGCCGTACGTGGCGCAGGTGCCGATGGCGACGACCGCAAGGGCCTTGGGCGCCAGCCGGTCGATCCATTCGCTGGTGGTCATCGGCTGTCCGGTCTCCGGATTGTCACCGAAACCGCACCAGTACCCCTCCGGCTTGATCGTCTCGTTCGGGATGGAACCCTCGACGACCAGGACAAAGGGATCGATCTCGCCGCGCTCGCCCTTGAAGAACCATTCGATGAATGTGTCCGCACCACCCACGGGGCCGCATTCGAAGTCGATCAGCGGCCAGTGGACCTCGATCTTGGGCAGCCCGGGCAGCGCACCGACGACGATCTCTTCGATGCTCGGCTGCATCGCGGCGGTCAGGGCCACCGAGTCGCCGTCACAGCTCAGTCCCGCGTTGATCCAGAGGATATGGATCGGGGACTCTTCTCCGGTGGCCGCAGCAGGTGCGTCCACCGTGTTCGACGTTGCTGCATCCATGAGGATGCCTCCCTGGAAAGAGACACACGAAGGCCGACATATCGACCTTCACTGTTCTTGGTACCAAGCGTCCGGGGCGAGTACGCCATGGTGTGCCGCCAGTCCGGTGACGTCGGGCTACCGGGCGGGCCGGTCCCCCGCAGATCTGCCGGTCGGGGCCGGGGCGAGGTGCGACGGCCGGCCCGACGGAGGATCCTTGAGCACGAACGCACGCCGCAGTGCGTGATAGGGCGACCGAGGGTCGAAGAAGGTCCGCCGCATCACGGCCAGCTCCTCCTCCCGGTAGTGGGCCAGGGGTCTGTCGGCCTCGTCCCGGTCCCGTTCGGCCTTCTTTGCCGCGATCCGCGACGGTGCCGCAGGCGACGCGGCGAGACGGGCCGCCAGCCGGACGACCTCGCCCGCGAACGACTGCGCGTCGCAGCCGACCGTCCGGTCGGCCAGGCCGAGCCGCACAGCGGCCTCGGCGCTCACCGGCAGCGCCCTGTCGGTGAGGCGCTCCGCCGCGGCGGCCCCCACCCTGCGCGGCAGCGTGTACGTCCAGTACTCGGAGCCGTACAGCCCCATCAGGCGGTAGTGCGGGTTCAGCACCGCCCCTGTCCTGCACCAGACCTCGTCCGCAGCCAGGGCGAACATCACCCCGCCCGCGGCCGCGTTGCCGCCCACGGCGGAGACCACCAACCGGTCGGTGGTGGTCAGCACGGCCTCCACGAGGTCGTCCATGGCGTTGATGTTGGCCCAGGACTCCTCGCCGGGGTCGGCGGCTGCCTCGATGACATTGAGGTGGATGCCGTTGGAGAAGAAGTCCCGGCCGCCTCCCAGTACCAGCACCGAGGTGGGCCGTCGGCAGGCCAGCCGGTAGGCGTCGTGCAGGCGTCGGCACTGCGCCGTGCTCATCGCACCGCCGGGGAAGGAGAACGAGAGGAAACCGGCCTGCCCCGCCTCCCGGTAGCCGATGTCGCTCCAGCCGTGTCGGCGCCCTTCCTCGTGCAGCGGCACAGGGTGCTCCGGCAGTGCGGACAGACGCCCGGCGAGCGCCGTCACAGCGGGCAGCTTGAACGTGGCGGGTCCTCCCGGCCTGCGGCGGGGCCGAAGCTCGGGGATCCACACCGCGCCGTCGGTCGTCGCCCGGCAGACCGCCCCTGCCCGTACGGCCACCAACTCGCCCGGCCCGCCGCGCAGTTCGTGCTCCGGGTGCCCCCCGTGCAGAAACCATTCATCCCCTAGCAGTTCGTCGCGCACGCCGGGGTACGAGTCGGCGGCCCGCAGCTTGCGCAGGACTGCTTCCGTGGAGTCCGACTCCCAGTCGATGCGACGGTGCTCCTGGCGCAGGTACGGCCGCGTACGGATGCGCGACTCCTCATCCCCGCCGCTCTGCGGTCGAGGAACGTACGTACCGGACGAGAAGCGCTCGACGGCGAGGTGCACGGCCTGCAACGCAGCGTCGGAGACTTCGTTGCGGTACAAGTCGCTCTTGCCCACCGGGGGCACCGGGAAGGTGGCCGATGCCCAGATGTCGCCGGCATCCATCTCCTCGTCGGCCTGCAGGACCGTCACGCCCCATGTGTCCGCGCCCTCATGGATGGCCCAGTCGAGTGAGGAAGGCCCACGGTCGCCCGGGGGGCCGGGATGGACGACGAGGCAGGTGTGCGCCGCCCAGACATCCCGGGGGATGGCGGTCTTCAGCAACGGGGCCAGAATGAGGTCGGGCGCGAACTCGCGCACAGCCCGCCGCAGCGACTCGTTGCGCACGGACGGCTCCGGAGCTGCGAGTTCCACCGCCACGGTGTGGCCCCGGTCCCTCAGTTCGGCATGAACACGCTGAGTAAGGCTGTTGAACGCGCTCGCCACGAGCAGGATGTGCACAACGATCTCCCAACGCCGGCCAGATCCGGCTGATTGCGATGGTGGGACGCTGCGGGCGGAGCTCCAGCGGCAACCGGCCGCGAAGTCACCCGAAAGCGAACACATCGGCGACCACTCAGTGGAACCCGTACGGCAAGCCCCGCGCCCAGCGGATCGGAATGAACCGAGCAGCGAGATGACGCAGAGCCGGGCGTTCGATACGAGCCCGCCTACGCACCCCACTGAGGCCGGTCGGGGCCGGTCGGCGCGATCCGCTCCGGCGGCCTGTTATCTTTACGTGACTTCGCGCCGCAACTCTCGGTCACGCTTTGGCCTTTGCTGTGGTGGAGTCGGCGAGGGGGAAAGCGTGTGGCCGCCGTCTGGGCGTTTCGGTCCGATCAGCAGCCGCACGGCCTGAACTGAACCTGGGGATGCGCATGCCATACACCGGCCGAGACGAATGACTCCGCCGCCCGCCTGACGCGGGCAGACGTCCGCAGGGCCCCGCCAGGGCCGGCCGAAATGGATTGTGGCGGCGGACGAGCAATGACCACTACACGTGCACGGGCACGGTCGTAGTCTGCGGCCGGCCCGGCCTGTCATGGCTGGACGGAATGACACAGCACAAGTTACTCAGCAGAACGGCGCACGCCGCCCGGTCTGCGCTGCGCCCCGGGACGGGACACCGGAAACAGGCGAAGCGACCGCGCCTGCGCCTGCCACGCAAACCGGACTATCCGCGCACGGGCCGGCGCGGCTGGCGAAGATGGGTGCCCTCGTGGCGGCTGGTCGTGGGTTCGTTCCTGATGTTCATCGCAACGCTCACGACCGTGGTGGGCATCGCCTACGCGCGCACGGACATCCCCAAGGACCTCAACGCGTTCGCCACCCAGCAGGACACCGTCTACTACTGGGCCGACGGGACCCCCATGGCCCGCACAGGCTGGGTGAGCCGCCAGGAGATGCCTCTGTCGAAGATTCCCGACGATGTCCGGTGGGCCGTACTGGCGGCCGAGAACGCCGACTTCTACTCGGACCACGGCATATCGATGCAGGGAATCACCCGCGCGCTGTGGCGTACGGTCGGCGAGGGAGACACCCAAGGCGGATCGACCATCACGCAGCAGTACGTCAAGAACGTCTACCTCTCGCAGGACCAGTCCTTCTCCCGCAAGTTCACCGAGATGCTGCTCGCGGTCAAACTCGACCGTCATGTGAGCAAGGACGAGATCCTCGAGGAGTATCTGAACACCAGTTGGTTCGGCCGTGGCACCTACGGCCTCCAGCGCGCGGCCCAGGCCTACTACGGCAAGGAGGTCACCCAACTCAATGCCAGCGAGGGCGCGTTCCTCGCGTCCCTGCTCAAGGGGGCCTCGCTCTACGATCCCGCCATCAACCCCCGCAACCACGACCGGGCCGTCAAACGGTGGAAGTGGACGCTGGACCGCATGGTGGAGATCGGCAAGCTGAGCCCGGCCGAACGTGCCCGGTACACCACCTTTCCCGAGCCCAGGCCCCCTCACAGGCCGAACAGCACTTCCGGGCAGGACGGTTACCTCGTTCAGCTCGCCGAGTCGTACGCCAAGCGTGCCGGACACATCTCCGACGCACGCTTCGACCTCGGCGGCTACCAGATCTACACGACGTTCGAGAAGCCGCGGATGACCGCCCTCACCCGGGCCGTGAAGGAAGCGCGCGACACGCTCGATCCCGAGCAGCGCAAGGCGGACCGCCATGTCCGGTTCGGGGCCTCGTCCGTCGCCCCGGACGGCCGGATCCTCGCCGTGTACGGCGGACCGGACTTCGAGCGGCAGGCCTTCAACGAATCCAACGCGAACACCGTCCCCGCCGGTTCGGCGTTCACCCCGTTCGTCTACGCCGCCGGCCTGGAGCACGGCATCTCACGCAAGCGCAACGGCCCCCGGACCGGCGTGACGCCCTCGACCGTGTACGACGGTGACGACGACATTCCGGTCATGACGTCCGAAGGTCCCTACTGGGACCGCAGCGGCAAGATGGTCAAGGGCCAGAACGACGGCGACCGCTCCTACGGCCGCATCAGTCTGCACGACGCCATGGCGAAGGCCGTGAACTCCCCGTTTCTCCAACTCGGTATGGATGCGGGACTGAAGCAGGTCCGCAGTACGGCCGAGGCATCCGGGCTGCTCCCGTCCAGCTTCGGTCCCCCCGTTCCCGCGTTCTCGATGGGCAACTCCACACCGAGCGCCATCCGCATGGCCGACGCGTACGGCATGTTCGCGGCTCGGGGCGTGCACACCGATCCGTACTCGGTACGAAAGGTCACGCGCAACGGCGAGCCGATCCGGCTGGATCTGCCGCGGGCCAAGCGCGCCGTGCGGTCCGGTGTCGCCGACGAGGTCACCGCATCGCTCGCACGGCCCGGCGGGGCGAACGGCGTCGCATTCTCCTCACCGGTCGCCGCCAAGGCCGGAACCACCGAGGACGACACCGCGCGCTGGTACGTCGGTTACGACCGGGCCGCGTCCACGGCCGTAGTCGTGTACCGCATGGACCTGGCGAAGAGTCTGGCGCCACTGCCGCTGAAGGGGCTCGGCGGCGATTCGGCGGCCGGCAAGAAGCTCTCGTCCCAGATCTGGAACACATACACGGAAGCCATGACGAAGTGACAGATACCAGAGAAAAATCTGCCGTTCGCCGAATACGGGCCCGCTTGACGCCCCGTATCGTCCTGGGGCTCGCGGCATGTGCAGTCGCGTCGGGTTCCGCCGCGCTCATCCCGCTGGCGTCCGACGACTCCTCGGACAACCGGACCCCTCAGCAGGGCACGAGCACCGTGGCGGCGCCGACACCCACCGCCCGGGAGCATCGCGGGGGTGACGGAAAGAAGACGGAAGAGGAGAAGTGGGACGGGAAGGTCAAGATTCTGGGAGACGGTTCCACGTCCTACACCGGGCCGCAGCCCGGCCAGCTGAAGGCCGAGCGACTCAAGCCGGGTGAGAAACCGCCCCAGTTCGTGGTGTTCTCGTGGGACGGTGCGCTCGAGGGCGACGATCGGATGTTCTCGCGCTTCCGCCGTGCGGCAAAGGAGAGCAATGCGCACATGACGTTCTTCCTCACCGGCATCTACCTGCTCCCGAAGGAGAAGAGGAACCTCTACGAGCCGCCCCAGCACAAGCCCGGAGCGGCCGCGATCTCCTACCCGACACGCGAGCACATCCGCATGACGCTGGAACAGCTCGGCGGCGCCTGGCGGGAGGGCAACGAGATCGGGTCCCACTTCAACGGCCACTTCTGCGAGAAGAAGGGCGGTGGGGACTGGAGTACGAACGAGTGGATCAGCGAGATCAACCAGTTCTACTCCTTCGTACAGAACTGGAAGACGAACACAGGCTTCAAGGACCTCGATCCGCTGCCCTTCGACCCCACTCGCGAGGTCGTCGGCGGACGGGCCCCCTGCCTCGAAGGCCAGAAGACCCTTCTGCCGGCGACCAAGCCATTCGGCTGGCGATACGACGCGAGTTCCCCGGGAGACTTCCAGATCTGGCCGTCCAAGAAGAACGGCATCTGGGACCTCCCGCTGCAGATGCTGCCGTTCCCCGGCAAGGACTTCCAGGTGCTGTCCATGGACTTCAACTTCCTCTACAACCAGTCGGAAGGCAGCACCGAGGGCGACCCCGGGAAGTACCAGACGTGGCGCAAGGAGGCGCGGGACTCCTACGTCGCCGGATTCGATCGGGTTTTCAATGGCAGCCGCGCACCGCTGTTCATCGGAAATCACTTCGAAGACTGGAACGGCGGGATCTATATGGATGCCGTCGAGGAAACGATGCGAGAGGTCTGCCCGCGCAAGGAGGTGCGCTGCGTGTCCTTCCGCGAACTGACCGACTGGCTCGATGCGCAGGACCCCAAGGTCCTCGCCCATTGGCGGACACTCGATCCCGCCCAGCCGCCGAACTGGAAGCAGTAGGCGGATGAACGCGGAAAGCGGAGCTCCGGCTGAACAACTCGCGTGATGTGACGAATCGTTCAGTTCGGGGCTCCGCGGTCCGGCGTGCGCAGGCGTCGTCGACGCCCTCGGTCAGCCTGCCTTCTTGACGAACTCCGTGGTGTACGTCTTGGCGAGATCCACCTTCGCGTTCTTCAGGTTCGGATTGAAGGCCTTAAGGACCCGCTCGACGGTTGCGGGGCCGTCCGCCGGCATGACGCCGTCCGTGGTGAACATGGGCAGCGTGCTCTTGATCGCCTGTGCGTACAGAGCCTTGCCGCCGCCCTGGGCGTAGTCGGCGGGCATCTTCGCGGCGATCTCGTCGGCGCTGTGCGTGGACATCCACTTCAGGGTCTTGACGAAGGCGTTGGCCAGCTTCTGGACGGTGTCCTTGTGGCTGTCGACCCACTCGGTCTGCATGTAGAGGCTGGAGGACGGGTAGAGCCCGCCGAGTGCCTGCTTGGAGCCCTCGGGGGTCCGCATGTCGATGAGGATCTTGCCGAGCTTCTTGTCCAGGATGGTGGCGACCGTCGGATCGGTGGTCATACCGCCCTGGATCGAACCCTGCTGAAGGGCGGAGATGAACGTCTGCCCCGCTCCGACCGCCACGGGCGTGAATTCGCTGGTCTTCACATCGTTGCTCACGGCGAGGTACTTCGTGAGGAAGTCGGTCGAGGAGCCGATGCCCGTCACACCGAGCTGCTTGCCCTTGAAGTCCTTCGCCGATTTGACGTCCCCCGCCGCCTTGTTGGAGACGATCTCGACCTCGCCGGGAGCGTGGGAGAACTGGACGACCGACTCGACCTGCTTGCCCTTCACCTGAAGGTCGAGGGTGTGGTCGTAGAAGCCCACCGTGCCCTGGACGTCGCCGGAGACCAGTGCCGTTTCGGCCTGGACGCCCGCGGGCTCGGTCAGGAGTTGGACCGACACTCCCTCCTCCTTGAAGTAGCCGAGCCGCTCGGTCAGCATCGCGGGCAGGTAGATGACCTTGTCCAGGCCCCCGACCATGATCTTGACCTTGTCGTTCTTGCCACCGGAGGCCGAGGTGGAGCCGCCGCCACAGGCGGTCAGGCTGGTCAGGGCGAGTGCACCGGCGACGGCGACGGCCGAGATCCGGGTGGATGTACGCATCTGATTCACGTCCTTGTGAAGAAACAGTCGGGGTGTGCGGATGACGGCCGGCGTCAGCGGGCGGTGTCGGCCTCGGCCGGCTTCCAGCGGAAGAGCCGCTTTTCGAGGAAGGTCAGCAGGCCTTCGGCCAGCAGCGCGACGATCGCGAGGATGACCATCGCGGCGTAGACACCGGCGGCGTTGAACGTGCCCTGAGAGGCGGCGACCAGCAGCCCGAGTCCCTTGGTGGCCCCGATGTACTCACCGACGATGGCGCCGATGAGGGCGAAGCCGAAGCTCACATGCAGGCTGGTGAAGATCCAGGACGTGGCCGAGGGGATGACCACCTGAAGCGTGACCTGGCGGTTGCCGGCGCCCAGGATGCGGGAGTTGGCCACGAGATTGCGGTCGACCTCCCTTGCCCCCTGGAAGGCGTTGAAGAAGACGGGGAAGAACACGAGGACGACCGCGGAGGCGACCTTCGAGGCCGGGCCGAGGCCGAACCAGATGAGGAAGATCGGGGCGAGCACGATGCGCGGCAGGGCGTTGAGCACCTTGATGTACGGGCCGAGGACATCGGCGGCGAAGCGGACGCGGCCCAGCGCGATTCCGAGCAGCACACCGGCGATCACACCGATGACCCAGCCGAGCAGCGCTTCGTAGAGCGTGTACCAGATCTGCTCCCACAGGGAACCCTGGGCGGTGCCGTCGACGACCCAGGTGCGGATCTGGTCCCAGATCTTCGACGGCATGGAGAAGTTGAACGGGTCGATGACCGACGTTCGGGCCAGCCACTCCCACAGCCCGATGACCGCGACGAGCACCGCGACCCGGCTCCCGAGCACCAGATACTTGCGGTTGCGGGCGGCCCGCGCCCTGGCCCGGGTCCGCTCGGTCTTGGTGACGGCGGGGTTCGCGGTGATGGTTTCAGGCGACATCGAGGGCACCCCTCTCGCGGGTGATGCGGACCTCTTCGCCGAGCGAGGACCAGATCTCCCGGTAGATCTCGATGAACCGGGGCTCCAGACGCACCTGCTCGACCTTGCGGGGGCGGGGCAGATCGATCTCGAAGACCTCCTTGACCGTGGCCGGTCCCGCGGTCATGACCACAACCTTGTCGGCCAGCGCGATGGACTCCTCCAGGTCATGGGTGACGAAGACGACAGAGGCTCCGGTGCCGGCCCACAGCTCCAGCAGTTCGTCCGACATCAGGGCCCTGGTCTGCACGTCGAGTGCGGAGAAGGGTTCGTCCATGAGCAGGATCTCGGGGTCGTTGACAAAGGTGGCCGCGAGGGCGACGCGCTTGCGCTGACCGCCGGACAGCTGGTGGGGATAGCGGTCCTCGAACGAGGACAGCCCGACCCGGGCGAGCCACTCCCTGGCCCGCTCCTTCGCCTCCGGCTTCGGCACGCCGCGGAAGCGGGGACCTGCCATCACATTGGACAGCACGGTCCGCCAGGGGAAGACCGCGTCCTGCTGGAAGACGAAGCCCACCTTGTCGCCGATGCCGCGCACCGGCTCGCCGCCCACCAGCACCTCCCCCTCGGTGGGCTCCTCCAGACCGCTGACCAGAGTCAGAGTGGTCGACTTACCGCATCCCGTGGGGCCCACCACGGCGACGAACTCACCGCGCCCGATCGTGAGGTCCAGATCCCGTACGGCGGTGTGGAGCGCCCCCGACGGAGTCCGGAACGCTTTGCTCGCCCCCCGCAGCTCGATGGCGGGGCTCGTTTCGCTGTTCATGGAGCGGGACGCTAAGTGCGGCCCGGGGACGTGGGCACCCTTGCGCCCACAACTCCTGCTTCTGCCCATAACCCGCAGTTCTGCTCGTTCTGCTCGCGCTGCGGCAACGAATGCGCCACGAGGACTGGTCATCGGCGACGGCGACGTTTACGTTGCGTTCACACAAGGACGAAACGGAGCATCAGGTTCCTGGCCGGCGGAAGGCAGAGATCGAGCACATGCGGATTCACTGGCCCCGTCGTGTCTTCGCCCAGGTGCTCCTCACCCAGGTGGCCATCACCACCGGCGCGATCATGCTCGTGACAGGTCTCTTCCTCGCCCCCCTCAGCCACCAGCTCGACGACCAGGCGATGCACCAGGCGCTGTCCATCGCCCAGACCGCCGCCGCCGAACCCGGTCTGGTGCACAACCTGACCAGTACCGACCCCAGCCCCACCGGACCGGTGCAGGCCGAGGCGGAACGGATCCGGCGGGCCACCGGAGCGCTCTACATCGTGGTCATGGACACCCGTGGGGTGCGCTGGTCGCACACCGACATCGCGCAGATCAGCAGACACGTCTCGACCGATCCCAGCACGGCCCTGGGCGGCCGGGAGGTCATGCAGATCGACAACGGAACCCTGGGCCGTTCGGCACGCGCGAAGGTTCCGCTGCGCGACAGGGACGGGACCATCGTGGGTGCCGTCTCGGTGGGCATCGCCTACGACAGCGTGCATGAGCGGCTGATCGGCGCCATTCCCGGTCTGCTGCTCTACTCCGGAGCGGCGCTCGCCGCGGGCGTGCTGGCCGCCCTGGCCGTCTCGCGGCGGCTGCAGCGCAGCACCCATGGACTTGCCTTCGGCGACATCTCCGCGTTGCTGGACGAGCGCGAGGCCATGCTGCACAGCATTCGCGAGGCCGTTCTCGCCCTCGACGCCCAGGGCCGGATCCGGTTGCTCAACGACGAGGCGCAGCGTCTGCTGGAGCTGGACCAGGACGCCGTCGGACGGGCACTGGGCGAGGTGTTGCCCCCGGGCCGTACGACGGAGGTGCTGGCGGGACGGGTCGACGGCGACAACCTGATCACCGTCTGCAATGGACGCGTGCTGATCGCCAACCGTATGCCCACCGGTGACGGCGGAGCCGTCGTCACCCTGCGCGACCGTACCGAGCTGGAGCTGCTCGGCCGTGAACTGGACTCCACGCACGGCCTGCTGGATGCGATGCGCGCCCAGGACCACGAGCACGCCAACCGGCTGCACACCCTGCTCGGGCTGCTGGAACTCGGGAGGCACGATGCCGCGGTGGAGTTCGTCGCGGAGGTGGCCAATGGTCACCGGGCGTCGGCGGAGCAGGTCGCGGAACGCGTCAACGATCCTCTGCTGTCGGCGCTGTTGGTGGGCAAGTCGGCCATTGCGGCGGAGCGGGGCGCCTCCTTGCGCATCTCACCGGCCACCCGGCTCCCGGACGTGGTGGTGGACCCGCGCGATCTGGTGACCGTCCTCGGCAACCTCATCGACAACGCGCTGGATGTCGCGTCGCTCATCGAGGTCGAGCTTCTCGCCGAGGGCACCACCGCGGTCCTGCGGGTCAGTGACAACGGTCCCGGGGTACCTCCCGGCATGCGCGAGCAGATCTTCACCGAGGGCTGGTCCACCAAGGAGTCCCCCGCGCATCGCGGACGCGGTCTGGGGCTGGCGCTGGTGCGCCGGCTGGCCGAGCGCTACGGTGGCGCGGCTCGTGTCACAGCCCGGGCCGGCGGTGGTGCGGTCTTCACCGTCGTCCTGCCAGAGGCACTCAGCGTCCGGCCGCTGTCCGAAGTGGGAGAGTTGCGATGATCGATGTCCTGGTGGTGGACGACGACTTCCGTGTTGCCGAGATCAATGCCGCATATGTCGCCAAGGTCCCCGGCTTCCGTGTCATCTCTCGCGCACACACCGCCGCGCAGGCGCTCGCCTGCCTGGAGCGTGACCATGTCGACCTCGTTCTTCTCGATCACTATCTTCCGGACGAGACGGGGCTGACACTTGTACGTCGGCTGCGCCAGCTGGGCCATCCGGCCGATGTGATCATGGTGACCGCGGCCCGTGATGTGTCGACCGTCCAGACCGCCATGCGGTACGGCGCCCTGCAGTACCTGGTCAAGCCGTTCAGCTTCGCCGGTCTGCGGTCCAAACTGGAGAGTTACGCGGCCCTGCGCCGCACCCTGGAAGGCATGGGAAACGGCCGCGGCGAGGCGGGACAGGAGCAGGTCGACCAGATCTTCGGCGCCCTTCGCACCGCGGATTCCGGTCCCGCGGCAGCCCTGCCCAAGGGTCACTCCGCACCCACGGCCGACGTCATCCGCCATGTCCTGTCGGCCGCCGACGAGCCACTGTCCGCCCATGAGGTCGCCGCCCGGGCCGGCCTGAGCCGCTCCACCGCCCAGCGATACCTCAAGTACCTGGAGGGCGCGGGCCGCATCAGCCTCAGCCTCAAGTACGGCGACACCGGTCGGCCCGAACACCGTTACGCGTGGGCGAAGGCGAGCTGAGCAGCGCACGGGCCGCGGCCGATCTCAGCCGTTCGGCTGCTCTCCCCGGGCGATCTCCACACCTCGGTGCAGGTCGTGCACACCGGCGGCCACCCCGCTGCGGCGAACGGGGGCTGTGGATCGGACCGCCGCGTTCGCACACCCCTTGCTGAACGGAGCCGGACTGGTAGCGTTCGCCCATATCGTCCCAGCCGACCGGTGCGCCATCCGATGCGACAAGGGCTGATGCATGAACCGAGATGAGACGAAGAATCCGCCCCCTGGCCAACTGCGTGCTGATGAGCCGCCGTTCGGGGCATCCCGGACGAGTCCGCAGGACGCGCCACTCGTGGAGCTCACCCCCGCCGCCGCCGATCTGGTGCGTCGACTGCGGGAGGCCCACGGCCCGTTGATGTTCCACCAGTCGGGCGGCTGCTGCGACGGCAGTGCGCCCATGTGTTACCAGTACGGGGAATTCCGTACCGGCGGCTCCGACGTGCTGCTGGCCTCGCTCGATGTCGACGGGGTGGCGGAGAGCGTCCCGTTCTGGATGTCGAAGAGTCAGTTCGAGCTGTGGGCGCACACCCGCCTGATCGTCGATGTGGTGGAGGGTCGGGGCAGCGGTTTCTCTCTGGAGGCTCCGGAGGGGGTGCGGTTCCTGATCCGGTCCCGGCTCGTCCGCCCTTGAGGCGGCACCGCGTACCGCAGGTTTGCCGTAACGGCAAGAATTCTTGTGGGCGGGATAGCGGTGGCCGAATGATCGTGGCACAGGTGACACCGATGGGCGAGGCACACCCGGCCGGGTGATCCCGCGTCGACGGCCACCGCACGAGAGCTGGTCACATCCGCGAGGAGAAGCATATGCCGCTCACCGACTCTCCCTCCGCTCCGCTGCCGGACGCCGTCCACCGGCTGGTGGAGGTGCCCGGAGGCCGTATCCACGTGGTGGAACAGGGCACCGGCCCGCTGGTCCTGCTGGTCCACGGCTTCCCCGAGTCGTGGTACTCGTGGCGCCACCAGCTTCCGGCCCTTGCCACAGCAGGGTTTCGTGCGGTCGCCATCGATGTACGCGGCTACGGGCGCTCGTCGAAGCCCGGCGATGTGGAGGCGTACCGGATGCCGGCCCATGTCGCGGACAACGTCGGTGTCGTGCATGCGCTCGGTGAAGGGACCGCGACGATCGTGGGCCACGACTGGGGTTCGACCATCGCCGCCGGCAGCGCGCTGCTCATGCCCGATGTCTTCACCTCCGTGGCACTGCTCAGCGTCCCGTACGCGCCGCGGAACGGTCACCGGCCGAGCGACGTCTTCAGCCGTATCGGAGGTGCCGAGGAGTTCTATGTCAGTTACTTCCAGTCCCCGGGACGGGCCGAGGAGGAGATCGAGCCCGATGTCCGCGGCTGGCTGGCCGGGTTCTACGCCGGACTCTCCGCCGACACGATGCCTCCGGCCGGTGAGGGCAGTCTCTTCTTCGTCCCGCCGGGGGCACGGCTCCGCGACCGGTTCGCCGCCGACACCCTCCCTTCGTGGCTGAGCGAGGCCGATCTCGATTTCTACGCGGCGGAGTTCGAGCGGACCGGCCTGACGGGGGCGCTCAACAGGTATCGCAATGTCGACCGGGACTGGGAAGACCTCGCCCCCTGGGACGGTGCGCCGATCACCCAGCCCTCGCTGTTCCTCGGGGGAGAGCTCGACGCGTCGACTGCCTGGATGGCCGACGCCATCGAGAGCTTCCCCCAGACCCTTCCCGGTCTGGTCTCCTCCCACGTCCTGCCGGGGTGTGGGCACTGGATCCAGCAGGAGCGCGCCGCCGACGTCAATCGCCTGCTCACTGAATGGCTGCGCTCCCCGCAGGTCCACGGCACCCGGTGAGCCGTATCCGGCACGAGCCGCCGGTCCGCGGGAACGTCGGCGGCGCGGCGGTAGACCAGGACGTTCATCCGGTCGTCGGCGTTGTCGGTGATCGCGACATAGTCGTCGCCGTCACCGAAGAGGTCCGGCGTGGTGCCGGAGCCCTGGTTGACCGAACCGGGTTTGGTACGAGGTCGCAGATGCCGCTGGGGAAGAGGCCGCGGGCACGGAAGCCCGCGCCCGGCCTCCGGGCAGTCCGCGTGACCGCGCCCCCGGTCCCCCGGTCACCGAACGGGTGCGGAAGTCAGGGCTTGAGGCTGGTGACGACGTCGGCCGTGGCCGTCAGGCCGTTCTGAATGGTCGGCGCCATGCTCGTACCCGCGAGGAAGAACCCGAGCATGGCGCAGACCAGCGCATGCGAGATCTTCAGCCCCCCGGTGCGGAGGAAGATCACCGCAAGGATCAGCAGAAGCAGCACCAGTGAGATCGAAATGGCCATGGCCAACCTCCTTCGCCGCGCCGGAATGCGGCATTCGGCCGCCAGTGTGGCGTAGCGGAGAGGCCACCCGGCGGACTGGCATGTCCGCCATATGGGTGTTGACTGGCTGTCACGGTCCGGACGGCGCGCCCGCGTCCGGTCCCGCGACATCGGGCGTGGCCCAGAAACGGACGCGTGGCCGCTTCGGTGGGCCGTGGCGACGAGCGAGCGCAGTTGGTCCCGTTCGGCCACGGGGAAAGGGCCTGCGCCAGCCAGCTGAAGTTGTCGCTCCAACTGCTGCTGATGAGCGGGATGAACGAGGCGGTGGCCGCGGTCCCGAAGTCGTCCTCCTGGGCCGACGGTTCCGCGTACGCGGCGCGCCACGGCTTCGCGAGGAGGCTGTCCGTCCACAGCGGACGAGGAAGGGGAAAGGGGAGTACCCACTCCTTTCCACTCTCAACATATAGCGCATGGGGGGCCTTGCGGCAAGACCCGGGTCGTGCCGCAGAATCATCGGCCGAGGCCAGAACCTACGGAAATGGGGGAGTCACGAAGTGCGTGTGTTGTTGTCTACGTGCGGGTCGCGCGGGGACGTCGAACCACTGGTGGGACTCGCGGTGCAGCTGCGGGCCCTCGGCGCGGAGGTGCGGGTGTGCGCGCCGCCGGACGAGGACTTCGCCCACCGGTTGTCGGGTGTCGGTGTGCCGTTGGCGGCGGTCGGTCGGCGCGTGCGCTGGCAGCCGGGGCGCCACCGGCGTCTTCGCTGCCGGAGCGCGCGGCCGAGGTGATCGCCAGCCAGTTCGAAGTGGTCACCGCGGCGGCCGAGGGATGCGATGTGTTGGTGGCGACCGGGATGATGCCGGCCGCGGCCGGCGGGCTGTCGGTGGCCGAGAAACTGGGCATCCGCTCGGTGTCCGTGACCTTCCAGCAGCTCACCCTGCCGTCGCCGCACCACCGGCCGCTGGCGTACCCGGGCCGGCCGTTCCCGCCGGAGGTGACCGACAACCGGGTGCTGTGGGACCTGGACGCCAGCGCTGCTCGTCATGGCCACCCGGTTCGTCCCGCCGGTCCCGACGCCTTGCTGCGCGCAATGGTTGCAAGCGGCCTCAATTCGGAGCTGATGACGTGAACCCCCTGACCACCAGCGCGTTCGACCTTCCCGACCGCCTCTCCCCCAAGGCCGACCCGACGCTGATCGCCGGCGATGAGCAGCACTTCGCGGCCATCGCGGAGTGCCTCGAGCAGTCGATCGCCGAACTGTCCGACCGCCTCGATGCCGAGCGCAGGGCGCCCGGCGGCATCGGCCGGCAGGCGATGGACCGGGACATGGAGATCCACCGGCTGACCGCTCGCCTGCGCGCACTGCGTCGCTTCGGTCTGGACCTGTGCCTCGGACACATGGTCGGCCCGGACAGCCCCGAGCCGGTGTACGTCGGACGACTTGGCCTCACGGACAGCGCGGGTCGTCGGCTGCTGCTCGACTGGCGTTCTCCCGCGGCTGAGCCGTTCTTCGGAGCCACCCACGGCAACCCGATGGGTCTGGCAAGCCGCCGCAGGTATCGCTGGACCCGCGGCCGGATCAGCGACTACTGGGACGAGGTGTTCACCGCGGACGGGTTCGCCGGGCACGCCGCACTCGACGACCAGTCCGCCTTCATCGCCGGCCTGGGCAGCAACCGGTCGCCACGGATGCGAGACGTGCTCGGCACCATCCAGGCCGACCAGGACGCCATCATCCGCGCGGGATCCCGCGGCGCTCTCGTCGTCGACGGCGGTCCGGGTACGGGGAAGACCGTCGTCGCTCTGCACCGCTCCGCCTACCTCCTCTACTCCGACCCCCGCCTCGGTCACCGCCGGGGCGGCGTGATGTTCGTCGGTCCGCACCAGCCCTACCTGGGCTACGTCGCCGATGTCCTCCCCAGCCTCGGAGAGGAGGGCGTACAGACCTGCACCCTGCGGGACCTCGTCGCCGAGGGAGCCGCAGCAACGATCGAGGCCGACCCGCACGTGGCCCTCCTGAAGTCGTCTGCGAACCTGGTGAAGGCGATCGAGACAGCCGTCGGGTTCTACGAGGAGCCCCCCACCAAGGGGATGACGATCACGACCCAGTGGTCCGACATCTGGCTGAGCGCCGACGATTGGGCCGTGGCGTTCGAATCAGCAGGACCCGGTGCTCCGCACAACGAGGCGCGCGACCAGGTCTGCGAGGAGCTGCTCACGATCCTGGTGGACAAGCACGACGGCGACGTCTCGGCTGACCTGCTCCGCAAGTCGCTGCTGCAGAACAGGGAGCTGCTCACGGCCTTCGACCGCGCGTGGCCGCTGCTCGAAGCGGCCGACCTCGTCGGAGACCTGTGGTCGGTACCCGCCTACCTGCGGAAGTGCGCTCCCTGGCTCAGCCCCGATGACGTGTCGCAGCTGCAGCGCGGGGACGCCCAGGCCTGGACGGTGTCCGACCTGCCGATCCTGGACGCAGCACGGCAGCGGGTCGGCGACCCGGAGGCGTCGCGACGTAAGCGTCGGCACAACGCCTCTGTCGCCGCCGAACGCGAGCACATGGCCAACGTCATCGACGCCCTGCTTGAGGCCGATGACGACGGTGAAGGTGCGGTGACGATGCTGCGCGGACAGGATATTCAGGACACGCTGGTCGACGGGACCGTATCGCCCGGCACCGAACCGGACCTGCTCGCCGGCCCGTTCGCGCACATCGTCGTGGACGAGGCTCAGGAACTGACCGACGCAGAGTGGCAGATGTTGCTGCTCCGGTGCCCGTCCCGAAGCTTCACCGTCGTCGGGGATCGTGCCCAGGCCAGGCACGGGTTCACGCAGTCGTGGCAGGAGCGGCTCGAGCGGATCGGGCTCGACCGGATCAACCTGGCTTCTCTGAGCATCAACTACCGGACGCCGGAGGAAATCATGGCGGAAGCCGAGCCGGTCATCCGGGCCGTGCTCCCGGACGCCAACGTGCCGACCTCCATCCGCAGCAGCGACGTCCCCGTCGTACACGGATCTGCTTCGGATCTGAGCTCGGTCCTCGACAGCTGGCTCGCCGCACATGCCGACGGGATCGCCTGCGTGATCGGCGATCCCACATTCCGGACGACGTCCCGCGTCCGGTCGCTGACCCCGGAGCTGTCGAAGGGGCTCGAGTTCGACCTGGTCGTCCTCATCGACCCGGAGACATTCGGCAAGGGCATCGAAGGAGCAGTCGACCGCTATGTCGCGATGACCCGAGCGACCCAGCAACTCGTCATCCTCACGAGCTCCTGACATCGGCCGGACGAACGCCCACTCCCGGCCGAGTCGGTGGCGTTCCTGGACGCCGGCACACCACCGGTGTACGTGGACTTCGGCAGCATGCCCATGCGCGCCTCGACGGACGTCGCCCAGGTGGCCATCAAGGCGGTCCGCGCGCAGGGCCGCCGCGCAGTCGTCTCCCGCGGCTGGGCCGACCTGGCCCCGAGACCCGCGCACTCGCCGACCCGCACGACACCGCCACCGTCCGCGCCCGGCCGGTACGCCAGAGGAACCGCTCTCGAGATCATCGTCCTGGGTGGCCTGGACACTGCGGCGGACCTGCTGGAGATCATCAACACCCTGATCGAGGAACCGGAATGAGCTGCACCTACACCTCCGATGAACTACCGCCTGTAACTGGCCGTCATCGGGGACATCTCCCGGCACACCGATGCGAGCAACGCCCTGCGGGATTTCGTCCGCGAAAGCAACCGGCACCCAGCTCTGGTTCCTGCCCGAGATCGACGCGCTGCGCACACGGCTGGCACAGGTCTGACGGGGCGGAGAAGGAGACGCCGAGCGCGCATGAGTATTGACAGCGGGCGAGTCACGCAATCGGTGTCTCTTTCCTCGGATCAGCTGAAGAAGTTCGCGGAACGTGCGTGCAGCGGGTCGAGCGCGTTGAGCACCATGCAGTACGTGCCGGTGCCGTAGACGCTGCCCAAGTACCCACTGATCAGCCATGCTTCCCCTCCACCTGGATCCGCCGAATGCGGGGCTTGCCCCAGCACCCCCATTGTCGAATGCGCGAAGGGTATGGGTTCATCCGGTCGGGCTGATGGACTCCTGCGCTGCGACACGCCCGGAGATCCCCTGCCAGCCGACTGTACGGTCGCACCAGCGTTCCAGCAGCACCCGGTCGTGGCCGACGGCCAGCAGCCCGGCCCCGGACTCGCGTCGGTAGGTCTCGACCACCGCGACCAGAGCGGCGGTCGTCGACGCGTCGAGCATCGCGGTCATCTCGTCACAGATCAGCCAGCGCGGCTGCAGGACCAGCGCCCTGGCCAGACAGGCGCGCTGCAACTGGCCGTCGCTGACCTCGTGGGGACGCCGGGTCAGCAGTTCGGCCGTGAGACCGACGGCCGGTGCCAGCTCGGCCACCCGGTCCGTCACCTCTGCGCGCCGGCCTGTCGCCCGCAGCGGCTGGGCTATGAGTTCGCGCAGGCTGAGCCGGGGGTCGGCCGAGAGCCGGGGCTGTTGGAAGACGACGCCGACCGCGGTGCGCTGTGCCCGCGGGGCGCGGTGCCGCCAGCCCCGTACCGGCCGGCCGTCGAGTACGACCGTGCCCGCGTCCGGGCGATGCAGCAGGGCGGCGACCTTGGCCAGGGTGGATTTGCCGCAGCCGCTCGGGCCGAGCAGTCCGACGGACTCCCCCGGCGCGATCGTCAGGGATGCATCGCGGACGACGGGGTCGCGGGGGTCGTATCCGGCGGTGATGCGGGTGAGTTCAAGCATGGGCGGACTCCTCCGCGCCTGCCGGCACACCGTGGTGGCAGGCGAGACGGCCGTCGAACGGGGGTGGTACGGAGCACCGGTCGTCGGCGCGGCTGCAGCGGGCCGCGAACGCGCACCCGTCGGGGAGGGCTCCGAGCTCCGGCGGCATTCCTGGTATGGGGGCGAAGGCACGTTCCGGCAGGGCGTCGAGGAGGCCACGCGCGTACGGGTGGCGTGGTCCCGGCTCTCCGAAGAACCGGTCGGCGTCGGCGAGTTCGACGATGCGGCCCGCGTACATCACGGCGACCCGGTCGGCGATCCGCTCGGCCGCCGCCAGATCGTGGGTGATGATCAGCAGCGACCTGCCCCCGTCGGTGTGGCGGCGCAGTTCGTCGACGGTTCGCTCGACCAGGTCGCGGTCGAGTCCGGTGGTCGGCTCGTCGGCCAGGAGGAGGGGTGCGTCGCCGATCATGGCTAGCGCGGTCGCGGCGCGCTGGGCGAGACCGCCGGAGAGCTCGTGCGGATACCGGTCCAGGTGGCCGGCCGGGAAGGCGGCGCGCGCGGCGGCTTGCTCCGCCGCGGCGCGCAGCGCGGGCTTTCGGATGCCGGTCAGTTCACGGAGGGTCTCCTCCAGTTGGGCGCGCACCGTTCGGACCGGGGTGAGGTGGGCTGCGGGGCTCTGCGGTACGAGTCCGATGCGGCGGCCTCGCACCGTCCGGGCGAGGGTCCGTTCATCGGCGGTGAGGAGATCGGTCCCGTCACCGAGCACCGCCGAACCCTCGGTCTGTGCATTGCCGGGCAGCAGCCCCAGCAGCGCTGAGGCGAGTACGGATTTCCCGCAGCCGCTCTCGCCGACCAGAGCCAGGCACTCCCCCGCCGCGACGTCGAAGCGTGCGTCGCTGACGGCCGCGATGTGCCGCCCGCCGCGCATCCGGAAGCGGACGGAGAGCCCTCGGACGGAGAGGACCGGGGTCTGGCGGTCCGGGGTGGGCTTCACAGCATCAGCTCCGATCGGCGGCGGGGGTTGATCCGTTCCCGCCAGGCGCCGGCGAGGCCCGCCAGAGCGAGTGTCGGGATGATCAGGAACAGGCCGGGGAAGAGCGTCGGCCACCAGTCCCCGGCGAGCAGCGAACCGCGCGCCGTCTGCACGAGGTTGCCGAGGCTCGCCTGGTGGGTGGGGAGTCCGAGCCCCAGGAACGAGAGCGCGGACTCGTGCCACATGGCGTGCGGCACCATGAGCACCGCGGCGAGGCCCGCCTGCGGAAGCACTGCGGGCAGCAGGTGCCGGACGATGACCCGCCCGCGCGAGGCGCCGCCGGAGATCGCCGCGTCGATGAACGGGCGCGAGCGCAGCGACAGCACTTCGGAGCGGACGATCCGGGCCGTCGAAAGCCAGTGGGTGAGGGCGACGGACACGATCACGGGGCCGACGCCGGGCCGGAACATGGCGACGATGAAGATGCCGAGCAGCAGATGCGGTACGGAAGAGAAGGTGTCCACGAGCCGCATGACGATCCGGTCGGTCCAGCCCCCGAACGCGGCGGCGAGCGCACCGACGGCGGTCCCGATGACGGTGGCGGTGAGCCCGGCGACGATGCCGACGAGCAGCGAGACGCGAAGCCCGTAGACGCAGCGCAGCAGCAGGTCACGGCCGACATCGTCGGTGCCGAACGGGTGCTCCCAGGAGGGTGGTTGGAGTTTGGCCGCGAGGTCGACGGCCTGCTGGTCGAGCTGGACCAGCGGCGGTACGAGGAGCACTGCGAGCAGCACCGCGGCGACGATCCCGGCGGAGCTGACCACGCGGATACGGCGGGTCGTGCGGCGGTTGGGTCCGAGGACGAGTTCAGCCATCGAAGCCCACCCTCGGGTCGGCGATCGCGTACAGCAGATCGGAGAGGAGGTTGCCGAGGACGACCGCCGCGGTGGCGAGCACCGTGAGCGCCGCGAGCAGCGGGAAGTCGACGGAAGTGGCGGCCTGCACGGTGGCAGCGGCGATGCCGGGCCAGCTGAAGACCGTCTCGACGAGCAGGGCGCCGGTGATGAGTTCGGGGACGCGGGAGCCGATGAGGGTGAGCATCGGCAGCATCCCGGAGCGCAGTGCGTGGCCGAGCAGCACGGTGCGTTCGCGCAGTCCACGGGCGCGTGCGCCGCGCACCGGGTCTTCGTCCAGTGCGTCGGCGACGCCCTGGCGTACGTAGAGGAAGAACCACGGCAGCTGGGAGATCCCGAGCACGGCCGCCGGGAGCACCAGATGGGTGGCGACCTGGCCGAAGGCGACCGTGTCGCTGGCCGCGTCGGTGAGGCCGCCGGCCGGGAGCACATCGAGTTTCAGGGCGAAGAACCAGATGGCGAGCAGGCCGAGCCAGAAGGCCGGTGCGGCTTCGAGCGTGTACGCGGCGGAGCTGACGCACCGGTCGAGCAGGCCGCCGGGCCTGCGTGCGGCCAGCACACCGAGGCCCGTACCCAGGACGACGGCGACGGCGAAAGCGCTCGCGGCGAGCAGCACGGACCAGCCCATGCGTTCGCCGATGACATCGGCGACCGGCTGGCGCATCACGCTGGAGTCGCCGAGGTCGCCGCTCAGCGCGGAGGTCAGCCAGTTCCACCAGCGGGTCACAAGGGGCTGGTCGACACCGAGGTTGACCCGCAGCTGATCGAGGTTCTCCTGCGAGGCGGTGAGGCCGGCGGTGCCCGCGTACGCCTTGACCGGGTCGAAGGGGGAGGCGGCGGCGACGGCGAAGACACCGAACGTCACGGCGGCCAGGACGGGGACGGCGAGCAGCGCCCGTCGTCCCGCCATCCTGCCCATCGGCCCCCAGGGGAGGCGGTGGTTCACTTCTTCGGCGTCCAGTCCTCGATGTTCCACCACGGGCCGGATGCCAGACCGTGGTCGTGCGGTTCCACCTGGGTGGTGAGCGCGCCGAAACGGTCCTTCACGACGTAGAGATGGTCGATGTGGGTGAGGAAGGTGTATCCGGGGTTCTTCACCAGTTCGCGCTGGACGGTGTCGTAGGCGGCCTTGCGCTCGGCCTCGTCACCGCTCCTGCGGCCTGCTTCGAGGGCCTGGTCCACGGCCTTGTTGTCGTACCACGCCATGTTGTTGAAGCCGTCGCCCGCGAGCGAGGACTTCAGCAGGGTGTACTGGTCGAAGTCGGGGTCGGCGGGCGATCCGCCGCCCGCGAGGACCGCGTCCTGCTTCATCCGGGGCTCGATGACCTCCCAGGTCCCGGCCTCGGTGGTGATGTCGATGCCGGCCTTCTTGGCGTCGGAGGCGTAGGCGAGTGCGTGGTCCTGGCGGAGCTTGTCGCCGGTGAGGTACCAGAGCGGGAACGAGGCGCGTACGCCGTCCTTGGCGCGGATGCCGTCCTCGCCGGGCTTCCACCCGGCTTCGTCGAGGATTTTCTTCGCGGCGTCGAGGTCGTGGGTGCGTTCGGTGCCCTTGGCGAACCACTCGCTGTCGGTGGGGACGGGACCGTAGGCGGCCCTGCCCTCGCCGTTGAGTATGGAGTCGACCATGGCCTGCCGGTCGACGGCGACATCGAGGGCGCGCCGGATCGCGGTGTCGCCCGCGACGCTGTTGTGGGTGGGCAGGGTCACGGTGCGGTAGTCGTACGTCGTGGCGGCGTACGTGCGCGTGCCGCTGTCGCGGGCGAAACCCTTGGCCAGGTTGGGGGGCAGGATCGCGCCGTCGAGCTCGCCGGAGCGCAGCCGGGTGGCGCGTACGTCGTCGTCCTTGATGATCGCCATGGTGAACTTCTTCACCTTCGGTGCGCCGCCCCAGTAGTCGGGGTTGGCCTCGAAGCTCAGCTTCTCGCCCTTGGACCACTTGGTGAGAACGTACGGTCCGGTGCCGATGGGGTGGGTGGTGAAGGCGCCGGTGTTGACGTCCTGCCTGCCCGCGACGTGTTCGGGGGCGATGGGCAGGACGGTGCGCTGGGCGAAGGGCGCGTAGGGGTACTTGAGCGTGAAGACGACGGTGTCGTCGCCGGTCGCTTCGACGCTCTTCACCGCGTCGAGTTCGGTCCGGGACGCGTTGTTGGTCTTCTCGTCCAGGATGGTGCGGTAGGTGAAGACGACGTCCTCGGCGCCGAACGGCTTCCCGTCGCTGAACTTCACGCCGCGGCGGAGCTTGTACGTGTACGTCAGTCCGTCGTCGCTCACCTCGGGCAGGGCGGTGGCGAGCGCGGGCCGCAGCTTCATGTTCCCGTCGAGGGCGAGCAGCCCGTCGAAGATCTTGGAGTTGCCGTCCTTGCCGTAGCCGAGGAGTGGGCTGAGGCTGTCGGGCTCGTAGGCGATACCGACCACCGCCGAGTCCCCGGCACCCGAACCGGAGCTGCTGCCGTCCGAGCCACCCGGTTGTGAACAGGCTGCCGCGGTCAACGACAGTACGGTCGCCAGTGTCGCGGCGACCGCTCCCCGTATCGATCGGGCCGTCATACTCTGCACATCCCTTATTGAAGATCGACTGTTATTGCGACTCGGTCGCAATTAAACAACAGGTAAAGGGATGCCCGGTACCCCGCCGGACGGGGAAACGGCGGAGCGGAGGCGCGTGAACACGCACCTCCGCTCCCAAGTCCCGCTGTGCCGCAGGCCGTTCCCTGCGTCCGGTTACGGCGCGGGCAGTTCCACGAGTTCGGCAATGGCCTCGCGATGGTGTCCGGCCGTGCCGTATGCGATCGAGTCGGCCTTGGCGCGCTTGAGGTACAGGTGCGCCGGGTGCTCCCAGGTCATGCCGATGCCGCCGTGCAGCTGGATGCACTCCTCCGCCGCATGCACCGCGACCTTCGAGCAGTACGCCTGCGCGACGGCCACCGCCAACGGCGTGCCGGGGCTGCCGGTCGCGAGGGCGTCCGCGGCGTTTCGCGCGGCGGCGCGAGCCGACACGACCTCCAGCCAGAGCTGCGCCATGCGGTGCTTGAGGGACTGGAACGAGCCGACGGGCCGGTTGAACTGGTGTCGTTCGCGGGTGTAGCGAACCGTCTCGGTCAGGCACCACTCGGCGAGTCCGAGCTGTTCGGAGGCGAGCAGTCCAGCGCCCGCCAGCAGCCCTCGGCGCACGGCGGAGACTGCGGACGCGCCGTCGGCCAGGCGGGTTCCGGCGGCTCCGGCGACGTTGACGGTGGCGAGCGGGCGGGTCAGGTCGAGCGAAACGAGCGGCTCGACGGTGACACCGGCGGTGCCGGTCTCCACCGCGTACAGACCGTCGGTCGTCGGCACCAGCAGCACATCGGCCGTGGCCGCGTCGGCGACGCCGGTCACCATCCCCTCCACCGCGCCGGCCACGACACCGGCGGGCTGCGCCGCGTCGGGCACCGGGGCGGCGAACGGCACTGCGAGGACCGCGGTCCTGCGTCCGGTGGCGAGGTCGCCGAGGAGTTCGGCGACGGGTCCGTCCTGCGCCGCAAGCGAGAGGAGCGTCTCGGTGGCGACGACCGCACTCGTCAGATACGGCGCGGGGGCGACGCTGCGGCCCAGCTCCTCCAGGACCACCGCGGCCTCCCGGTGTCCCGCACCCTGCCCGCCCAGCTTCTCCGGCACCAGCAGCCCGGCGGTGCCGATGCCGGCGGCGAGGGCCTTCCATAGCTGCGGGTCGTACGGCGTGCCGGACTCGATGCGGGCGAGCACCGTCGGCGCGTCGCACCGGTCGGCGAGCAGCGAACGCACCGCTGCCCGCAGATCGTCCTCGGCCTCCGAATACAGCAGATCAGGTGCCTGGGTCTCTTCGGTCGGTGCGGTCATCGGGCCAGGTCCTTCCAGGCGACGTCCTTGTCGTTGCGCGGCTCGACGGGCAGGCCGAGGACGCGCTCGGCAACGATGTTGAGCAGCACCTCGCTGGTACCGCCCTCGATGGAGTTGCCCTTGGAGCGGAGGTAGCGGTAGCCGGCGTCACGTCCGGTGAAGTCGACGATCTCCGGGCGGCGCATGGTCCAGTCGCTGTACAACAGACCTTCCTGGCCGAGGAGTTCGACTTCCAGGCCGCTGATCTCCTGGTTGAGGCGGGCGAAGGCGAGCTTCATGCCGGAGCCTTCGGGACCGGGCTGTCCGGCGACGAGCTGCTGGCGCAGCCTGGAGCCGGTGAGCCTGGCCACCTCGGCCTCGACCCAAAGGGTCAACAGGCGCTGATGGAGGTCGTGGGTGCGCAGTTCGGGACGCGCGCGCCAGGTGCGGGCCACCGGGCCGATCATGCCGCCCTCGCGCGGGATGCGTGCTCCGCCGATGGAGACCCGCTCGTTCATCAGGGTGGTCTGGGCGACCTTCCAGCCTTCGCCGACCGGGCCGAGGCGCCTGCTGTCCGGGATGCGCACGCCGGTCAGGAAGACCTCGTTGAACTCGGCCTCACCGGTGATCTGGCGCAGCGGCCTGACCTCGACGCCGGGGTCGGTCATGTCGCAGATGAAGTAGCTGATGCCGCGGTGCTTGGGCTGGTCCGGGTCGGTGCGGGCGATGAGGATCGCCCAGCGGGCCAGATGGGCGCTGGACGTCCAGACCTTCTGTCCGTCGACCACCCAGTCCTCGCCGTCGCGGACGGCGCGGGTGCCGAGTGCGGCGAGGTCGGAACCGGCGCCCGGTTCGCTGAAGAGCTGGCACCAGACCTCTTCGCCGACCCACAGCGGCCGCAGAAAGCGCTGTTTCTGCTCGTCCGTGCCGTAGCCGAGGATGGTGGGGGCGGCCATGCCGAGGCCGATGCCGATCCGGCGCGGATCGTTGTCGGGGGCGCCCGCGGCGGCGAGTTCGGCGTCGACGACGGGCTGCAGGGAGCGCGGCGCGTCGAGGCCCCCGAGGCCGGCCGGGTAGTGCACCCAGGCGAGTCCGGCGTCGAAGCGGGCCCTGAGGAAGCCGGTGCGGTCGGTGGTGACCGGGGGGTGTGCGGCCAGCAGGTCCTGGGTGCGGCGGCGGAGTTCGGCCGCGTCAGGGGTTGTCATCGGTCAGCTCCTGTCGGGAGGACGACGATCCGGCCGGTGCTGATGCCGTCGGCGACCCGCTGGACGGCGACTGCGGCCCCGGCCAGCCCGACCCGCTCGCTGATCAGCGGCTTGATGACGCCCTGAGCCGCGAGCCGGGTGAGTTCGTCGTGGCAGGCGCGGACCGCGGCCGGGTCCTTGGTGTTGTACAGGCCCCAGTGGAGTCCGAGGACCGAGTAGTTCTTGACGAGGGCGTGGTTCAGCGCCGGGGTGGGGATGACGCCGCTCGCGAAGCCCACGACGATCACCCGGCCCTCGAAGGCGATGCACTTCACGGACTTGGCGTACGCATCGCCACCGACCGGGTCGTACACAACGTCGGCGCCGCGTCCGCCGGTGGCTTCCTTGACCGCGGTGACGATGTCCTCGCTGCGGCGGTCGACGACCAGGTCGCAGCCGAGCTCTGTGGCGATCTTCGCTTTCTCGGAGCCGCCGACGACACCGATGACGGTGGCTCCAGCCGCCTTGCCGAGCTGGACGGCCGCGCTGCCGACACCGCCGGCCGCTGCGTGCACCAGGAGGGTCTCGCCCGCCTGGAGGTGCGCCCTGCGGTGCAGGCCGAACCAGCCGGTCTGGTAACCGATGTGCAGGGCAGCGGCCTCGGCGTCGTCGAGGGCGTCCGGGGCGGGCAGGAGGGCCGCCTCGTCCGCGACGACGTACTCGGCGAATCCGCCGTTCGGCAGGGCGGGGGTGGCGAGCACCCTCCGTCCGTCCGCCGTCCTGCCGCAGATCTCCACGCCGGGCGTGAACGGCAGCGGCGGCCGCACCTGGTACTGGCCGCGGCAGAGCAGCGCGTCGGGGAAGTTGATGTTCGCCGCGAGCACCTCGATGAGCACCTGCCCGACGCCGCTTGTGGGCCGGTCGGTCTCTTCGAGCCGCATCACCTCGCTCGGCTCGCCGTTCCGGTGCACTCGCCATGCCTGCATGAGGGGCCTCCACAACACTGTCGGCATTACCACTGCTCCGGCGCATACTAAGCGGTCGCTTGCCTCTCTGGGAACAACCTGCCGGTGCCGGTTTCGGCCGGAGGCGGACATGGATGCGCCCGGTCCGGCCCGAAGTACTTCGGGCCGGACCGGGCGTGGGACTGGTCTACGGACCTGCCCGGGGAGATGAACGGCGCAGTCCCGCTCGCGATCCCCCCGTCAGGCCTCAGTCTTGGCCGACCACCACCACTTCGGCGATCTGCGGCGCCGCCGACCCCGCGCTCCAGACCAGGCGTACCGCGTCGGCCGTACGGCCCGCGGTGGATACCTCGGTGTACGGGCCGACGAGCGCGCCGACGGTCTGCCACGTTCCGTCGGTGCCCCGCAGCTGGATGTCGGCTCGGCCCACCGACCCGGCCGGCTGCAGGACGGTGACGGACCGCACGGGACGCGCGGCGACGAGCCCCAGCTCCAGCGCCTCCCCGGCCTCCGGAGCGCGAGCCGCCCGGTAGACGGTGCCCGGGTCTCCGTCGGACGCCGCCCGCAGCGAGGATCCGTTCGCGGCGGGCGGTCCGCCGGTCACCGCCCCGTCCTGGGTCACGACGCTGAACTCCCGTACGACGAGCCAGTTGTCCTGGCCCGCGGTCGCCCGTGCCCGCACATAGCGGGCCTTCGTTCCGGCGGCCACGGTCACGGTGACGTCCGGCTTCCCGGAGAAGGCGGTGAGCTGCTGCCAGCTCTGCCCGTCGGCCGAGTACTCGAGCACCCCCTCGTGGAGGTAGTCGTCGGCACTGCCCGGCTTGGCCATGGCGAGGGTGATGTCGCCGATGTCCCGCGCCCGGCCCAGGTCCACGGTGATCCGGTCACCTGCGGCGGGCGCGCCGTCGCTCCAGAAGTAGGTGGAGTCGTCGCCGTCCAGCATCCGCGCGAGCGTGTTGCTCTGGTACGTGCCCAGGCTGGTCGATGCCGAGGGCCGACCGCTCACCCCGAGGATCCGGTCGTGCTCGGCGTTCGCCGCGTCGATGAACCGGTCCAGTACCCCGTCGCCGACGGCGACCGGCACCTTGCCGCCGTCGAGGCCGGTGTACGTGAAGGACTTCGCCGCGGTGACCTGTGCCGGCAGCTGCTGCCGGAGCTCCCAGGCCTGCGCTCCCTTTCCGGCTCGGGCCGCCTCGACCATGCGCAGGGCAGTGCGGGCGGCTGTCGCCCAGGACTCGGTCGCATCCAGCCAGGGGCCGGAGTCGGCGACGAAGCCCCGGTCCGGGAGGCTGCTGCGCAACCGGTCGGGCGCGGAGCCGAGCGCACCGAGCACCGAGGAAAGCCGGGCGGCGTCACCGGACTTCCAGTAGCCGGCGAAATCGGCCGCCAGTTCGGGGGCCTGGTCCTTGTTGAGTGCCGAGCTGTAGTTGACGTCGGCGAAGGCCCGCAGCGCCTTCTCCGTGCGGGGGTCGCCGCCCGCGTACTCCTTCAGTCCCTCGCCCCATGAGGCGCGGGGGTCGTACGCGGCGTCGTTCCAGGCGTAGTCGGCAACAGTATGGAGCGCGATCTTCGAGGCGTACGGCTGGATCATCGGGTTTGCGGTGATCCCGGCAAGCTTGCCGGGCAGACCCTTCTCCCGTCCGTTGAACGGGCCGAGCAGCAGCCGGTTGGTCGCATAGTCGTTGACCGGGTAGTTGTCCCACGTCAGGATCGGGTGGTTGAAGACCGTGCGGGCGGCGTCGGCCTGTGCGACGGTCATGGTCGGCGCGACGACACCGACACCGGTCCATTCGACGAGTACATCGGGGTCGAGCTGCTCGGACAGCGCCTTCTTGTACGGCGACGCGGAGACGTCGTAGTACTCGGTGGGGACCATCTGGAGCGGCTGGGCGCCCGGGTGGGTGGAGATGAACTCCTTGTTGACCCGGTTGAGCAGATAGGCCTGCGCCGCGCCTGCCGCAGCGCCGCCGGTCCCCCACTTCGCCTTGTCCTCGGCGCAGTTCCAGTCGGTGTAGCTGATGTCGTCGAGGGGCACGGCGAAGGTCCGTACTCCGATGTCCCAGATCGTCTGGAACTTGTCGACCAGCGCCTTGGCGTCGACGTCCGAGCTGTAACAGACGGAGAGGCCGGGCGAGAGCGCGTACGTGAACTCCACATGCCGCTGGACGGACCGGTCGGTGAGCTCCTTGATCTGGGCCAGCCGGTCGGCGGGGTAGGCGTCGCGCCACTTCGCGCGGAGATACGGGTCGTCCTTCGGCGAGTACACATAGATGTTCATCTTGTGCTCGCCGTAGTAGTCGAGCTGGTCGAGCCTGGCCTCGTGCGACCACGGGGTGCCGTAGAAGCCCTCGATGACGCCGCGCAGTGCGGTGCCGGGCCAGTCGCGTACCGCGAGTCCGGCGACCTCGGCACCCGGATGCTTCGCCCGCGGCAGGACCTGACGCAGAGTCTGTGCGGCGTAGTACGTGCCGGTGGTGTCCTTGCCGGCGAGGACGATGCGACCGGCGCCGATGCCGAGGACATAGCCGTCGGCGGGCAGCGCGGACGGGCCGTCGAGGTGCTGGGCGGCGAGCGCGGCGGAGTCACCGACATGGACGGTGAGCCCGCTCCTGCCGGGTCTGTCGCTGCGTACGACGCGCTGTGCACCGGCCCGGCGCAGCGCGGTCTCCACCACCTTGAGGGATGGTTCGTCGGAGGTTGCGCCCGCCACCAGGGTGACGGTGGGGCTGATGGTGATCCGGTCGGATCGGCTCTTCACGGACTGCGGGGTCGGCGTGATGGCGGGGGTCCGCTGCCCCGCCGCGGCCTTCGCCGGGGTGGCGGGGCGGGCGCTGTCGGCTGCCTGGGCGGGCGGCACGGCGGTCAGCAGACCACCGGCGAGCAGGGTCGCCGCCGCGCCTAGCGCGGTGAGACGGGATGGGCGAGGCGTCACTGGTCCTCCATTGATCACTCAAGTCACCGGAGTCGCACAACACAACAAGACCGAATTCAACATCGTGTCGCTTGCATGTCAATGGTCTGGACAACATCAACACGTGGACCTGGAGCTTTGTACTCAGAAGCGGTACCCATGCGTGCATGACGGAGAACATGTACACCCCTGGGCTGCCCGCCCCTCCCCCGATGGGCGCGAGCGCGCTCCCGGCCGGCGCGTACGACGGCTGCGTGGTGCTGGAGACGGGTGCCGGCTCGGGACCGGGCAAGGCGATCGCGGCGGAATTCGCCCGACTCGGGACCCACTTGGTGATCGTGAGCAGGAAGGCCGAGCGGGTTTCGACGGTGACGTTTGCACTGGTCCCCGGCTCATAAAGTGCCGGGAGCCGTAACACCGGCGGAGGTCGTGGCGGGTGCGGTAGGCGGCCGGTGAGAGCTCCGGGCTGCTGCTGGGCCGTCACCGGGGTGCGGGCGGCCGCCACACCGGGTGGGTGCGGCGGCCGTGGGTGGGATCGGCTCGTGGTTCGAGTCAGTCAGCCCGGAGCAGGGCGTGCAGCTCGGCGGTGTCGATGATGTGGGCCCGTGAGGGGAAAACTTGATGGAGGAGGACGTTGTGGACTTCGGTGTCTGGGTCGGCGACGCCGTCGGACAGGACGTAGAGCTGGTAGTCGCGGTCGGCCGCGTCGATGACGGTGGACAGGACGACGCCGCTGGTACTGATGCCGGAGACGACCAGAGTGGTGATGCCGCGCTCGCGCAGCTGCTGGTCGAGGTCGGTGGTGGACATGCCGCCGTAGCGGATCTTGCGCACGACGATGTCGCCGTCCTGGTGAGCCAGGCGCTCGTGAATGGCAGCGGCAGGGTCCTCGTGGTGCATGACGCGGTGTTGGGCCAGCGGGGCGAAGGACTTGTTGGTGGCCGGGATCGCGTCCCAGTCGGCCTCGGTGAAGCCGACGCGTACGTAGGCGATGGTGCCGCCGTTTGCGCGAACGGCGGCGATGGCCCCCTCCACGCGATCGAGCAGGGCTTTGCCGTCCCCGTCTTCGGGCAGAAGGGCCAGGATCGCGGGCTGGAGGTCCATGACGAGAAGAGCGGTGTGCGTGGGGTCCAGTGCGAGGGTAGTGCTCACGCGAGTGTTCTCCTTGCTGGTGGTGTGCGCCTGTCGACGCGGACGCGCATCGGCGGACCAGCCGCTTCCTGCGGGCTTCAGCGGCGAGTTTCGGTGTGTCATGAGTGGCTATGGTCCAGATCCGGCTCGTGCTGCGGCCTGTGGTCGTGGCGGGGAAGCAGGAGCGGGGTGGTCAGGATGAGCAGTCCCGCGACCGTGAGAGCAGTGCGTGGGCTGGTGACGTCGGCGAGCAGCCCGGCGAGCGCGGTGAGGATGGCGATGGACGCCTGTTGGCCGATTGACCAGGCCGACAGGGTGCGGGCGATGAGATGCTTGGGGGTGTGTTCGAGCCGGTAGGTGGCGAGCACCGGGGTGTACAGGCTCATGTTGATGATGATCGCCAGTTCGACAGCTATCACGGTGACGAGGCCGACGACGCCGGGACGGACGAAGGCCAGGCCGATCAGCCAGATGGCGCGCAGGGTGCCGACGGTCCGGAAGACCCCGTGCTGGCCGTAGCGGGCCACGACACGGCGGGCCAGCCGGGAGCCGATGAGTCCGCCGACGCAGGGGGCGGCGAAGGCGAGGCCGTACTGCCAGGGTGGGAACCCGAGCTGGCGAAGCAGGAGCACGGCCAGCAGCGGCTCGGTGGCCATGATCAGACCGGCGACGAGCATGTTGTTGAGGTAGAGCGCCCGCAAGACGGGATGGCCCATGATGTGCCGCCAGCCGTCAAGCAATGCGCCCGCCCGGGCCGGGCTTTTGCCGGTTGGTTGCGGCGCTTCTTCCCGGCCGTGAATCGCGGTGATGCACAGCGCAGAGAACAGGTAGCTGAGCGCGTCGGCCACCACGGTGGTGACCGGCCCGAACAGGCCGATCGCCGCCCCGCCCAGCGGTGGCCCGACCGCGATGGAGCTCCAGTTCGTGGACTCGAATCGCGCGTTGGCCACGAGCAGGTCATCCGGCCGGACGAGGGCCTTGAGGTAGGCGCCGCTGGACGCGTTGAAGGCGATCTTGGCTGCGGCGACCACGGCCGAGATCACGAGCAGTTGGACGAAACTGAGCCGACCGAAGGCGTAGGCGACCGGGATCGTCGCCATGACCGCAAACCGGGTCAGGTCCATCGCGATCATGACCGGGCGCTTGCGCCGAAACTCCACCCACGGCGCGAGTGGCAGCGCGATCAGCGCGCCCACCGCAGGCCCCACCGCGGACAGCGCGGACACCTCAGCGGGACTGGCGTGCAACGCCAGCACGGCGATCAGCGGGAATGCACCGAACCCCAGCCCGGACCCATAGGCGCTCACCGCATATGCCGCCCACAGCCAGCGGAACTGCCGGCCCAACGGTCTCCTGCCCACCATGCTCAGCACGCCCCCTTGATGTCCCACCCGAACAGACCGACGTCGACCAGTGAGAGCTAAGCGAGCAGCACAGCAGCAGGTCAAACAACTGCCCTACCAGCGATTCACAACCATCCGTTGTTCACTAAGACCGACCGGCAAATGGGGGGGTGGGAGAAGGAGCGGGGCTGGGCGCGTGCAGCTGCAAGGCGGAGGATCGATGCATTGCTGAGCCATGGTGAGTGACGACAACGCCGGAGGGGGTCCCCCCTGGCCCTTAAGGCCTTGGGGGAGTGCGTGCCCGGCCCCGCGACGCCGCCCCCCATTTGCCGGTCGGTCCAAGGTGGATCGGCGTGGATCTCGAAGCCGTATGTACCTTCGTCGCTGTCGCGGAAGCGGGCCAGTTCCAGGAAGCCGCCGCTGGCCTGTCGATCACCCAGCAGGCCGTCTCCAAACGCATCGCCGGGCTAGAGAAAGACACCGGGTACCGCTGTCAGCCGCAGCCAGGGCTACGCCTCGCAGGTCAGGTCGTGCGCGGGGAGCCGTCCCGTACGCAGGTAGGCGTTGACGCGCTCGTCGACGCAGGCGTTGCCGTACTCGCCGTACAGGCCGTGCTGGCGGGCGCCCTCCACGGTGAGCAGCCGGGAGCTCGGCCACTGCTCGCGCAGGGCCTCGGCGCCGGCGTAGAGGGTGCGGGGGTCGCCGGTGGCGTTGACGAGCAGGGCCGGGACGTCGTTGTCGAGCACGGTCGGCGCCTCGGCGGGCCGGTCCCAGAACTCGCAGGGGGTGATGTTGTTGGCCAGCGGCCCGACGAGAGGGGACCGCCGGCGGGACTCCTCGACCGCGCGCCAGTAGCTGCCGACGCCGCGCCGCTCGGCCACGTCACCGCAGATGATCGCGGTCATCTGGCTGGAGGCGGCCGAGCCTGCCCCGGTCAGCAGGAACTCCAACTGCCCGGCGAGTGCTTCGGACGGCTCGACCGGCTCCCGGTCCGCAGCGCGCGCCAGGAGACGTACGGTCCCGGCCAGGTCGGCGCGCCGCTCGTCGAGGTCGCTGCCGAGGCCGCCGATGAAGACGGAGGGGAGCACGTGCTCGTCCAGCAGGTACGCCTTTCCGATCCGCAGCGGCTCCTCCGTAGCGGCGTCGAGGATGTGCTGCACCGTTGCCAGGACCTTGCCGCGCGTGGCGCCCAGCCCGTAGGTGCCGTGCCGTGCGGCGGCCCACGACGCCCACGCGCGCAGGGCCGCCTCGTTGGCCGCCTCGGCGCCGCGGAGCAGGGTCTGGCTGTAGTGCTCCGGGGAATTGACGCCGTCGAGCACCATGCGGTCGGTGCGGCCGGGGAAGAGCTGGGTGTAGACCTCGCCGAGGTAACTGCCGTAGGAGTAGCCGAGGTAGGAGAGGGAGTTCTCGCCGAGGGCGGCTCGGATGACGTCCATGTCGCGGGCTGTGTTGCGGGTGGTGACGTACGGCAGCACGTCACCGTGGGCGCGTTCGCACCGCCCGGCCAGCTCGCGCGCGACGGCGACCTCCTCGCGGTACGCCGCCAGGTCGGCGCCCGCGGAGCGGACGAGCGCGGAGCCGAGGTCCCAGCCGCAGTCCAGCGGGGTGCTCCGGCCGACGAAGCGCGGGTCCATGCCGATCAGGTCGTAGCGGTCGGCGACCTCTCCCATCACCTTCGACTTGGTCAGTGGCATGTGGAGGCTGGGGCCGGCCGGCCCGCCGTCGTTGAGCAGCAGTGGGCCGACGCGGTGGGCAGTGTCGGTGGCCTTCAGGCGGGATAAGGCGACGGTGATGGTGCGACCGCCGGGGTCGGCGTAGTCGAGCGGCACGGTGATGTCGGCGCAGTCGGCGCCGGCGGCGTCCAGCGCCTGGCCCAGCTCGTCGTCGAGGCCGAGGGCGCAGGCGTGCCAGTCGACGTGCTGGCCGTGGAAGCGGGCGAACGGGTCCGGGTCAGCGGCTGTGGCGGTGGCAGTGGTCGTCGCGGTGGCGGCGAGCACCGCCGCGCACGCCGCGAAGGCCTTGATGCGTCGAGAAGTTGACATACCCGCACGCTAGGGGCGGCGGACACCTCGGCACAGTCCGGGAAAACCCTGAAACCGGGTGGGACTGTCCCCCAAAAAAACTCATCCCACAACCCTGAGATTCCCCGTCCACCCCGACGGTCTTCCGCAGTCGATCCGGTGCCCGGCTATAGCCCAAGGCCGTGAAGTTACGGCTTGAGTGCGACTGTCCAGGCGGCTGTGATCTGTGGGTTTGCCGGACGTAGGAAGCGGAGCCCCGGTAGAACTGGCAGTCGACCAAGACAACCATTCACTCACCGGAGGCTCTGCTGTCCGGACAGGGCGGAAGCTCACCGGCGCCCTGGTGGGGCTGCCGCTGGTTGAAGTGACCGCGACCGCGCTGTGGCACGCCCGCTGCCGGCTCGGAGTCTCCCACGAGACCGGACACCCGCTACCCGGTCCAACGAGCAGCAGACGCCAAGGTCACCCATTCGACCCCCAGAACTTCCGTTCCCACGCGGTGAACCCGCCGACAGGACTCACTCCCGCTCACCACAACGCACTTCAGCTCAGCAAACCGACAGCAGCCCACTCTCCTGACGAACCGCCAGGTAACGGTTCGGGGCTCAGGGGGCGGCGATCCGCCGGGAGCGGCCAGAGCCCGGCCCCGCACCCGGCGCCCCGCACACACCCCCCCATCGGCGTTACCCGCATCTCACCCGGCGGCGAAATACCCCCCCGGGTATTAATGTTAATCTGAACGAGAGATACCCCCCGGGGTAACCGAACGGAAGGAGCCGTGTCGTGTTCTTCGTCGACACCATGGAGACAGCGGGCCTCGGCAACCGCAGTTATCTGGCGGGCGGGCAGCGGGCCGCCGTGGTCGTGGATCCGCCGCGCGACATCGACCGGGTCATCACCGCGGCCGCCCGGCGCGGTGTGCGGATCGCCCTGGTGGTGGAGACACATCTGCACAACGACTATGTGACCGGTGGCCTGGAGCTGGCGCGCGTCACCGGGGCGCGGTACCTGGTGCCCGCCGCCGCGGAGGTCTCCTTCAGCCGGGTGCCGGTGGCCGACGGTGACACGGCACCGGTCGACGACGGGCTCACCCTCCGCGCGCTCGCCACTCCCGGGCACACCCCGCACCACACGTCCTATGTGCTGGAGGAGGACGGTCGCGCCGTCGCCGCCTTCACCGGCGGCTCACTGCTGATCGGCAGCGTGGGCCGGCCCGATCTGGTGGAGCCGCGGCTCACCGCCGACCTGGCCCGCGCCCAGCATGCCTCTGCGCACCGGCTGGCCGACGAGCTCGAAGACGCCGTTCCTGTTCTGCCGACGCACGGTTTCGGCAGTTTCTGTTCCTCCTCGCAGGCCGAGGGAACAGCGACGACCGTCGGTGACGAGCGGAAGCGGAACGACGCACTGGTTAAGGACGTGGACACCTTCGTCACCGAACTGCTCGCCGGTCTGGACGACGTTCCCGCCTACTACGCGCACATGGGGCCGGCCAATGCGGCGGGCCCCGATCCGATCGATCTGACCCCGCCCGGCGCGGCCGATGCCGAGGAGATCTCCCGGCGGCTGGCCGCGGGCGAGTGGGTGGTGGATCTGCGCAGCCGGGTGGCGTTCGCCGAGGGACATGTCGCCGGATCGTTCAACTTCGAGGGCGAGGGACAGCTCGCGACGTATCTGGCCTGGCTGATCCCTCGGGGGAAGCCCGTCACCCTGCTGGCGGGCACGGCCGCCGATGTCGCGCATGCGCAGCGGGAGCTGTCCCGCGTCGGTATGGGCCGGCCGGTGGCCGCGGCCATCGGCGATCCCGAGGACTGGGTACGCGAGCCGGCAGAGCTGCGGTCGTTCCGCAGGTCCGACTTCGCAGGTCTGGCGGATGCCCGGGCGTGCGGCGAGGACCTGGTGGTTCTCGATGTGCGCAGGGACGCCGAGCACAGCGGCGGTGCCATCACGGGGGCGGTGCACATTCCCGTCCACGAATTGCCCCGGCGGCTGGACGAAGTGCCGCCGGGCGTCGTGTGGGTGCACTGCGCGGGCGGGATGCGGGCGGCGATCGCGGCGTCACTGCTGGATGCGGCAGGACGGGAGGTGGTGGCCGTCGACGACGGTTTCGGTGCGGCGGTACAGGCCGGTCTGAGCCTGACCGTCCCTGCTTCCCCGGCTTCCCCGGCCTGACCGCCCGACGTCCGTACCCCGAACGCCGCTCCCGAGGAGTGTTTTCCTTGTCTTCCCTGATGTCCTTCTTCCGTCGCGGCCCCGGCCGCGTCACCCCGGCCGAGGCCGCCCGGCGGACCGCCGACGGTGCGGCGGTTCTGCTGGACGTGCGTGAATCGTCCGAGTGGTACGCCGGGCATGCGCCGGGGGCGATCCATCTGCCGCTGTCCCGGCTCGCCGAGGGCGCATCGCTGCCGGACTCGGCGACGGGCCGTCCGGTGGTGGTGATCTGCCGCTCCGGCAACCGGTCCCGGCAGGCGGCCCGGATATTCGCCGACCGCGGCTCACAGGCCGTCGACGTCGTGGGCGGCATGATCGCCTGGGCCGCCGCGGGCCTGCCCGTGCACGGTCGGCACGGGGCGGCGGGCATCGTCGCATGACCACGTTGATTCTGGCGCTGGCCGCCGGGACGGTGGTGGGTCTGGCACTCGGCGGGCTGGGCGGGGGCGGAAGCGTTCTCGCCGTCCCCGCGCTGATCTATCTGCTCGGCTTCACCCCGGCCGCCGCCACCACCGCCGGCCTGCTCATCGTCATCGCCACATCCCTCACCGGGCTGGTCGCCCATGCCAGGGAGGGCAGGGTCCGCTGGCGTACGGGCGGACTCTTCGCAGCAGCGGGAATCGTTCCGGCGGCGGTCGCCGGGGCGCTGTCGGCGCGGATTCCGTCCGGGGTGCTGACCGCGGCGTTCGCGGTGCTCGCGGTGGTCGCCGCGGTACGGATGCTCCGCCCCCGGGCGGAGCCCGCGGCACAGGACGGGGACGGCACGGACTCCGTGCCCGCCGGGCGGGCCGCGCGAGCGGGCGCCGGGCTCGGTGCCGTGACCGGGTTTCTCGGCGTGGGCGGTGGGTTTCTCGCGGTGCCCGCCCTGGTCACCGTACTGGCCGTCCCGATGAGCGCGGCGGTCGGTACCAGCCTGCTGGTCATCACGGTGAACTCCACGGCCGCCCTGATCACCCGCCTCGCCACGCCCACCGCCCTGGACTGGGCGGTGATCGCCCCGTTCACGGCGGCGGCGGTGCTCGGGGCCTGGGACGGGCAGCGCCTGGCCGCGAGGGTGTCCACCGCCGCGTTGCAGCGGGTCTTCGGTGCGGTACTGCTGGCCGTGGCCGTGTTCATGCTCGTCGACGCCGTGGTGTGAGCCACGGCGTCACCCCCGGCCACCAGCCCCGCCTTCCGGCTCAGGCAAGCGAGAGAAAGAGTTTCTCCAGTCGCGCCCGCATCTGGTCGCGGTCCGCGGGCTCACTGCCGCCGTCGGCCATGCAGTGCTGCAGGCCCGTCGCGATGATCGCGAAACCGGCCCGGTCGAGCGCCCGGGAAACGGCCGCCATCTGTGTGATGACGTCCTCGCAGTCGCGGCCCTCCTCGATCATCCTGATGATCCCGGCGAGCTGGCCCTGTGCGCGGCGAAGTCGGTTGAGGACCGATTTCAGTTCGTCGGCCGCCATGTCGAGTTCCACAACATCCTCCTCCTAATACCCCGAGGGGTATTCTAACCTGAATGGGGAAGGAGGGACCGAGTCCCTCCTCAGCCCCGGTGAACGAAAGGAAACACTGCTCGTGACCAGCCCCGTCTCCCTCTCCCCCGCCCAGGCCGCGGCCCGTCTCGCGGAGTTCACCGTCATCGATGTGCGGGCCCCGGGCGAGTACGCCTCAGGGCACGTTCCCGGTGCTCTGAACATCCCGCTGGACCGCCTCCACGAGGCCGTGCCCGCGCTGAAGTCCGCCGCGGCCCGCGGATCGCTTCTCGTGGTGTGTGCCTCCGGCGTCCGCTCCACCCGGGCCTGCGACATCCTCGCAGCGGCCGACATCGACGCCGTGACCCTGTCCGGCGGCACCTCGGCCTGGGAGGGCGAGGGCCGGGATCTCGACCGTCCCGCCGGCACCCGGGCAACCTGGCCGATGGAGCGTCAGGTCCGGCTCGCTGCCGGTTCGCTCGTGGTGGCCGGCCTGCTCGCCGGGGTGCGCTTCCCGGCCGCGCGCTGGATCTCCGCCGGCGTCGGCTCCGGGCTCGTCTTCTCCGCCGTGACCAACACGTGCGGCATGGCGGCGGCCCTGTCGAAGCTTCCGTACAACCGGGCCCCGCACTCGGCCGCGAACCTGGACGCGACGCTGGACGCCCTCCAGGGCTGAGCCACCCCGTAGCGGGAGGAGCCGGTCACGCACCCGCGCAACCGGCTCCTCCCTTTGCGGAAACGGATCAGACGTCGTCCCGTACCAGGGCAAGCATGCGGTCCAGTACGCGCGGTCCTCCCGCACGCAGCCCATCGTGCTCGAACTCATTGGTCACCCAGGTACGCAGACCGCGGATCGACTCCGCCGTGCGCAGCGCGTGCCCGGTGTCGACATACATGTCGTCGTGGTAGACGGCTGCGGCGACCGGCACCTCGTTGGCGGCCAGCCGCTCGGTGTCGTACAGCGGCGCCCAGTCGGTACGGGAGGCAAGCAGCTCGGCCGTCTCGCGCAGCGGGCGCAGCGCCGGGTCCACCTCGAAATGCCAGGGGTGGATGCTCTCACCGGTGAAGAGCACCGGTCCATCGCCCTTGAGCGCCGTGGCCGCGTCGAACTGCGGGAATTCGGCACGGACCCGCTCGGCGGCCCAGCCGGTGGGCTGTTCGCCCTGACCGTAGATCGCCTCGTGCATCAGCGCGTACAACGGATGCCCGGCGAACGAGTTGGCCGTGCGCATCGCTTCCTGGAAGGTGTCGGAGAGTTCGGTGCCGAGCGGCGTACGGACGAAGGCGTTCTCCAGCAGGTAGTGCAGCTGGTGGCTGCCGTTGCCGCCACCCAGCATGATGCCGAGGGACTGGAACCCCTCGGGTGTCAGACGGTGTCCCGCGCTTTCCGGGCGGTGCTCGGCGAGGTGAGCGGTGATCTCCCGGGCGTGCTCGACGTCCTGCGGGTAGCGGGCGTAGTGGGCGGCGACCTTGCGCTCGATCCGCGGGTAGGCGGCCCGGTAGACGTCGTCGGCGTGCGCGTCGAGCGAGGGCAGTCCACCGGTGATGAGGACGGCCTTGAGCCCCTCGGGGGCGGCCGACAGATAGCGGACGGCGCAGAAGCCGCCGAAGGACTGGCCGAGTACCGTCCACGGTTCGCCGCCGGTCAGCTGCGGGCGGATCAGCTCGCAGTCGCGCACGATGTTGTCGGAGCGGAAGTGGGCGAGATAGTCGGCCTGCTCGCGCGGGCCGCCGCGCAGCGGCAGGGTCTGCCGGTTGGCCGGGGTGGAAAGGCCGGTGCCGCGCTGGTCGAGGAGCAGCACACGGAACTCCTGCACGGCCCGCCCCAGCCATGCCTCCGTGCCGATGAAGCGCCTGGCGCCGAAGCCGGGGCCACCCTCCAGATAGACCAGCCAGGGCAGCTCTTCGCCGTCCTTGCCGCTCGCCACGGCCTCCCTGCCGAAGACCTCGATCTGCTCACCGCCCGGAACGGTGTGGTCGAGCGGGACCGTGAAATAGCGGTCGGTGAAGACGATGCCGGGGTGCCGGTAGCTGCTCACAAGGTGCTCCTGAATCAGATGTTCCACGGACAGTTCAGCACATGGCCGTGACACGGACAGTCGCGGCCCGTGTGCGGCACGCCCGGGGGCCTCCTACCGTGCAGGCATGATCCGGTTCGAGCAGGTCAGCAAGGTCTACCCGGACGGTACGAGAGCGGTCGACGGCCTTTCCTTCGAGGTCGCCGAGGGGGAGCTGGTCACTCCGGTCGGACCGTCCGGCTGCGGCAAGACCACCACGATGATGATGGTGAACCGGCTGATCGAGCCGTCGTCGGGCCGGATCCTGGTCGACGGCGAGGACATCGCCGGCGTCGATCCGGTGAAACTGCGCCGCCGGATCGGCTATGTCATCCAGCAGGTCGGTCTCTTCCCGCACCGCACGATCCTCGACAACACCGCGACGGTCCCCTCGCTGGCCGGCTGGAAGCGGGCGAGGGCCCGCGAGCGGGCGGCCGAGCTGCTGGATCTGGTGGGCCTCGACCCGAAGACGTACGGCTCCCGCTACCCCGCCCAGCTCTCCGGGGGGCAGCGTCAACGGGTGGGCGTGGCAAGGGCGTTGGCCGCCGATCCGCCAGTGCTGCTGATGGACGAGCCGTTCGGCGCGGTCGACCCGGTGGTGCGTGAGCGGCTGCAGGACGAATTCCTGAGTCTTCAGGCGACGGTCAGGAAGACGGTCCTGATGGTCACCCATGACATCGAGGAAGCGGTCCGGATGGGTGACCGGATCGCGGTCTACGGGGCGGGACGCATCGAGCAGTTCGACAGCCCGGGGGCGGTGCTCGGGTCTCCCGCGACCTCGTATGTGGCACAGTTCGTGGGCGCCGACCGGGGTCTGAAGCGCCTTTCGGTCACCACGATCGAGCCGGACGATCTGGAGCAGCCGCCGGTCGCCCGGCTGAACGAGCCGGTGAGGTCGGCGACGGCACGGCTGAGCAGTGCGGGTGCCCGCTGGGCGGTGGTGCTGAACGGCGAGGGCGACCTGCACGGCTGGGTGTCGGCGGACGCGCTGCGGATCGCCGAGGAACACGGCACGGTCGGCGAGCAGGCCCGCCGGATGGACGCCTGGGTGCCGGTCGGCGCGCCACTGAAGCAGGCGTTCAGCGAGATGCTCCAGCACGACGCCGGGTGGATCGCGGTGCTGGACGGGTCACGATTCCTCGGCGTACTGACTCCGGCCAAACTCCACGAGGCGCTGCGCCGCTCGGTGGACGCCGATGCGCGGGGCGTGGGCCGGGACGAGGTGCGGTTCGACTCGGTGGCGGACGCGTAGGGCGCGCGCTGTGCGTCGCACGCCACGCGCCGGCCAGGACTCGCCCTACCGCCCGCGCCGGTAGCTGCTGCCGTCCTTGGGGCGGACCAGCAGACCGGCGACGACCAGGTAGCGGCGCAGCGCCGAGCAGTCCTCGTGCACCGTGAGCAGTGCCTCGTTGACCTCACGTTCGGTGTAGGTCCGGTCCCGCTCGAAGAGGGTCTCGGTGAGGTGGACCAGCAACTGCTCGCGCCGTGCCGTCTTGCGGGGGATCGCCGTCAGACGGCCGTGCGAGAAGAGCGCCGCGACCTGGTGCGAACCGCTTGAATCGTTGTCAGGCATGAGAGGGAGCGTCGCAGGCCTCCGGCCTGCGGGCAACGTGTTTTCGCCGCGCCCGCGGGCCGGATGGCGGATGGCTCCTGCCCGACCCCGATCCGCCGGGCAGGCCCTGAACCGCTCGGGCCACCGCAATGGCCCCCTGGAGCCGCTCGCCCGCCTCGTAGACCATGTACAACCGCGAGGTGGGCAGCCGCCTCAAGACGCACCGGGGCCGGGCCGAACAGGCGAGGGCCACTCTGTCCTACTTCGACGGGGTGCACTTCGCCGCACGCGGGCGTGCACCGGCGCTGTTCTCGACGGCTCTGGAGGACATGACCTGCCCGCCCTCGACCGTCTTCGCCGCCTTCAACGCGTACGCCCACCAGGACAAGGCCATCGAGGTGTACGACTTCAATGATCACGAGGGCGGTGGGCCGTTCCAGGAGGCCGCGCAGCTGGGCTGGCTGCCCGGGAAGCCGACGGCCTGATCCCGAAGAAAGGCCCTAGCCGCGCGGGATGAGGTTCTTGGACTCCAAGTAAGTGCGTGCCACGTCCTCGGGCAGCCGTCGCCAGCTGTCGACCTGCTCGTCGAGCCGGGCCAGGCCGGCGGTCGTCAGTACGGTGTTGAGCTTGCTCAGCGCCTTGCGTACGCCTTCGCTGCCCGCCCGGGACCGGTTGACGACGGGGACGAGGTAGTCGGCGTTCTGCAGGTGCTTGTCGTCGGCGAGCAGGACGAGGCCGAAGTCGTCGAGGGTGGCGTCGGTGGTGGTGGTCAGGACCATCTGGTCGTGACCGTTCTGGACGGCCTGTTTGGCCTGGGTGGTGCCGACACCCTTGGGGTCCACGGCGGTGATGCGGATGCCGTACGTCTTCTTCAGCCCGGGTGCGCAGTAGGGGCGTTGTACGCATTCGTCGCCGGCGGCCAGACGCACGGACAGTCCGGATCCGCCGAGGTCGCCAAGGGTCTTCAGGTGGTGTTTCGCCGCGAACGGGGCGGCGACCGCGAAGGCGTTCTGGTCGACGGCACGCCCGGGGTCGAGGACGGTGAGGCCACGGGGTGCGGCGAGGGCGCGCAGGGCCTTCATCGTGGCGGCGAGGCCGGGCGAGCCGACGGGGGCTGCGTCGGCACCGTTCTTCTTGGCGTTCAGCCAGTCCGCGAAGGTGGCCGCGTACTCCGGAACGACGTCGATCTGGCCGCTCTCCAGCGCCGGTTCGTAGATCTCACGGTTGGTGGCGGAGATGATCTTCGTGGAGTAGCCGGCCCGGTCGAGCAGCAGCGCGTACATCTGGGCGAGCAGATCGCTCTCGGTGAAGCCCGCGGAGCCGATGGTGAGGTGTTTGCTGTCGCCCGGCGGTGCGGTGACCTCGCCCTGGTTCTCCAGAGAGGGCCCGGTGGTGCAGGCGCTCGCCAACAGCAGGAGCACGGGGAGGGCCCTTCGCGGCCTCATCCTGATTCCTCGCCGCGGAACCGGTCGGGGGCGAGGCGTTGCGCCACTTCGAAGAGCCCTTCGACGATCAGGGCGAAGACGGCTACGAGCACGGCCCCGGCGACCACCTGCGGGGTGGAGGCGAGGTTGAAGCCCGCGGTGATGATGCGGCCGAGTCCCCCGCCGCCCGCCAGCGCCGCGAGGGTGGCGGTGGCGACGAGCTGGACGGCGGCGATCCGTACGCCGGTGAGAATCAGGGGCAGGGCGAGCGGCACCTCCACTCCCAGCATCAGCTGTCTGCCCGTCATGCCCATTCCCGTGGCCGCCCGTACGACATCGCGGTCGACCTCGCGCATGCCGACGTAGGCGTTGGTGAGCAGCGGCGGTACGGCAAAGAGGACGAGGGCGATGATGGTCGGCCACTCGCCGCGCCCGCCGATCGGGGTGAGGAGCAGCAGCACCAGCACGGCGAAGGTGGGGACGGCCCGGCCGATGTTGGAGATGTTGACGGCGAGCGCGCCGCCCTTGCCGAGATGGCCGAGGACCAGGGCGGTGGGCAGGGCGATCAGACAGCTGATGAGCAGGCAGACGACGGTGAGGAACAGATGCTGGCCGAGACGGTTCCAGATGCCGCCGTCGCCGGACCAGTGCGCCGGGGTCGTGAGCCAGGACCAGGCGGCGGCGAGGGTGTTCACGACCGCCTCCGGGTCCACGGGGTCAGGATTCGTTGCGCGAGAAGAAGCAGCACATCGGCGGCGACGGCGATGACGACGCAGAGGACGGAGGCGGTGAGCACCTGGGCCTTGAAGTACGTGTTCATCCCGGAGTAGATGAGGTTGCCGAGTCCGCCGTAGCCGACGATCGCACCGACCGTGACCAGGGAGACCGTGGAGACGGTCGCGATACGCAGTCCGGCCATGGCGGCGGGCAGGGCGAGGGGAAGCTCCACGGCGACGAGCAGACGCACGGGGCCGTACCCCATGCCACGTGCGGCCTGCCTGGTCTCCGCGGGCACGGCGCGCAGTCCGGCGAGGATGTTCCTTACGAGGAGGGTGAGCGAGTACAGGACGAGTCCGGCGACGACGAGCGAGGCGGAGAGACCGTACACCGGCAGCAGCAGCGAGAACATGGCGAGCGACGGCACGGTGTAGAGGATGGTCGTCACGCCGAGGACCGGCCCGGCCGCCCAGCGCCGGCGGCGCGCCGCGAGGGCGAGCGGAACGGCGAGGACCAGTCCGAGGAGTACGGAGGCCGCGGTGAGCTGCAGGTGCTGGACGACGGCGTCCCAGAGAATCTCGCGACGGCTGGTCAGGTAGGCACCGCAGAGCCACTCATTGCGCGCGAGGCAGTCGTCGGGAGGCGCGGTCACCCGTCCATTGGAGCGCGGGAAGGCGGGCGGACGCGCGTCCTGATCGACTGTCCGGGGGCCGTGTGGGGCGGACGCGTGTGACGCGGACGGTCGGGGAGGTGGCGGCGCCACCGGGCCGTGCGGCGCGTCGGCCTATTCGGACGCCGCTGCCGAGGCCGTGGGGCGTTCGACCTTCTTCACCGTGATGTCGTCCGGTCCGAGCTGCCGCCCGTCGGCCGAGTGGACCTCCAGCGCCCGGGGCGGACGGCCGTGCCGCAGGTCGACCATCTCCGAGTGCGGTTCGCCGGGATCGAAGAAGTGGCCCTCACCCCACTGCCGCAGCGCGACGATGACCGGGAAGAGATCCCTGCCCTTGGGCGTCAGCACATATTCGTGGTACGCACTGCCGTCGGCCGCCGGCGCCATGTCGAGGATGCCGCCCGCGACCAGATCGCGCAGGCGCGACGCGAGGATGTTCTTCGCCACGCCCAGGCTGCGCTGGAACTCCCCGAAGCGGCGACTGCCGTCGAACGCGTCGCGGACGATCAGGAGCGACCACCAGTCGCCGATCGCGTCGACCGAACGAGCCACCGGGCAGTCGCTCTCGTCGAAGCGTGTCCGCTTGACCATGCCGTCCTCCCTCACACCATCGGTTGCAACATGCTACCAGATACGGCTACGGTCAGGCCGGTAGCAACATGCAACCAATGCGATCGAGGGATGCCACGTGGCCGGCAGCGGGAGAACGATGAGATCCGAGAAGGCAGACGGGGCGACACCGGCTCGCACCCTGTCCGGACGCACGACACTGCTGTTCGCGGTCGCGTCCGGCGTGGCGGTGGCCAATGTCTACTTCGCGCAACCCCTACTGGCCACCCTGAGCCAGGACTTCCGGATCAGTGCGGCGACCGTCGGTATCGTCGTCACCCTCACCCAGATCGGGTACGGCCTCGGGCTGTTCCTGCTCGTCCCCCTGGGCGATCTGGTCGACCGGCGGCGCCTCGTCGTGACCCAGTTGGTACTGCTGGCGACGGCACTCATCGCAACCGGGACCGCGGCCACCGCACCGATCCTGCTGACCGCCCTGGCCGCGGTGGGCTTTCTCGCCGTGGTGACGCAGACCCTCGTGGCCTTCGCCGCATCGCTGTCCGCCCCGGACCGACGCGGCCGCGCGGTCGGCCTGGTCACCAGCGGAATCGTCATCGGAATCCTGCTGGCCCGCACGGTCTCCGGTGCACTGGCCGACCTGGCGGGCTGGCGATCGGTCTACCTGACATCGGCGGCACTGACCCTTGCCCTCACTCTGTCCCTGCATCGCGTGCTGCCACGACGCGCCACACCGCCCACATCCATGCGATACATGCAGCTGCTGCGTTCGACACTCGTCCTGTTCGCCGAGGAACGCGTACTCCGTGTCCGGGCTCTGCTCGCCCTGCTGATCTTCGCCGCGTTCAGCACCCTGTGGAGCTGCGTCGCGCTGCCGCTGAGCGAACCCCCGCTGTCGCTGTCGCACACCGCGATCGGAGCGTTCGGGCTCGCCGGGGCGGCGGGCGCGCTCGCGGCCGCTCCGGCCGGGGGCCTGCACGACCGCGGCCTCGCCGGGTGGACAACCGGCGTCGCACTGGCCCTGCTCACCGTGTCATGGCTCCCCCTCTCCCTCACCCGGCAGTCGCTGTGGGCACTGGCGATCGGCGCGATCGTCCTCGACCTCGCCGTGCAGGCCGTCCACGTCACCAGCCAGAGCCTGATCTACGCGGTCCGTCCCGACGCGGGCAGCCGTCTGATCGGCGGTTACATGGTCTTCTACTCGGTCGGCAGCGCTGCGGGCGCCCTCGCCTCGACGACCGTCTACGCGATGGCCGGATGGGGTGCGGTGTGCGTTCTCGGCGCCGCGATCAGCGCACTCGCGCTCCTCGTGTGGGCGGCGACCCGCAATGAAACGCCTGCGGCAGGCACGACCGGAGCGCCGAGCGCATCCGCCGGATGAACTGGGCGGCGCACGCTGCACCGGCGCGGCAGGCCCGGCGAGACCGGGAGCCGGACTTGCTGCGTATGGGGGGCACCCGCGCGCCTACCGCCCGGTACGGCCGCACATGACGGTAGACCGGGGTTCACGCCCTTTCCCCGTATGCCTACCGAGGAGCCCCCGCATGTCGTCGCCCGGCCGCACCGATGGCACCTACCGCTTCGACGACCTGCGCGCGCTGTACCTCAACTGCACGCTCAAACGCTCCCCGGAGATCAGCAATACCCAGGGGCTGATCGACCACAGCCGCGCGATCATGGAGGAGCACGGCGTCACCACCGAGGTGGTCCGGGCCGTCGACCACGACATCGCGACCGGCGTCTGGCCGGACATGAGGGAGCACGGCCGGCAGACGGACGCCTGGCCGGAGCTGTACGAGAAGGTGATGGCGGCCGACATCCTGGTGCTGTGCGGGCCGATCTGGCTGGGGGACAACAGCTCGGTCATGAAGCGGGTCGTCGAGCGCCTCTACGCCTGTTCCAGCATCCTCAACGACAAGGACCAGTACGCGTATTACGGCCGGGTGGGCGGCTGTCTGATCACCGGGAACGAGGACGGGGTCAAGCACTGCGCGATGAATCTGCTCTACAGCCTCCAGCACCTCGGCTACACGATCCCTCCGCAGGCCGATGCGGGCTGGATCGGGGAGGCGGGGCCCGGCCCGTCGTACCTGGACCCGGGGTCGGGCGGTCCCGAGAACGACTTCACCAACCGCAACACCTCCTTCATGGCCTGGAACCTGATGCATCTCGCCACGATGCTGAGGCGTGCGAACGGCATCCCGGCCCACGGCAACCAGCGCTCCGAGTGGGATGCGGGCTGCCGCTCGGACTATCCCAACCCGGAGCACCGCTGACCGCGCCCCGGCTGACGAGGCCGCGTCCGGGGGAGGCGCGGCGGGCGTACGGCCCTCGCCTCCCCCGGGCGGTCGTCAGTGCTGTTCGGCTGCCGGCTCCAGGACGAAGACCGGAATCTGCCGGTCGGTCTTGAGCTGGTAGTCGGCGTAGTCGGGGAACGCCTCGACCGCGCGCTGCCACCACACCGCCTTCTCCTCGCCGGTGACCTCACGGGCGTTCATGTCCTGTCGGGCCGGGCCGTCCTGCAGCTCCACGCGAGGGTCGGCCACGATGTTGTGGTACCAGACGGGGTGCTTGGGCGCGCCACCCTGCGAGGCGACCACGGCGTACGTGCCGTTGTGCTCGACCCGCATGAGCGGGGTCTTGCGGATCTTGCCGCTCTTGGCCCCGCGGCTGGTCAGGATGATGACCGGGAGGCCCCGCATCATGGTCCCCTCCGCCCCGCCGGAGTTCTCGAACAGCTCGACCTGATCGCGGACCCACTGCGCGGGGCTCGGCTCGTACTCACCCTTGAGAGGCATGGCATCTGTCCCATCGTCGACATTCGGTTACGCAGACACGCGGACACGCGGGCACAGGGGCGTCCCGCTGCTCCGAGAACTCTTTCATCATTCCGCCCACCCTGGGCCGGGCGGATCCGCGTGTCATGGCGGCAGTCGGGCCGGCGTCAGGGGTGCGGCGGATCGAGTCGCAGTTGCAGCATCGCTTCGAATCTCGCCTCCGGGTCGTTGAGATCGATGCCTGCCACCACGGCCAGCCGCTTGAGCCGGTAGCGGAAGGTGTTGGGGTGGATGTGTACGGCGGCAGCTGCGGCGGCCACATCGCCGAAGGTGCTCAGCCAGGCCTCCAGAGTGTCCGTGAGGGCGGTGTCGTGCTGGGCGTCGTAGGCGCGCAGCCGGATGACCGGGCCGTCGGGGAGGTCGTCCTCGGCGGCGATCCGGTCCGTCAGCTCCTCCAGCAGCGAGGCGGCGTAGACGTCCGACAGCCTTGCGGCCCGGCGCTGCGAGCGGCCGGAGCCGAGAACGCGCAGCGCCCGGTCCGCGTCGGCGCGGGAGCGGCGCAGCTCGGCCGGGCGGGCGGCGAGCCGGCCGATGCCGATGACGGCGGGGACACGGTTGCTTATACGGCCGAGGAACGCCTCGGCCACCCGTTGCGCGTGCTCGTCCGAACTCGTGGGCAGCACCGCGTAGGTGACGCCCCCGAGTGAGGCCGCGGCCGTACGGGGATGGATCGCGGCCAGATGCAGGGCGAGGGCCTCGGCGATGCGGTGGCCCGCGGCCACCCGGTCGGGCGCCGACGGCTCACCGGTCACCGCGAGCGCCAGTACGCAGGCGGGCTGCGCGGACAGGCCCAGCCGTACGGCGGCCTGCGGCGCGTGCGCGCCGCCCTCCAGGACCGTGGCGAGCAGATCCGCGCGCAGCCGGCGTTCGACGTCCTCGCCCGTGCGGTGGCGCAGCAGATGCAGGGCGGCCACCTTCGCCGCCTCCTGCAGGGCCTGCGTACGGTCCTCGCGCAGCGGTCCGTCGACCACGACCCAGATCGACCCGAGGATCTCGCCGCCTGCGCGGACGGCGATCGCGACGCGGGGCTTGTCGGAGATGCCGGCCACATAAACGGGTTCTTCCTTGCGGTAGAGAGCCTGGAAGGCGCCGAGTTGCTCCAGGGCGCGCAGCTTCTCGGCGGGCACCTGGCGGTCGAGGATGGTCGCGATCCTGGCATCGTCGCCCTCGTCCTGCCGGCTGGAGAAGGCGAGCACCCGACCGCCGCGGTCCTCGACGGTGACCGGACCGTCCAGCAGTCCGGCCGTCGCGTTGGCCAGCGCGAACAGGTCACCGGCGAGCGGCTCGGCGCCGTCGGCCTCGTCGGGACCGCCCACCGTCCCCAGTTCGTCGACCGCGAGCAGCGACCGCAGCAGGGCCGCCACCTGGGCCCAGGACGCGCCGGGGGTCAGGCCGAGCACGGTCAGGCCGGTGCGCGCCGCCGCCTCGGCCACCGGCCCGTCCACCGGGACCGGGGACCGGACGACCACGGCCGCCGCGCCGAGCCCGGCGGCCCGGTCGACCAGGGCGGCGACCGGCTCGGCGCCGTACACGCCGACGCCGAGCACCACCGCGCCGGGCAGCCTGGCCGGTTCGTCCAGCGGGTCCTGGATGAGCACTCCGCTGACGGTGCGGGCCGGGTCGGCCTGCCCGGCCACCACCTCGATCAACGTCGATCCCAGATCGTTGAGGATCCGGCCGAGCACGGCCCGCGGCTGCTCCGTCATCTTCACAAGGTAATTGATCGGAGTTCGTCGACGGCGAGTGCTGCCACCTGCCCGATCACCCGGTCCGCCCGGGAGTTGTGCAGGTCCGGCCGGTCGGACCGGGTGAAGACTGCCACCGCCCAGCGCCCGCCGTCGCGGTCCTCGATCACCCCGGCCTCGTTGCGCCAGCCCGGCAGTGTCCCGGTCTTGCCGGCGACCCGGTAGCTGTCGTCGAAGCCGGACCACAGTCGGTGCGGCCAGATCTGCTGGGACATCACGGCCCGTACCTCGGCGCAGGCTTCGGCGGGACCGGCCTCGTCGCGCCAGATCCGGACCAGCAGTTCCGCGATGTCGCGGGCCGTTCCCCGGGTGGTGCGTTCGGGGACGCACACCGAAAGCTCCAGAAGCTTCTTTGGCCCCTGCGCGGCGAGTGCCGCCATCCTCGCGTGCGCCTCGACCTCGGTGGTCACACCGAGGTCGGCGAAGAGCGAGCCGGTCAGCTCCAGACAGCCACCGATCAAGTGGGTCCGCCGCAGGCCCAGTTCGGCGAGCAGTCCATTGACGGTGTCGAGACCGACCCGGGCCAGCACCACATCGGTGGCTGCGTTGTCGCTCATCGTCAGCATCATGTGGACCAGGTCGCGCAGGCTCATCTCGACCGGGTCGGCGCAGCCGGAGGTGCCGATGCCGCCGTCGCGGTAGTGCGGGTCCACCGAGTGGCGCTCGGTCCTGTCCAGCCGTCCTGCGGCGGCCTCGCGTGCGTAGGCGAGTGCAACCGGGATCTTGAACACGGAGGCGAGGCAGACCGGTTCGTCCGCCGCGACGCCGATCGTGCGGTCGCCGTCGATCTCTCGGGCGAAGAAGTACCCCTGGACCTCGGCGTCGTCGAACGCCGTCCGGATCCTGGTCTCGACGGTGCCTGACACAGTTGCGGTCATCGGCTGATCCATTCGGTCGATCCGGTCACTGCGGCCAACTGCTCGGGGATCGGGGAGAGTCCGAGCCCCGCTGCGCGGGGCACGTCGAGATGGCCGTCCTTCAGCACGAACGGTTCGGTGATGTCGGTCCGGTAGTACCGGTCGGATGCCGAGGTGTCGCCGGGCAGGGTGAAGCCCGGCAGGGCGGCAAGGGCGACATTGGCGGCCCGGCCGAGGCCGGTCTCCAGCATTCCGCCGCACCAGACCGGGACGCTGTGCGCGGCGCACACGTCGTGGATGCGCCGGGCCTCCAGATAGCCGCCGACCCGCCCCGGCTTGATGTTGACGACCGAGCAGGCACCCATGGCGATCGCGTCGGCCGCCGAGCGGGCGGAGACGATGGATTCGTCCAGACAGATGGGGGTGCTCACCCGCTCGGCCAGTGCCGCGTGGCCCCGGATGTCCTCCTCGTCCAGGGGCTGTTCGATCAGCAGCAGCCCGTACGGGTCGAGCCGGGCCAGCTGTGCGGCGTCGGCGAGGGTGTACGCGGTGTTGGCGTCCACCTGGAGCAGTACGCCGTCGCCGAAGCGCTCCCGGACCGCGCGCACCGGTGCCACGTCCCAGCCGGGTTCGATCTTCAGCTTGATCCGCAGATAGCCCTCGGCGAGATAGCCGTCGACGGCGTCGAGCAGTGCGGGGATCGAGTCCATGATGCCGACCGACACCCCGGCCGGCACCCGCTCGGCCGTCGCCCCCAGCCACTGCCCCATCGACAGTTCATGGGCGCGCAGCCAGGCGTCCAGCACCGCGGTCTCCAGTGCGGCCTTGGCCATCCGGTGTCCCTTGAACGCGGCCAGTGCCGGGGCGACCGCCCAGGGGTCGAGCTTCGGGAGAGCGGCGAGCGCGGGCACGAGATGGCTGCGCAGCACGTCCGCCGCGGCCGCGGTGTACTCCGAGGAGTACAGCGGATCGGCCATGGTGACGCATTCGCCGTAGCCCTCATGGTGCTCGGTCTCGACCCTGACCAGCAGGATCTCCCGGGTGGTCAGGGTGGCGAACGAGGTTCGGAAGGGTGCGACCAGCGGCATCGCGATCCGGCGCAGTTCCACACCGACGAGCTTCATGCCTGCCTCTCCTGACGTTTGTCGATCACGTACCAGCCGTCCCGGGTGAATCCGGTGACGGTGTGTCCCTCGGCCATCAGGCCGCCGAGTACCTCGCGCAGCGCGTACCGCCATTCGCGGGCCAGGGGCGGGTCGGTGCGGCGCAGTGTCTCGACCTCCGTGGGGATCCGGACGAGGACGGTGTCGCCGTCCCGGCGCCCGACTGCGGGGCCGCCGTCGGGTTTGGCGTCCAGACCGACCACGGCGTGTGCACCCGCGTCGTCGACCGTGACGATGTGAGGTGTGCCCGCGGCGGATCCGACGGCGTGTCCGCCGGTCAGCTCCCAGCGGACCATCAGCCGGTCCGTCTCGGTCCCGGCATTGACCTCGTCCTGCATCGCGCCGTAGAAGTCGGCCAGGTACTCGCTCGGCGCCGCCCCCAGTTTGGCCAGGTTGAAGTAGGCGTTGCGGCTGATCAGCGGGTCGAAGGTCCAGGTGACCGTGGTGATGCCACGGGCCAGGGCCCAGGCCCGCTGATGGAGTTTGACGGCGAAGCCGACATTGCTGCCCCGGACGCTGTCGTCCACCCCGGCGATGTGCGAGTGCAGTCCGGCGGTGGCCAGGAATCCCAGGCAGAATCCGACCATCCGGCCGTCCTGGTGGACACCGACGACATAACTGCCGGAGTGGGCGAAGACCCGCAACAGCTCCGGGGTGATCAGCGGGTTGCCGGGATCGGGCCGCCAGACCCGGTCCAGCACCTGGCAGGCCGCCAGCATCTCGTCCAGCCCGTGCAGCTCCGTGACGGTCACGCCGGCACGCTGCGCGGCCAGATCCGCGGCGGCCGCCGCGACAGCCGCCTCCGTACCGTTCACGATGTCACCCGGCCGGGTACGGACAGCGGCTCGCGTACGAGCGAAGCCACCAGGGAGGCCACCAGTGCCGCGCGGCGGGGCAGTTCGGCGACGACCACATGCTCGTCGTCCGCGTGTGCCCCGCCGCCCACGGCTCCGAGGCCGTCGAGCGTGGGCGTGCCCGCTCCGGCGGTGAGGTTGCCGTCGGATCCGCCGCCGACCGCGACGCCGCGCAGTGGGCCGAAGCCCAGCTCCGCATAGCGGCTTCGGGCGAGTTGGAACAGCTCCGCCGACGCGCTCGCCTGCAGCGGCGGCCGGTCCGGGCCTCCGGCGAGCTCGATCGAGGCGCCCGCGAGCACCGGCGCGAGACCCTGCATGGCACGGTCCACCCGGGCCTGCTCGGCGACCGTCTCCACCCGTACGTCGACCAGCAGCCGGGCCGCATCGGGCACCGTGTTGCGGGTGGTGCCGGAGGAGGCCACGGTCGGCGTCACCGTGGTGCCGGTCGCCGGATCGGCGAGCGCGGACAACGCGAGCACCTGGTGGGCCAGTTCGGTGGTCGTGTTGACCCCGCGCTGGGGTTCGAGTCCGGCGTGCGCCGCGCGTCCGGTGATGTCCAGTTCATATCCGGACACACCCTTGCGCGCGGTTTTCAGGGCGCCGCCCTCGCTCGCCTCCAGGACGAGTACGGCCCCGGTGCGGCGGGCCTCGGCCTCGATCAGGGTGCGCGAGGTCGGGGAACCGATCTCCTCGTCGCCCGTGAGCAGGACCGACACCCCGTCCAGGTCGTCGAGCACCGACAGAGCGTGGAACAGCTGCACCACGCCGGCCTTCATGTCGAAGCAGCCGGGTCCTGTCAGCCGTCCCCCGGCCACCTCGAAGGGGTGCCCGGCCAACGAGCCCACCGGCCACACCGTGTCGAAGTGGCCGAGCAGCAGCACCCGGTCGCCGGAGCCGAAGCGCCAGCGCAGAGCGGGCCGTCCCGAGCCGTCGAGCCACTCGGGCGCCGCGCCGGTCAGCCGGGTGCCGAGCCCGGCGACGACCCGGGCGCAGCCGGCGACGGCTGCCAGGTCCTCGCTGGGTGACTCGGTGCGGACCAGCTCCTCGATGTCGGCCAGCAGGCCCGGCAGCCCCGCCTCCAGGGCGGTGGCGATTGTGGTCACGTCAGCCCACCTTGGGGGTGGCGCGGCCACCGTGGTGCATGTAGGGCGTGCCGTCGGCGAGTGTGTAGAACACGACCGGGAACCAGGACTTCATCCCCGACCGCTGCACCACGAAGAGCCCCGGCTCGACCGGGTGCAGCTCGTACTCCTGCTCCGTGTCGGGGGTCAGTTCGGCCAGCGGTCCGGTGATCCGGTCGAGCATCACCAGGCCGCCGTCCCGCTCCACGATCTCGACCCGGCTGGAGAGCCGCTGGTACCCGCCGACGTAGTCGGCGGGGTCCACCGCCACCGGCTCCGTCGCCGGCTGGATGGCGGTGCGCATCGTCACGCCGGCCAGCTCCTGGACGATCTCCGCGAACACGTCCCGGTAGAGGCTCATGGTGTCGCCGCCATTGGTGAGCAGGCAGATCGCCAGGTCGGCCTCGGGCAGCACCCGCAGGAACGCGCTCTGCCCGATCGTGCCGCCGTCGTGTCCGTACACCCGCTGTCCGTCCCAGGTGTCGAGGAACCAGCCCAGCCCCCAGGCGTTGCCCAGGATGTACGGGTCGGGGAGCTCGACCTGCGGGGTCTGCATGGCGATGACACCCTCGGCCGAGAGGATCTTGGTGCCTTCCTCCGTGACGCCGTTGTCGAGGTGCAGCCGGGCGAACTGCAGTACCTCGCGCGGCGTCGAGCAGATCAGTCCGGCCGGTCCGGCCGAACGCATCAGCCCCCACAGCGGGGCCTGCGCCGGCGGATCCCCCAGATGCCCGATGGCGGCGCGGAAGCGCAGCGCCTCCTCCGGCAGGGTCACGGTGTGCGTCAGGCCGAGCGGACGGAACAGACGCTCCCGCATCAGCTCGTCCCACTGGACGCCGGTGACGACTTCCAGCACCCTGCCGAGCAGTGTGAAGCCCGCGTTGCAGTACGACATGGTGGCGCCGAGCGGGTGGTTGGGAGTGCCGTCGCCCAGCAGCGCGGCGAACTTCTCCAGGCAGTCGTCGCCCCGGCCGGTGTCGGTGAAGAGGTCGCCGTCGATGCCGCTGGTGTGATCCAGGAGGTGTCGGAGCGTCACGCCCTGGGTCAGCTCCTCGTTCGCGAGCCGCAGTTCGGGGAGTACGGAGACGATGGGCGCGTCCAGTTCGAGCAGGCCCTCGTCGACCAGGGCCATGGCCACCGTGGTGGTCCACACCTTGGAGATCGAGCCGATCTGGAACAGGGTGTCGGTGGTCGTCGCGATCCCGGCGTCGGTGTTGGCCAGGCCTACGGCCGCCTCGGCGATCAGTTCGCCGCGGTGCAGGATGCCGAGATTGGCGCCGGGCACGGAGTGACGGGCGGCCAGTTCGGTGAGGCGGGCGGTCCAGCGGGCGGACAGGTCGGTGGTGTCGGTCATGTTCGGCTCCAATTCTTTTTCGTTCAGCGGTTCCAGGGTGTTCAGCGGGTTCAGCGGTCGGTGTGCGTGGTGACCCATTCGATCAGCCTGCGGGAGTAGTCCTCCCGGTGCGAGGGCCGGCCGTCCAGGAGGAACAGGTGCGAGCCGCCGGGGTACACGACCAGCCGGACCGGCACGTCCCGGCTGCGCAGGGCGTGGAACCACTGCTCGGCCTGGCCGACCGGGCAGGTGTCGTCCGTGCCGCCGTGCAGGATCAGGGTGGGCGCGCGCACCGCGTCGGCATGACTGATCGGCGAGAGCGCCGTCAGCCGTTTTGGGTCGCCGATCTCGTGGGCGGCGATCAGGTGTCCTTCTTCGGAGGTGCCCGCCATGCTCGTCAGATCGACCAGGGTGCCGCCCGGCACGACGGCGGCGAAGAGGTCGCTGCGGGCGGAGAGCCAGCAGGTCAGATAGCCGCCGTAGCTGTAGCCGGTGAGCGCGATCCGTTCCGGATTGATGAGCCCCTCGGCGACGAGGGTGGCGACCGGTTGCAGGACGTCCTGTTCGTCGGTCTCGCCCCAGGCGCCCACGGCGGCCGTGTAGAACGCCTCGCCGTAGCCGTCGCTGCCGCGGACGTTCAGCGTCAGGATCGTCCAGCCCTGCGAGGCCAGCTCCTGGTGGTAGAGGTGGACCGGGTCGGAGTGCGGCGCCCAGGCGTTGTGCGGGCCGCCGTGCACATCGACCAGCAGCGGCCCGCCCGCGGGTGTCTGCGCGGCGCGAGTGATCATCCCGTGCACCACTGTCCCGTCCGAGATGGTGAACTCGCGTTCGGTGACCGGGTGGAGGGTGATCTCGGGCAGTGACCGGGCCATGTGGTCGGTGAGTCGCGCGGGCTGTCGCCCGGCCGAGGGCTCGCCCGGTTCCCCGGACGTCCAGGCGTCCAGGCGTCCAGGCCGAGCAGAGCGATCTCGGCGAAGCTCGACGCGTCGGAGACCACCACCGCCGCCCGCCCGGCCTTCGTCGCGACCGAGCAGCCGCTGACCCCGGTGCCGGCGGGCAGCGGGGACGCGCTGATCCCGGCCGCGTCCACCCGGTACAGGCGTGTGGCGCCCCGGTCGCGGGCACAGAACACGATGTCGTCGCCGTGGAACTGCGGCAGCGCACCCGGATAACCCGGGCCGCCGCCCATGACGTTGCGGTCCAGGGCCGCGCTGATGGACACCGGCGCCGATCCGTCCAGGGGCTGGCGCAGCAGTTCCAGGTGGCCGACGCCGAACGTGTTCCGGCCGACGACGAGCAGCGCGGACCCGTCGGGGAACCAGCTCACCGGGCCGGCGAGACCGCCGGCCGGGCCGACCCGGCGGGGCTCGGGCGCGTCTTCCCCGACCCGTACGACATGGGCGGCCGAGGTCCCGAGGACAGCCGCGTCGGGGCCGCTCTGCGCCGGGTAGGCGAGCTGCGTGCCGTCGGGCGACCAGGTGGGCGAGCCGACGTGCCGGACGGCCTCGGTGAGCTGCCTGACCTCGCCCGATTCCGTTCCGACCACGAACAGTTGAGTCCGGACCGACCCGATCAGTCCGACGCCGTCCGCCTTCCAGCCGAGGGCGTCGATGACGACGGGTGCGCTGTCGTCGCGCCGGGCCGCTGGGGCCGAGAACGCGATCCGCGATCCGTCCGGGCTCCAGACGGGTGTGCCCGCCCCCGCCGGGCACCGGGCGGGTGTGGTGAGCGCTACGGCCTCCCCTCCGTCGACGGGCAGCAGATGGAGCTGCCCCTCGCGCAGGAACGCCAGTTGCGTCCCGTCCGGGGACCAGCGCGGCGCGGTGTCCGCGGGACCGTGGGTGAGCCGCCGGGCCGGGCCGCCTGCGCCGCGTACCTCCCAGATGGAGCGCACCACCCGGTCGTTCTCGGCGTCCTGGGTGGTCAGTGTGTAGGCGACGCGTTCGCCGTCGGGGGACAGTGCGGGATCGCCGGGGATCTCGAACCGGTACAAGTCGTCGATCGTCAGCGGTCGGGTCATGACGCCTCCTCGGCGAGGGCAAGGGTGGGTACGCAGGAGATCAGGTTCCGGGTCGTCGGGTGCTCCGGTCGCTCCAGCACCCGTCCGGTGGGGCCGCACTCGACGAGGTGCCCGCCGTCCATCACGGCGACCTGGTCGGACAAGTAGCGGACGACCGCGAGATTGTGGGAGATGAAGAGCATCGCGAAGCCCAGTTCGCGCTGGAGCCGGCGGAGCAGATTGAGCACCGCGCCCTGTACGGACACGTCCAGGGCCGAGGTGATCTCGTCCGCGATCAGCACGGCGGGCCTGGCTGCCAGCGCCCTTGCCAGGGCCACCCGTTGACGCTGGCCGCCCGAGAGCGCGTCCGGGGTGAGTACCGCCCTTGCGGGGTCGATGCCGACGAGCTCCAGGTAGCGGGCCACCTCCGCGTCGCATGCGGCCCGGCGCTCGCGTGCCGGTGCCTTGCGGGCGGGTGTTTCGCGGGGCAGCGCTTCGGCGACCGTTGCGCCGATGGTCATGCGCGGGTCGAGCGAGGCGTACGGATTCTGGAACACCAGCTGCACCGGGCTGCGCCCGCGCCGGCGCCCGGCATCGCTCCCGGCGACCAGTACGCGCCCGGACTGCATCGGGGCCAGCCCGACGACGGCCTTCCCGAGGGTCGATTTACCCGACCCCGATCCGCCCACCAGTCCGGTGACCGTGCCCTCGGGCATCAGTAGGTCGACGTTGTCCACCGCGGTGAAGCGGCCGTAGCGCACGGTGATCCCGCGCAGTTCGAGTGAGCTCATGACGTTGCCTCCGCTCCGTGTGAGGTGGCCCGGTCGGGGGCGCCGGCCGTTACCGCGTCCACCGGGTACCAGCAGGCGACCTGTCGTCCCGGCCCGAAGCCGGCCAGCTCGGGGGCGTCGTCGTGGCAGCGTTCCCGGGCGCGTTCGCAGCGCGGTGCGAAGGGGCATCCAGCGCCGGCCTCCCCCGGTTCCGGCGGGCGGCCGGGAATGGTCGCCAGCTCGGTGCCGGGATCCGTGGCCATCGTCGGGACCGCCCCCACCAGTGCCCGGGTGTACGGGTGGGCCGCGCCGCCGACCAGCTGGGCAACCGGGAGGTCCTCGACGATCCGGCCTCCGTACATCACCAGGACCCGTTCGCAGACCTGGGCGACGACGGCGAGGTCGTGCGAGATCAGGAGCAGCGCGGCGCCGGAGTCCTCACGTACCTCGGCGAGCAGGTCGAGCACCTGTTGCTGGACGGCCACGTCGAGCGCCGTGGTCGGCTCATCTGCGATGATCAGTTTCGGCTCCCTCATCAGGCCCATCGCGATGACGGCCCGCTGTCGCATCCCGCCGGAGTACTCGTGCGGCCGCTGCCGGGCGCGCCGCTCCGGCGAGGGGATACGGACTGCGCCGAGCCGGTCGACGGCGCGTGCCGTGGCCTGTGCCCGGGTCGCGGCGAGGTGCACCTCGGCCACCTCGGCGAGCTGGCGGCCCACGCGCAGGGCCGGATTGAGCGAGGCCATCGGATCCTGGAAGACCATCGCCAGTTCGGTGCCCAGGCGCGGGTCCGTCCGCAGATCGTGCCCGTCGAAGCGGAGGGTGCCGGCAAAGACCCGTCCGGGATGGGGGACGAGGTCCGCCAGTGCCAGCGCGGTCAGGCTCTTTCCGGAACCCGATTCGCCGACCAGGCCGACGGCCTCGCCGACGCCGATGGTCAACGAGATCCCGCGTACGGCCTGGCGCCCGCCGGGGAACGTCACCCGCAGATCCCGCGCCCGGACCAATGCCCCGCCGTCACCGTCAGGAGCTGCTTCGCCCTGCGGCTTCACCTGCTGCTGCGACGTCACCTCCCGGGCCTGCGGCGCACGTCGGCCGCCGGCCTGTGCGAGTACTTCACCGACCAGCCCGAACATCAGCCCCGTGAGGACCACGGCCGCGCCGGGCGCGAGTGCCGCCGCCGGGTTCACATAGATCCGGTTCAACTGCTCGTTGAGCAGCCGCCCCCAGTCGTACTCCGGCGGCTGTACGCCCAGTCCGAGGAACGAGAGGCCGGAGAAGGCGACCAGGATGCCCCCTGCCGCCTGGGTGGCGAACAGCACCGACGGCTCGGCGATGTTGGGGAGCAGATGACGTACCACCAGCTTGAATCGGCCCACGCCGAGGATCCGTGCCGCAGCGACATAGTCCGAGCCCGCGATCGACGCGGTCAGGTTCTGCACCAGCCGTGCCATGGGCGGGACCATGGCCAGCCCCACGGCGAACACCGCGCCGGTGCTGCCCACCCCGAAGATCGTGGCGAGGAAGAGCAGGAACAGCAGCCCGGGAAAGGCGACCAGTACGCCCACGGTGGCGGTGATCAGCCGGCCGAGGCGTCGGCCCACGACCGCCGGTGCCACACCGAGCAGCAGCCCGCCGCCGACCCCGATCACGGCTGCCAGCAGGGTGAGTCGCAGGGTCAGCCGGGTCGCCACCACCACACGGGCGGCGATGTCGCGGCCGAGCTGGTCGGTGCCCAGGAGATGGGCGGCACTGCTGCCCTGGTTGATCGCGTCCGTGTCGATCCGCGCGGCCTGATCACCGAACAGGACAGGCCCGAACACGGCGACCAGCGCCACCAGCAGGCAGGCGGTGAGAGCGGTGATTCCGATCGGCGTCCTGAGCGTGCGCCCCAGCCGGTGCCGCAGCGAGGTGTCTTGGTCCTGATGAGGCATCGTCAACTCCCGCGGACGGTGGACTGGGGGTCGGCGACGGCCACGGCCACGTCGATGGCGAAGGTGATCAGCAGTGCGGCCGCCCCGTAGACCAGCACGATGCCCTGGACCAGCGGATAGTCCTTCTCGGTGATCGCCTGGACGATCGTGGTGCCGAGGCCGGGCCAGGCGAAGACGTTCTCGACCAGTACGGTGCCGGCGAGCAGCGAACTGAACAGCAGGCCCCCCAGGGTGAGCGAGGAGGTCAGCAGATTGGGCAGCGCGTGCCGCAGATAGAGCAGCCGGGCCGGAAGCCGCTTCGCCCGCGCCGTCCGCATGTAGTCCTCGCCGAGCACCCGCAGGGTCTCCACCCTGACGATGCGCGACAGCGTGGCCGCCGGGACGACGGTGAGTGCCAGCACCGGCAGTACGTAGGAGTCCATGCCGCCCCGCGAGGCCACCGGGAAGACCGGCCAGGCCACGGCGAACGCCGCGATCAGGCCGACCGCCAGCAGGAATTCGGGCACCGCGCCCAGGAAGCCGGTGACGCCGGTGAAGGCGAGCTCGCCGCGCCGTCTGCGGCCGTCCTTGGTCAGTACGGCGGCGGTCATGCCGACCGGGATGGCGAGCAGCAGAATGAGTACGAACGCGGGGACGGCGATCTGCAGGGTCGCCGGGAGCCTGCTGGAGATGATCTCGGAGACGGGCATCTGTGCGCCGATCGAGTCACCGAGCCGGCCCTGGAAGAGATGGGCCACGAAGTCGCCGTACTGCTTCAGCAGCGGCTGGTCCAGGCCGAGCGAGTGTCTGCGGGCGGCGATCAGCGCCGGGTCGGCGGTGGTACCGAGGGCCGTCCGCACCGGGTCGCCGGGGATCAGATGGATCATCGCGAAGGCGGCCGTGACCAGCGCGGCCAGCGACACCACCAGCCGCCAGGTGCGGCGCAGGGCGAAGCCGGCCCAGGGGCTGCGAGCCGTCGTACCCAGGGAGTTCAGGGTGATCGTCGCCATCAGCCGGCGCTCCGCCGCAGAGTGCTGGGAATGATGCCGGCGCCGTCCACCTTGAAGGTGATGCCCTTTCCGTAGTACCGGAGCGGCCTGCTGACGATGGGCACGATGTCGACGTGCTTGACCAGCGCGGCATCGGCCGCTTCCCACAGGGCGCAGCCCGAGGCGCCGGTCCTGGCCGAGGCCTGCGCGGCGAGGCGCTGGTAGTCGGCGTTGGTGATGGATCCGAAGTTGTTGCCCTTGGGCGGTGGCGGTCCGTCGTAGAACTGGGTCAGCTGGTCCGGGAGCGTGACTCCGATGGGTGCCCAGGCGATGTCCCAGTCGCCGCCGCTGAGGGTACTGAGGATGCTGGAGGAACCCGTGGGCTTCGCCGATGCCTTCACGCCGAATGACGTCCACTGCTGGACGGCCAGTTCGACTGCCGAGGCGACCTGTGCGCCCTGATTGGTCGGATAACTGAGCCCGACGGTGAGGGGCTTACCGCCCTTGGTCCAGGTGCCGCCGGTCTTCGCCCAGCCGGCGGCGGTGAGCGCGGCGGCGGCCTGCGCGGGGTCATGGCCGGGGAGGTTCCCGGTCACCGTGTCGCCGGTACAGGGGGTGGGGGCGGTCTCGCCGATCGCGGTGGCGGGTCTGCCCTTGCCGCCGGTGGCCACGTTCCCGAGCTGCTTCAGATCCAGTACGGAGACCAAGGCCTTGCGCACCGCCGGGACGGCGCCCGGACGGCCGACGGCCTGGTTGAACAGGAACTGCCCGAACAGCGCCTCGATGCTCTCGTTCTTCACCCCGGCCGCGTCCAGCCGTTCCTGGTCGGCACCGCTGATCAAGGCCCCGTTGATCTGCCCGGCCATCAGGAGATTGGCTGCGGTCGACTCGTTGGCGACCACCTTGAACACCAGCTTGCCGGGGAGGCCCGCGCCGGTGGATCCGCGGGGCCCCCAGGCGTATCCGTCCCGCTTGACATACGTGTAGTGGTCGCCCGGAACCGCTTCGGTCAACCGGTACGGTCCGCTCGCGTTGGTGGCCTTGGCCAGCGCATTGGGCGCCGCCAGGCTCTTCTTGCAGAGCAGCGGCAGCAGCCGGGCCATCTGCGCGATGAACGGCGCCGGTTTCGTCGTGGTGACGGTGACGGTCCGGCTCGCCCTGTCGGCCTTCGCGACAGCGGTGACGGGGACGGACAGCCCGAGCATCGGAGACTGGTTCTTCGGATCGGCGATGTGGTTGTACTCGGCGGCCACATCGTCCGCGGTGAGCGGCGAGCCGTCCTCGCAGGTCACCCCGGAGCGGATGGTGAACTGCGCGGTGGTGGACGTGGCGGACCATTTCTCGGCCACCCCGGGAACCAGCGAACCGTCGGCTGCGAAATGCACGAGCGTGTCGTACGCGAAGGAGTTCATCGAAATTGCCGTGCTGGCCAGCGCCGTGGTGGGGCTGAGTGTGCCCGGGTCGGCGGCGACGGCGAGCACCGCCGTCGACCCGTCACCGCCGTCGGCGGACGAGCCGCCGCCGCAGGCGGCCGCGGTGGCGACCAGGCCGAGCACCGTGGCCACCGCGGCCGCCGACCGGGTCCTGCGCGTGGTTCTGCTTCTCGTCTCCGTGCCTGCGGTGCTGGCCATGGTCACCTCCGAGGGAGCGGCACGCCGCCGCCGAGTGAGGGAACATTAGGCAGCCGCACACCGGCCCCGAGTGGTCGCGAAGCACGAAAAACTGCCTCGCCGACGGTGCGCCGCGACGAAGACGAATCACGAGAGCGTGAGGGCGTGAACAGTCCGGTCGGGCGGGGAGAAATCCGATCGTGCCGGAATCGGATCCCTGGCAGCCTGTGGCGCATGGCCCCCCAGCACCAGGTACGAGCCCACTACGATGCCCGGACGATCGTTGTCTACCAGGCGTACTCACCGGCAGTCGCTGATCCGTCCCTGCGGGCGAAACGGTTCGTGCCACCGTTCTCGTTCAACCGGATGACCTGGATCAAACCGTCGTTCCTGTGGCTCATGCACCGAAGCAACTGGGCACAGAAGTCGGGACAGGAACGCATCCTCGCGGTACGGATCACCCGTGCCGGATGGGAGGAGGCCCTCTCCCGGGCCGTACTGACGACGGCCGACCCTGCGGCCGTCGCCCGGGCCCCCGTACACGTCCAGTGGGATCCCGAACGCTCGCTGCGAGGAGCCGCGCTCAATCACTACAGCATCCAGGTCGGGGTCGGACGCGGACTGATCCGCACCTTCGCGGAGGACTGGGTCGTCGACCTGACCGACATCACTCCGCAGGCCCGCAAGATCGCGGCACTCAAGCAGAGCGGCCGGACCGCACAGGCCCAGCGGCTGCTGCCGCCCGAGCGGATCTACCCGATGCCGCCGGCCATCGCGAGGAATGTCCTCATCGACGCGTGAGCGCCGCCCCGTACCGGCCTCGGCCCCGCGTAGCGGGGCACCGGATTCCTCCCCGCCCTGAAGGCCGGGGCATCCTCCGGCTATCAGGTGAAGCGCAGGGTACCGACACCGCTCCCGCACTCCCGGCCGACGCAGTCGCCTCTACAGCGGTGGCTCGGTGAAGAGTTCAAGCAGCCACCGGGCACCCTCCGAGTCGCCTGCCGCACCCACGCTGTCGGACGCACCGGGGAAGAGACGCTCCCAGGAGCAGGCCCGTCCGATCGCCCCGAGCCGCCACGCCAGACTCACCGCACGCCGCAGTTCCGCCTTCGTACGGCCGTCCCCCTCCCACGGTTCCAGGTAGGCGTCCCGCAGTCGGGGCAGCACCTCGGGCCCGAACCGCTCGCGGGCCGCGCGTGCGGGGACCAGAAAGCTGCAGAAGGGATGGGTGACGGCCGCGTCGCCCCAGTCGAAGAAGGTGAAGCGGCCGGGCTCGGATGCGAAGAGCTGACCGTCGTGCAGATCCGAGTGGTCGAGCGTATCCGCGATACCCGCACCCGCGAGTTCCTCGCACCACTCCGCGAGGCGTGGCCGCAGCTCGCGCAACGCCTCGAGGTCAGTGGGTTCCAGTGCGGTGTTGCCGTCGACGGCCCGGTCGAAGATCTCGGGGAGCGCAGTCGTACGCGCGCTGGGGACACCGAGCAGTTCGATCATCTCGGCGTACGGCACAAGTGTGCGTTGCATTCCGGCGTATTGGCGCAGCGGCTCTTCCCAGGCACGCGGGTCGGCGGTGCCACGAGTCGAGTCGAGTACGTTCCTGAAGAGCGCGCCGCCGTCCGGGAGCAGCGACCAGCCGCGCCCTGCGTCGACGGCGAGCGGCTTCAACACGTACTCGGGTACCCAGCGGGCCAATGCCTCGGTCAGCCCCGCCTCGAAGGCACTGGCGGGCGGGTTGGCCTTGAACCAGACGGCGTCGCGCCCCTCGACGGGCATCCGTACCAGCACGGACCACGGCCGGAGCCTCACCCTTCGTTGCCCGGTCTCACGCAGCCCGTGAGCGGCGAGCCCGCGCTCCACCCATCCGAGGGCTTCCTCCCGCCAGGCCTCTTGTTCCCAGGGCGTCAACGCATCGGGGTACTGCCCTCGGTCGGCGATTTCCCGCGCATCACGTTGCATCGCACCATCCCACCACCATGCCCGCCGGGCCTTCACCTGGTTTTCGCGGCGCGTGCGACGACGACGATGTTGTCGCACCCGGCGGTCAGCGGCCCACGCGACCAGTCCCCGTAGCACGCCTCGACCTCGAAGCCGGCTTGTTTGAGGAATGCGCCGTTCCTCCCGGCATCGAGGAATCGCAGGCTCGCCCGGTCCAGTGCGGCGCCATCGGGGTCCAGCCCGTCCGTTCCATCGAACGCAAGGACAACCGCGGTGTCTTGCGGTGGCGGCGCGGAAGCCGTGGGCACAGGCAGCGCTGCGGGCCCGGGGCCGCCAAATGCACCACAGCGGGTTCCTGTTGACCGACGGTCCGTGACTCCGCTCCCCCGGATGCACCTCCGGCAGGAGGTGCATCCCCATCCGGGTCGTCGCCGGTGATCAATACCTCAGGCAGGCGCAGGTGGCATATGTGAGGATCTGGCCATGAGTACATCTTCGCAGTCGCCGGCCGACAGGCTTCAGACGGACCGGCCGCATTCGGCACGCGTGTGGAACTACCTCCTGGGCGGCAAGGACAACTACTCCGTCGACCACCAAATGGGCGACATGATCCTCAAGGCCTTCCCGGACTTCGCCGCCATCGCCCGCCTCCAGCGGGCCTTCCTCGCCCGCGCTGTGCGGTTCCTGACCGCAGAGGCGGGCATCCGTCAATTCCTCGACATAGGCACGGGCCTGCCGACGGCCGACAACACGCACGAGGTGGCCCAGCGGGTGGCCCCGGATTCCCGGATTGTGTACGTCGACAACGACCCGCTCGTCCTGACCCATGCCCGCGCCCTGCTCACCAGCACCCCCGAGGGCGCGTGCGCATACATCGATGCCGACGTCAGGGACGCCGACGCGATTCTCGCCGAGGCAGCCAAGACGCTGGACTTCAGCCGGCCGGTCGGGCTGACCATGCTCGGGATCATGGGGCAGCTCCCCGATGAGGACGACCCGTGGGCACTGGTCGACCGGCTGGTGGCCGCGCTCCCCTCAGGAAGCTATCTGGCCCTCAGCGACGGCGCGAACACGAGTGACTCGCTGAACCGGGCCGTCGCCTCCTACAACGCGAATTCGGCGAGCTCGTACCATCTGCGCAGCCCTGAACGGATCGCCGACTTCTTCCACGGCCTGGACGTGGTGGAGCCGGGCGTCGTCCGGACGGCGGCCTGGCGCCCCGATCCCGGCCAGAGCCCGGCGGACACCCTGCAGGGTCATGCGGTGAGCGGCGTCGGGCTCAAGGTCTGAGACACCGGGGTCATCCGGCGCCGAGGCCGCACGGTCCGCGACGTCGGCTCCGGAGGACCAGGGGATGCAACAGGAATCGGAGTGCGCCGACGCCTTCCGACGGTACAACAGGCCCCCGCTCGCTTCGAGTTCTACCGGCGCTCGAGCGAGCCTCGCACGAAGGCCGCCTGGCCGGCGTGCTGCAGGTCGTCCGAGATGACGCTGATCAGACGGACCCCGAGGGTGACCGGCGGCGACCATGCCTCGTCGACGATGCGGCTCAGCGCCCTGCCGTCGAGCCCACTGATGAATCCGAGAGTCTGTTCATGGACGTCGTCGTAGTAGCCGAGCAGCAGTTCGGGCGAGCCCACCTGCACAGCCGCGACGTCTGCGGTGCTGTGTCCGTACCCGGTGGTGTCCTTCGCGAAGGGCAGATCGAAGCGGGAGGCCCAGTCCTGGGTGAACCAGACCTGCTCGATACCTGCCGCATCCGAGATGTGGTCGTCCTGGATCCGAGTGAGGTGCCACACGAGCCACGCGATCGTGTTCGCTCCGTCGTCGAGGCGAGCGTGGAGGTCGGCGCGTGAAAGGCCCTCGACCACCGAGTGCACCGTCTCCTGGACGCGAGTGAACGCGTCCGTCAAAAGGTCAGCACTTTTCATGTCATCACCCTCTCCGCTCTCGCGCTCCTCCCCTGCCATCGACACGCGCCGCACACGACTCGGCCGCCGGTCACCGCCCCTGACGCACAGGGGCAATTCAGCATTCCGCGTAGGGTGGAGACATGATTTGACGCATGTCCGGAATCCGGGCACCCCCGTGGCCTCCTTCGTACTTGGGCGAACCCGATTCCGACGAAGGAGAAGAACCGAAATGACCACGCCGAACCCCATCGACGTCCCCGACGCGTTCGCCGCGTCGTACGGCCGGAACGGCGGCGCCTCCGGCCGTGCCTGGATCGCCGCGCTGCCGGGACTGGCCGCGGAGTTCCTGGACCGTTGGGCACTGCGGACGGACGGCCCCGCAGCACATGGCATGGCCTCACTCGTACTGCCCGTGACCCGCGCGGACGGTACACCCGCGGTGCTGAAGCTCCAGCAGGTCACCGAGGACAACATCGGGGCGGCGCCCGGCCTGCGGGCGTGGAACGGCAATGGAGTCGTGCGCCTGCTCGACCACGACCCGGACACCGGCACCATGCTGCTGGAACGACTGGACGCGGCCCGGCCGCTGTCGTCGGTGGCCGACGGCGCCGCAGCCATGCAGATCCTCGCCGAGCTGATGGCCCGCCTGGTCGCGGTGCCCGCGCCACAGGGTCTTCGGCGCCTGGCCGACATCGCCACGGCCATGCTCGATGAGGTGCCACGCGCCGTGCCGAGGCTACGTGACCCTGCCGAGCGACAGCTGGTACGCACCTGCGCGGCAGCGGTGGCCGAACTGACCGGCGAACCCGGCGACCGCCTGCTGCACTGGGACCTGCACTACGACAACATCCTCGCCGGACAGCGGGAACCCTGGCTGGCCATCGATCCCGAACCCCTGGCCGGCGACCCCGGTTTCGAGCTGCTGCCGGCGATGGACAACCGGTGGGAGGAGGTAATGGCGACCGGCGACGTGACACGCGCGGTGCTCCGCCGCTTCGACCTGCTGACCGAGGTACTCGGCCTGGACCGGCAGCGGGCGACGGGCTGGACACTCGGTCGCGTCCTGCAGAACGCGTTGTGGGACATCGCCGACGGCAGGACCGCACTGGAGCCGGCCCAGGTCGCCATCGCCACTGCCCTGCTGAGCCGATAGGCGCAGGAGCGCTGCCCCGAAAGCCGGATGCGGGTTCAGAGCGGCGGAGCCGCGGGCGCTGCGGCCGGAGGCATTCTGAGGTGGTCGGCGCCCGAGTGCACCGCCCACACGAAGACGCCGAGGGAAACGGCCGCGACCGCCACGGAGTCGTACGGTGCCGGCAGGTGGCCGGAACCGCCGAAGGTGCCGAGCCATGACAGCAGCGTCAGCGCGGCCAGATGAAAGACCAGCCAGGCGCCGTGGAGCAACTCGGCGCGCGGCGAAGGCCCCTGGGTACCACGCTGCTGCAGCAGGAACAGCGGAACGCCGAACAGGACGAGCGGCAGTGCGAGCCGCAGATCGTGCCACCCCGACCAGAAGACGAACTCGCTGGCCACGATGAAACTGACCGGCGCGATCCAACGCACCCCCGGCACCTCGCCCTCCGTCCGTGGCATTTCGCTCTCCCGCTCGTGCGCCCGGAACGCCGCGACGGCGACCGCCGATGCCGCGTAGATGAGCAGATACATGTCGCCCATCACGCTCACGATGTCCTGCCAGCCGCCGAACGGCAGCATGAAGACGATGATGACGGCAAGGTTGAGCACCAGCGCCCGGTGCGCCATGCCGGACCGGGGATCGATCCGCATGAAGAAGCGGGGCAGCAGGCCGTTCTTGGCGAGCGCGTACGTGTGCCGGGCATCGATCGCCACCCCCACGTAGGCCGAACCGCCGGGAGAGATCACCGCGTCGGCGTAGAGCAGGGTGGACAGCCAGTGCAGATTGAGCACCAGGGCGAGCTGCCCGAACGGCGACTCGAAGTCGACTCCCTGCCAGCCGTTGCCCAGCAGGGACTCGGGCACCGTGAAAAGGAACGCCAGTTGGAGCCCCAGGTAGACCAGCACGGCAAGACCGATGCCGGTGAGCACAGCGGCCGGCACGTTACGGCGTGGATTGCGGGCCTCTCCCGAGAAGTCGAGCGGGGCCTGGAAGCCGTTGACGGAGTAGACGATGCCGCCACCGGCGAGAGCGGTCAGGCATGCCGCGTAGCCGTACGGTGCGAAGCCGCCGTGGTCGGTGAGGCGCCCGGAGTGCGTGCCCGAGAGGAACAGCGCAATGACCGTGACGACGGGTACGACGACCTTGAACACCGACACCAGGTTGTTCAGCCGGGCGAACATCCGCACGGCGAACCAGTTGAGCGCGGTCAGCACGACGCTCAGCGCGACAGCCACACCGAGGCCCGTGGCGCTGAGGCTGCCGCCGTCGTACAAACCCGGCAGATAGTGCGCGGCGTACTGCATGATGGCGCTGATCTCCGCCGCCGTACCGCCGACCGAGAGCAGGACGGACCAGCCGATCACCGTACCGACCAGCCGCCCGCTCGCGTACAGCGGCCAGCGCACGGTACCTCCGCCCTCCGGACGGGTGGCCCCGAGTTCCACCATGACCAGAGCGACCAAGCCGCAGAGCGCACCGGCCGCGATCCAGGACAGCAGGGCGGCGGGCCCGGCGGTCTGGGCGGCGTACATGGCCGCGAACAGCCACCCGGATCCCAGGATGTTGGAGAACCCGATCGCGGTCAGGCCCCAGAATCCGAGATCCTTGCGGAGCCGGCGCTCCTCGACCAGCACCGCAGGGGCGGCGAGCGGCTCCGTCGGCTCGTTCTGCGGCACGTGGCACGTCTCCTCGGACGGTAGGGGACATACGAGAGCCCAGCGTGCCACGCGGGACGGCAGGAACCGCCGAAGGATTGCCGCTGGAGACGCCGATACGGGTGAACGCTCTGTCAGCAGTCAGACTGCCGGACAGGGTGCCGGGCACACGCCTGCCGGTAGTCAGGCCGTCAGGTGGCCAGCTCCGCGATACGGGCCAGCCGGCGCAAGGAGTCCAGCAGAGCCGGACGGTCGTAGGTGCTGGTGGTGACCAGCACCTCGTCCGCACGGGTCTCCTTGATGGCCGTCTCGAGCGTTGTGACCACTTGGTCCTCTGTGCCCTGGATGTGGCCGCGCAGTCCGCTCTCGTAGAAGCCGCGCTCCTTCTCCGTCATGGTCAGTGTCTCGACCCGCTCGGCGGGGGCGAGCGGCGGGAACACGCCATGGGTCCGGGAGTACGCCATGGACCACGCTTCCGGTATCAGAAGGCGCCTGGCCTCGTCCGCGCTTCCGGCGAGCGCGATCGTGCCCGACACGACCACATAGGGCTCCGCGGCCCAGGACGAGGGGCGGAACTCCCGGCGGTAGCGCTCGACGGCCCGTAGCAGCTTCTCCCGGCCGCGGAGATCTCCGACGACCAGCGGCAGCCCGGCCGCCGCAGCGATACCGGCACCCTCACCGGTGGCCAGTACGAACGGGGGTATGCGCAGGCCCTCGGCGGGTCGGGCATGAACCTGCGGGTGGGCTCGCTGCGTGCCGTCCAGCCAGCCGAGCAACTCGGCGAGCTGCCCTGCGAAGTCCTGCGCGTGCGACTTGTCCCGGCCGAGTGCCCTGCGGATGCCGTCGGTGAAGCCCACCGAGCGGCCGAGCCCCATATCTATCCGGCCGGGGAAGAGCGACTCCAGCACCCCGAACTGTTCCGCCACCACGAGCGGTTGATGATTGGGGAGCATCACGCCGCCCGTACCGACCCGAATGGTGGCTGTCGCCGCCGCGACGGCCGCGGCCAGCACGGTCGGCGCCGAACCGGCGACGCCCGGCACGCTGTGATGCTCGGACACCCAGAACCGGTGATAGCCCAGCGCCTCGACCTCCTGGCCGAGGCGCACGGTGTCGCGCAGCGACTCGGGGCCGTCGTACCCCTCACGGGTACGGGAACGGTCGAGCACGGAAAACCGGGTGGATGCGATCACAGAGCTCACACCGTTGTTCAACGTCCGGGCCACGCCAGGATTCCCCAGGCCCGCCACGGAGTCGACGTGGGGGAGCACCCCGCCGGCGGGGGCCGGGGGGGAGCGGAGGGGGGGTGTCTCCCGCGCCGGGGGGGGGCGGAGTGGCTGGTTTGTCTTCACCCCTGTAT
>NZ_JBVJWD010000007.1:293858-320077 GCF_055602785.1 Streptomyces sp. NPDC037301
AGACGTCGATCGCGTGGCGCAACTCCGAGCCCCCCCGGGTCTCCCACCACCCACACAGGGAGTAACGGCCCACCCCCACGGAGCGGGGCCTCTGGGGCCCCCCGCGACGGCTGTGCGTCCACGGCCTCGGGGTGGAGCGGCCGTGTCGTTCGGCCGCCACCCGGCGGCGACTACTCCATGGGATAGATGTCCCCGCTCGCCATGCCGCTGATCTGATCGCTCTCCGCTTCGATCCTGCGGGCCTTGTCCTTCAGGCGTTGGCGTTCCTTGGGGTCGGTGGTGCGCTCGGCCGCGTCCTTGAGATCCTTCGCCTTGGCGCGCATCTGCCTCACGCGACCGCGATATTCTTCTGATTCACTCATGATCACTCCTTGGATCTGCGGGCGGAGCGGGCCCACCACGGATCAGGCTTGGCCGGGGGCAGCCCACTCCAGGCAGCTACCCACTGTTACGCCCAACGCGGCAGTGGGTCATCCGCCGGCCCGGCGTCCGGGCGGCGACGCCGCCCGGACGCGGTTTCCCGCCTCCAGAGTAGGCAGGATGCGACTGACGTGGGCCTTCACCGTGCTCTCACTCATCCGTAGCCGCCCACCCGGGCCCGGCTGACCCGTCAGCCTCCGGACCGGCGCCAGGGACACCGGGATGCGCCGGCGCCTGACCAGCGGGCATCCGCGCTCAGGAGGCCGAGTCCGATCCCCAGCATCCAGGAGTCCTTGGCCAGCGGGATGCCGTTCTGGGTGGGCCGCAGGCTGCCGGGCTCCCGCATCCCGGGGACCCGCAGATACAGACCCAGCAGGCCGCTGGAGAACCCGGTCAGCACCAGTCCGGCCAGTCGGGTAGGCACGAAGGGGCAGAGCAGGGTTCCGCCGACGGTCATCTCCGTCAGAGCGAGCAGCCGGGTGAATCGCCTGGCCTCAATCTTCTTGAGGAACGGGTAGGCAATACAGGCCATGCCGTGCACGCCCTGGGCCATCTCTTCGTCCGCTTTCAGCTTGCCCAGGCCCGAGTTCAGGATGAACGCACCGGTGGCAAGGCGAGGGGGCACATCGCGCGGGTCGAGTGTGGTCATCATGGGAGCCTCCGTCGATCTGGTACTCGGCCCCTCGTCGAGCTTAGCCAGAAGGTGCCGGGAGCGCTCCACATGGAGTCCCGACCGCGCGCTGTGCGTTACGGCGTCCATGGGATCAGGCGGGAGGTGGGATCGGGCCGGGTGCGGTCCCGATTCAACCGGATGCGGTCCCGATTCAACTATGAGGTCGGGCTCACAGCCGCTGCCGACGCGTTATCCGTCACCGTGACCGGCTGCCCCTGGCTCGTCGTCTGCGAGGCGGTGCTCAAGCAGCTTCCGGACGACGGATCGGTGACGGTGGTAGTAGGCGAAGTGGACGCCGGACGCATCCGGCGCGGCTCCTTGGAGGGTGGTGTCGGTGTCACACTCTCATCCGACGTCCCTGCCGCATCGCGCTCCGCGGCCGGGGCTGTCCTGCCTTCGCCTCCCGGTACGGGCAATGTCGACTTCTGTTGATCGCGGAGCAACCTCGGACACGCCACTGCCGTCTTGATCCACAGCAAGGCGGTTCGCCGCAAGCGACAAGCCACGTCCGACCCCCACGAGTGCCCGGGTCCGAACCACCAGACAACTATGCACTGCATATATACACAAAATGTATAGTTGCCCCGCTGCCGACCCGGCCGCGCGCGAAAGGCTCCCATGCACAGCAAGGCACTGGCGCCCGAGTACCAAGGCGCCCTCACCAAGATGTCGGTGAACTCCTCACTCACGGATGTACTGGCAGAAGGAGTACGTCACTTGAGGGAGGCCGAGCACAGCGGATCGCAACAGGAAGTTGCGCGATGCGGGCTCGCGGTGGCCGAGGCACATCGCAGGCTCGGCAATGTGAAGGAAGCCGATCAGGCGTGGAAGGCCAGCTACCGGGCTGCCCGCTCGGCCGGTGACCTGGGGGCGATGGCCTGGGCGCTGTGGAGCGGTGGGACGCTCGCCCGGCAGCGCGGAGAACTCAGGCTCGCTTTCAGGCTGTTGGGGCTCGCAGCCGACATGGGAAAACGCGGTGGGGACATCGTCGCCCGCGGCTACTCCCTCGCCGGCCTTGCGGAGACCGGGCGAATACAGGGCGACTACCAGACCGTCGCGGTCCTGCACGAACAACTGCTCGCTGAGGCGCGCGCCCGTGGCGAGGCGCGCCACACCGTGTGGGCGCTGGAGGGCATCGCGCAGATCCACCGCAACACCGGATCGCTCGACAGCGCGCTGGCCATGTTCGAGGAAGCGGCACAGTTGGCCGGGAATGCGGACGACCGGCGTGGCCGCGCGTGGGCCCTGCGCGGCATGGCCGACATCATTTCCCTGCGGGACGACGATCCGGAACGCGCCCTGGCCCTGCTCACGGAAGCCGAACTCACCTGCCGTGAGATGAAGTTGTCCAGTGCGCTCGCGTACAACCACAAAATGCGCGCCAACGTGTTCTTCCGCGCCCGCCGTTACGAGGAGGCGCGCCAGGTCTACGAGGAAGCGCTCGCCGAGTTCCGCGCCATGGCCGAACCCCGCGGTGAAGCCCTGGCCCGGCTCGGTCTCGTCAAGTCGCTCGCCCGGCTCGGCCGCGACCGGAACGAGACCGCCGCCGATCTGGACGAATTGCACCGCACCCTGAGCCGCATCGGCCTGCTCAACGCCCGGGACATGGTGGACAAGGCGTACGCCGAACTCGGCGTGACACCGGTCGGTGGAGAGACGGACGAGGAAAGCGGACGGCGATGACACCACCACCCGTAACCCACCGGGCCACGGCACCGCAGATTCTCGCCCGCTGCCGCGATGTCGTACGCCCGGCGCTTGCACAGGCCGTGCAGCGTATGCACCCGTGGCACGCGGAGATGGCCGCCTTCTCCCTCGGGTGGGACACGGCGGACGGCACCCCGGTCGCGGGCTCACAGGGCAAAGGGGTGCGCCAGGCCCTCGCGCTGCTGAGTGCCGAGGCCGCCGGTGCCCCTGCGGAGGACGCTGTCGTCGGCGCGGTCGCCGTCGAGCTGATCCATGTCTTCTCCCTCCTGCACGACGACATCATGGACGGCGACGAGACCCGCAGACAGCGCGCCACCGTCTGGAAGGTGTACGGGACCGGCCCCGCGATCCTCGCGGGGGACGCTCTCTTCGCGCTGGCTGTACAGACTCTGGCCGACGCTCCGGGCGTGCACGGTGCGGCGGCGGTTCGGCACCTCGCCGGAACACTGACCGACCTGGTGCGCGGTCAGGCCGAGGACCTGCTCTTCGAGTCCCGTCCCTGGACCGGACCCGAATCGGTGCAGCCGCACGAGTACCGGTGGATGGCCGAGCACAAGACCGGCGCGCTGCTCGGCTGTGCGGCAGGCCTGGGTGGGGTGCTGGCCGGAGCGCCTGGCACGACCGTCGGTGCCCTTGCCAGGGCCGGTCGGCATCTCGGGGTGGCATTCCAGGCCGTGGACGATCTCCTGGGGATCTGGGGAGATCCGCAGGTCACGGGCAAGCCCGTCCACAGTGATCTGCGTCGGCTGAAGAAGACGTACCCCGTCCTCGCGGCCCTGGCCACGGACCACCCCGCTGCCCGGCGTCTCGCCACGCTCCTGGGCAGCGGCAACCCGCTCGACCGCACCGCCGCCCGGCGGGCGGCCGACCTCGTCGAGGAAGCCGGTGGGCGCTCCGCGACACTGGCCGAAGCCCACCAGCAGCTGGAGAGCGCCCGCCGCAGCCTGGACGGCGTTCCGCTGGCCCCGGCTGCGCTCGGTGAAATCCTCGCGCTTCTCCCGTTCTTCGTCGACCGCACCATGTGAACCGACGCGGGACCCCGACCGGGTCGCCGCTCCCCCGGCTCTCCCCGTCGGTTCCGGGGGGCCTGAACCCGGTCACCGGCACGACCCGAACGGCGGCGGAGAACTGACGGGTCCTCCGCGCCCACCGGAACTGCTAATACAGCAGCGGGGCAGGAGCCCGATGTTACTGGCGTGGTCTCAACGCGTCGACGGGCCGCGTCAGCCGGTGAGCCGGGCAATGAGGGCCCCGGCAATGATTGCCGGGGCCCTCGGGTGGAGTACTTCGGTGCGGTGGACGAGGCGGGGTGCGGTGACACGGACAGCGGCCGTGTCCGGTAGCGCGAGGGCGAGGGAAAGGGGTAGGGCGGTCAGCCCGTGCCCGGCGGCGACAAGCGTTCCGAGGCCGTGCACATCGGTTCCGCTGTACGTGATGTGAGGGCGGAACCCGTCGGTGTTGGCGGCGGCACGCAGTTGCGTGAGGGGAACGGCGGTGTCGGGTGCGTCGATCCAGTGGGCGTCGGCGAGGTCGAAGAGGCGCAGGGAGCGCCGTCGCGCCAGTGGGTGATCGGCCGGGAACAGGACAGCGAGGGGTTGCTCGGCCACCGCGAGGCCGGTCATGGGTCCGGCGTCCGGCAGCGGCAGCGGGTCGCTGGGCGCCGCGGCACCGTCGGCAAGGCCCAGGTCCGCGGCGCCCGTCAGCACCGCCTGCGCCACCGCTTCTCGCCCCAGCACCCGGATCTCCACGGCGAGCCCGGGCGCGTCGTTGCGCAGGTGGGCCAGCTGCTCGGCGACGGCGGGCGCGAAGGCGGCGGGACTGCAGGCAAGAGTCAGCCTGGCGCTGTGTGTCTGCCCGACCCGGGCGACATCGGCACGGGCCGCGTCGAGACGGAGCAGGAGCGGTCGGGCGTGTTCCATGAGCCGCTCGCCCGCTGCCGTCGGCCCGACCGGCCGGCGCTCCACCAGCCGAGTGCCGAGATCGTTCTCGAGGGCCGCGATGTGCTGCGACACGGCGGACTGGGTGTAGCCCAGGGACTGGGCGGCGGCGGAGAAGGAGCGGGCTTCGACGACGGCGACGAAGGTGCGCAGCAGATGCGGATCCATGAGTATCAGTATCGCTAATGAAAGATGCACTGATCATCGTTGGACGCGATACGGAAGCTGCGTTTCGATGGGGTTCATGAACCACACGTCACGTATCGCCCTGGTCGGCGACCGGGATCCGGCCGTCCGCTCCCACACCCGCGTCCCCGTTCTGCTGGAGTCCCTGCGCAACCGCGACGACCTCGACCTGGACGCCTACTGGATCCCCACGCAGGAAGCCGCGGAGGGCGTCGAGGGCTTCGACGCGGTCTGGATGCTGCCCGGCAGCCCTTACCGCAGTGAGTCGGGGGCGCTCGCGGCCATCCGTACCGCCCGCGAGGAAGGCATCCCATTTCTGGGCACCTGTGGGGGCTTCCAGCACGCCTTGCTCGAGTACGCCCGCAATGTCTGCGGCGTGGCCGGTGCCGGTCACACCGAGAACGCGCCGCAGACCTCCGCCGAAGACGCGGTGGTAATCCCGCTGGCCTGCTCGCTGGTCGGCCACGAGGGTGCGATCAGGCTCACCGACGGCTCATGGGCCGCCCGGCTCCTGGGCGCCGAACGCACGGTGGAGCGCTACTACTGCACCTACGGCCCCAACCCGCGCCACCTGGACCTGCTGCGCTCGCACGGGCTGCACTTCACGGGCGTCGACGATGCGGGCGAGGTCCGTATCGCCGAACTCCCGGCACACCCGTACTTTCTGGCCACCCTCTTCCAGCCCGAACTGTTCGGCGACGGCACCCGGCCCCACCCCTTGATCACAGGACTGGCGGAAGCCGCCGTCCGTCACGCGCAAGGCTCACTCTGATGCAGGTCCGGGACGATACCCCTCGGAGCTGGAGGACTCGCGTGGCGGTCGCGGTGGCCGCGTACGTACGAGCGTGCACGGTCCCCGATGCCCATGCCGCCAGCCCGCTCGCGCCGGTGCCGGACGCCGCACTGACCGCGATCCGCACCGACATGCCGAAACCGCACCTGGGCGTGCCCCCGCACTATTCGGACGTCACGTCCGGGGGCTCGTAGTGGGTGGTCCAGCCGCGGCGTATGTCCCAGGTGCCACCGTCGGCGGAGGCTCCCCGTAGACCGTGGACGATGTCTGCGCCGGCGAGCTCGACGAGCCGCGGGGTGCCGAGCGAGGCGAAACCGAAGGTGCGGGCCGGATCCCAGTCGGTGGACTGACGAAGGCGCCGGATGAGCTGCGCCACTCCGAGCGGCGCGCCTGCCAACACCCACGCGTCCGGGGCCTGGGCGTTCAGCCGCCGGGCGGGACGCAGCCACGAGGCCGCGTCCTCGGGCCAGTCGACGACAGCGAGCACATCCCTGTGCAGGGCCTGCCAAGCGCGGATGAACGCCTGGGCGGCGCTACGGGACTCGCCGTCGCGCCCGTGCCCGACGGCAACGGACCGGATACGCGAGCGGGGCGCGGTCAGCAGGCCGATCAATGCGGCCAGCTCCGCTTCCGTGTGGGCATTCGGTGCCGGGCTGTCGGCGACAGGGTTGCGGAGCCTGGGTGACCTGCTCCGCGCGGCATCTTTGATCAGGCTCATGAGGTGTCCCCGGGGGGCTCTGTTCCTGCTTGTCTCTCCAGTTCTCTTTCCAGTTCTCTTTCCAGCAGGCGTACGCCTCCGGCAGGCACACCGCACACGGTCGGTATCCGGCCTCGATGGCAGTGGCCTCGTCGGCGAAGAACACGCGCTGGGACACATAGTGGCCGCGGGCTGTCGCCCTCAGCGCGGAGGGGCAGTCCAGCCGCCCGTACAACCGGCCCCGCCGGTGTCCGCCGAGGGTGCCCGGCGTGGTGCTGCGGCTGGGCTCGCCGTCGCGGCCGAGCAGTGTGCGGACGCGGTGACCGGCTTCTTGGCGGGCATCGGTGCGGTCGTTCATCTGGCGTCGTGGAAGACGAGGCCGAGGGTGCGGCGCCGGCCGGAGCGGACGGTGCTGACACCGTGCCGCATGGGCGCGGTCGACCAGCCGCGCTTGGAGGCGACCGGCCGGTCGCGGGTGGTGAAGACCAGCCCGTGTCCCTGGAGAAGGGCGGTGGCCGATCCCCGGGACTGGGCGCGGGCGCGCTGCTCGATCACGAGGAAATCGCCACCGGTGTAGTCGGTGCCCGGCGCGTCGAGTCCGATGACGACCTGGAGTGGGAAGAGCATGTCGCCGAAGACGTCGCGGTGCAGGGCGTTCCAGTCTCTGGCACCGTAACGCAGAAGGAACTGGCCGGACTTGGACTGTCCGGCCTCGTGACACGTGTAGAGCCATTCCTCCAACTCGTCCGGCCATGGGGCGGACTTTCCCGATTTGTCGGCCCAGGCACGCGCGATCGGGAGCAGGTGCGGGTAGAACGCCTCGCGCAACTCCCGGACCACGTCGGGCAGATCGTGGGTGAATTGACCTCCTCCCCCACATGAATCCGCGTCAAGGACCGGATCAATCGTCCTACTTGTCTCCGAGGCCCACCCTCGCCTGTGACACCCGGAGCCGTGAGATGGGACGGATCAGTACGCCGGCGCGGCAAGGGCCCTCGGTCAGGTCGCAGGCGACAGAGTCCTGTGCAGCCGCTACCCGGCGCCGATCACCGCCGCCCCCACGACGGCGGTGGAGATCGAGCTCGCCAACAGTACCGTCGGAGAAATCTTCTCGGGCGACGTGTTCGCCGGCCGCGTTGTTGGCGGCGGGGCGTGATCGAGGAGGGCGCCGACGACGGAACGGCAGTCCTACCAGTAATGCCGTCGACCTCCCACCGCATGCCCGACGGCACCCAGGATCCAGAGAACGATGCCGATCACGACGAGCACAACACCGATCGTCCAAAGGATCGAGATACCTGCCACCAGGCCGATGACCAGCAGAATGACACCGAGGATGATCATGACGACCTCCTGTCTCACATCTTCACCCAGTATGCGCCTGACGCCTTCGCGGGGTGATACGGGTCGCGCGAGGAGCATCGCCTCCGGCGCGGAGGCACCATAGGAAGGGAACCTTCATTTTTGGCTGCCACCGTAGGCCGGGGCAGGAGAGTGTCCGGCAGTGTCATCTCACCGGTCACGTACTGCACGCCTGCAAACGACTCCCGTGAGCGGAATCCGTGACCGCTGTGCCGCGGAGCGCCTCTACGACGAGTACGTCGAGGCCGCCGCCGTTCACAAGCAAGTAGTGGTGTTGCGCGGCGTCATCGACGGCCTGCTCGCGGCCGCGTGCGGGCGGCAGAGGGGTAGCCGTCGTGCGAAGTGTGGACGCCACTACTACGGTGCTGCTCGCCGCACTCGCCCGGGGTCTGGTGGAAACAGCGGCCCGTCAATGGCAGGCGGGCAGTGCGGCGCCTCAGCACAAAGTGGGTGCTCTGCGTCTGGCCGGCCGGTCAGGCCTGGAAGGTCAGTTGGTGCACCCGCTGACCATGTGTCCGGCCTCTGCCGCGGACGTGACGCGCGCACTGTTCGATCACGTGCGCGAGGCGCTGGAGGACAGCGGCGACGCGGCCGCAGCCGAAGAAGCACTGGACTCGCTGCTGAGAACCGGGAACGGTGCCCGCGTCCAGCGAGAGCTGCTCCGGCGGACCGGAAGCCTCCGGGACCTCGTCACCGAATGCATCCGCCGCACTCGCGGGTGACCGGCGTGGCCCGGTACAGAACGCTCACCTCGTATGCGTCGCCGGAGACCTGCACGCGGAACTCCGGCGGCAGCTGGATCGACAAGCCGGTCAGCGACGACAGCCGCAGGTGGATGGCCGGTGGCTCCGCCCGTAGGGGTGACTTCCTGCGCATGTCGCCGCGGGAGCCCGGGAGGACGCGGCCCAGGCTGGTACCAGCAGGGAATGCCCAGGCCATCGCATCCGCAGCCCGACAACACGGACCCCGGCGTACCGTCCGAAGGACGACGGCACCGGATCCGCACCGCGTCACGTCAGGCGCTGCGCGGCATCACCCGCCCTGCGAACCGGATCCCGGGCGCGCAGCATCCGCCGCCCGGCCCGCGGTACGAGCCACGCGTGAACCCCACGCTGCAGACGGCCGCTGCCTACGCATGGCGAATCCTCGTCGTGGGAACCGTCGTGTACGCCGTCTTCTCAGCGCTGGGACGGTTCCACGAGGTAGCGGTAGCCGTCTTCCTCGGCCTGGTCGGCACCGCGATGTTGCGCCCGGTGGCGGATCTTCTGGCTCGTCCGATGCCGCGGCCGCTCGCTGTCGCTGTGTCGCTTGTCGGCAGTATCGTCCTCGTCCTCGGCGTTCTGACCTTCATCGGCGAGGTGGTCGCGGCAGAACGCGCCGGGCTGGAACGGGAGTTCGGCGACGGCCTGATCAGGATCGAACACTGGCTGGAGGGGCCACCGTTCCGGCTGAACCCCAAGACGCTCGACGACATGCAGTCCCGGATCGGGCAGTTCCTTTCCAGCCATCGCTCCACCCTCATCAGCACGGCTCTCAGTGGCGTGGGCCGGCTGGTGGAGGTGGTCACCGTGTTCGTTCTCGCATTGTTCTGCTCGGTCTTCTTCATTCACTCGGGCGACCGGCAGTGGGACTGGTTCTGCGACCAGCTTCCGGAGACGGCCCGGGCCCGGGTGACGATCGCTGGCCGTGCGGCGTGGCGGACGTTCACCGGATACACACACGGCATCGTCCTGGTGGCGGCGACCAACGCAGTGCTCGTCGGGCTGGCCCTGTTCGCACTCGGAGTACCGCTGGCCCTCCCCCTGGCGCTGCTGGAATTCTTCGCCGCCTTCATTCCATTGATCGGCTCACCGGTCGCCCTCGCGATCGCCGCCGTGGTGGCTCTGGCGGCGAAAGGCCCGATCGTGGCGGCCGTCGTCATCGCGCTGATCGTGGTCATCGGCCAGATCGAGGGCCATCTCCTGCACCCGATCGTGATGAGCCGGGCCGTCCGCCTGCACCCGGTGGTGGTCGCACTCGCGGTGATCGGCGGCGCCATCGCTGCGGGGGTGCTGGGCGCGGTGGTGGCGGTACCGCTCGTGTCCGTCGTCTGGTCGGCCCATCAGGCCCTGCGCCCGGCACGCGAATCCGCGCAGGCGAAGGATTGAGGGATGCCCGGGGCGGAAGCGAGACAGAAGCCTCTCGGACAGGGACGCGGCCGCTTCCGGGAACCCGGCCCTGACCAGGCCGTGCACCGCGATCGCGGTGTCGTGCGGCCAGATGGAACCGATGTGATAGCCGTACGGGTCGTAGGCAACGGAGTCGCTGCTCAGCGTTCGCAGACCATGGCCCGAGTCCAGGTCGGGCGCGCTGAGCCTGGCGGCCAGCAGGGCGCTCTCCTCGTGGTTGAGCAGGTCCGTGCCCAGCAGGTGGCCGAAGCCCGAGGTGACCGAGTCCACCGGCTTCTTCTCCCGGTCGAGCGCAACAGCCGGGTACGGCCCCCGCTCGTCCTCCACCCAGAAGTGGCTGCGGAAACGGTCCCGCAGCCGCTCGGCCCACTCCTCCCACCGGTCGGCGCCGGGGCGGCCGAAGGCGCGCAGCAGGTCCGCACCGCCGCGGGCCGCCTCGTACGCGTACGCCTGGACCTCGCAGAGCGCGATCGGGGAAGCGGCGAAGCGTCCGTCGCGATACCGGATGGAGTCGCCCGAGTCCTTCCAGCCCTGGTTGGCCAGGCCCCGTCCGGTGTGGTCGATGTACTTCAGGAAGCCGTCCCCGTCCGCGTCGCTGTGGTCGCGCATCCAGGCGAGGGCGGACTCCGCGTGCGGCAGGAGCTGTTCGACCTGCTCGGGCGCGAGGCCCCAGCGCCAGGAGTCGTGCAGCAGGTCGATCCAGAGCGGGGTGGCATCGACCGTGCCGTAGTAGCAGGGCGGCAGGGCGAAGTTCTCGTTGAAGTTCTGGGTGGCGCGGCGCACTTCGTGCAGGATCTTGCCGGGCTGTTCCTCGGTGTCCTGATCGGACTTCGTGCCCTGCCGGCGGGTAAGTGTGCGCAGCGTACCTGCGGCGAGACCGGTGCCCAGCGGCAGCAGCATGCGGGCCGCCCACAGGGAGTCGCGGCCGAAGAGGGTGAGGAACCACGGGGCTCCGGCAGCCAGGAACTGGTCGGCGGGCTTCTCCGGGTCGGTCAGCCGCAGCCGGTCGAGGTCGGCGGCCGACTGGCTCAGCCAGTGATCGAAGCGCCGGTCGGCGCTGCGCAGGACGGGCGTACGCCAGGGCAGGCTGTCGGCAGGTGGCGCGGGGAACTGGTCGCCGTCCTCATGCGCGGCGTCGCAGCGCGGTACGGCGGTCCATGACGCGCCGGGAGCGAGTCGGCTGTTCGGGCTGAGCCAGGCCGCGGACGGGGTGCCCTTCCTGCGCTGGCTGGGCAACTCGGCGCTGGTGGCGGTGGTGGTGACCGTGGGCCGGGTGCTGTTCGACTCCATGGCGGGATACGCGCTGGCTCGGCTGCGCTTTTGGGGCCGCTCCGCACTGTTCGGCTTTGTGCTCTCGGTGATGGCGGTGCCCGGAGTGGCCCTGCTCATCCCGAAGTTCCTGGTGCTCAACACCTTCGGGCTCTTCGACACGTACACCGGTATGACCCTGCCGTTGCTGGGTGGACGCGGCGGGCATCTTCATCATGAAGCAGTTCTTCGAATCGGTACCGCGCGAGGTCGAGGAGGCCGCACGGGTCGACGGGGCGGGTGTGTTCCGGATCTTCTGGTCCGTCGTCCTGCCGATGGCCAGACCTGCGTTGATCACCCTGACGATCCTGTCGTTCCAGGGGTCGTGGAACGAGTTCACGCACTTCCTCGTCAGCACGCAGTCCGGCCACTACGAGACGCTCACCACGGGTCTGGCCCGCTTCGTCTCGGGCGGACTCGGCGGCGGAACGCCGTATCCGCTGAAGCTGGCGGCGCTGCTCTCCACCATCCCGGTGGCCGCGCTGTTCTTCTGCTTCCAGCGCTACTTCGTGAGCGGCGCCAACGCGGGAGCGGTCAAGGAGAGAGTTCCGACGCACCGACCGGACCGGGCTCCGCTGTTCTGAGCGTAATGGTCCTGATCACCTAGACTCGGCGGATGGCGAAGTATTTCGACGTGCACCCCGAGAATCCTCAAGCGCGCACCATCCGCTCCGTGGCCGACAGCATCCGCGCCGGCGCGCTCGTCGCGTACCCGACGGACTCCTGTTACGCATTGGGGTGCCAGCTGGGCAGTCGTGACGGCATCAGCCGGATCCGGTCGATCCGCAACCTCGACGACCGTCACCATTTCACCCTTGTGTGCCAGAACTTCGCGCAGCTTGGTCAGTTCGTGCACATCGACAACGATGTGTTCCGCGCGATCAAGGCAGCGACACCCGGCAGTTACACCTTCATCCTCCCCGCGACGAAGGAGGTGCCGCGTCAGCTGTTGCATCCGAAGAAGAAGACGGTCGGAGTCCGGATTCCCGACCATGTCGTCGCTCAGGCGCTGCTCGCCGACCTCGGTGAGCCGCTGCTGTCCAGCACCTTGCTCCTGCCCGACGAGGACGAGCCGCTGACACAGGGCTGGGAGATCAAGGAACGGCTCGACCATGTGGTGGACGCCGTGGTCGACTCGGGCGACTGCGGCACCGAGCCGACCACGGTCATCGACTTCTCCGGCGGTGAGCTCGAGATCGTACGCCGCGGGGCGGGCGATACCGCACGGTTCGAGTAGCCGCGCCACGGGCATCACGGTACCTGCTGAGCGGCCTCCGTGCCGGAACGTCGGTGACTCATGTGCGGGGTGCCTGCGGCACGGTCGCGAGGGCGGGGTTGCGGCAGCGCGGCGGACGGCCCGGGCTCCGCAGAGCGCCCTGGTGTGCGATGCACTCGGTGAGCAGGCGGTTGAACACCGCAGGCCGCGCCGCTGCGAGCCGGCCCTCCCTCCCGTCACTCCGCAGCACTCGCCGCCAGAACCCCGACCCCAGGAACCGGCACGCACGGTCAGCAGAGCCCTCGGACCCAAACCCGGGTGGTTCTCCGGGCAGCCCCAGGACCCGGCGGTCCGGGAACGACAGGTACGAGTGGTGCCAGGCGCCCGCAGTAGGCGTCCGGCGGACTCGACTCCGAGCCCGGCCCGCCTCGGCGGCCCGGGACGTTCAAGTGGTGCGAGCCGGCCGGACCGGACGCTCCCAGAGGCCGCCCAGGTGCGCGTGGAGGACGTCCTGCGCCTCTTGCGGAGTGAGATGGCCGATGAGGACATGCGCCGTGAGGCCGTCCGCAAGGGCGAGGAGGGTGCGGGCCTCGCGTCGCGGATCGAGGGGCACGGCACGGTCGGCGCCTTCACCGGCTTCCGAGATGAGGCGGGTGAACGCCTTTTGCAGGGCTGCGTAGTTCGCCTTCAGCGTCCTCGCGAGGGCCTCGCTGACGGCCGCCTGCGCAACGAAGGCGAGCCAGACCCTGGCCTCGGCGCGGTGCTCCTCCTGGAGCAGTGAGATCTCGGTCACCGCATGCCCCAGGGCGGTGCCGGCCGACTGGGCGGGGCTCCTGACGAGGCGGGCCTGTACGCGCTCACTGATCCGCTCGCCGATGTGCCCGAGCGCGAACACGAGCATTTCTTCCTTGGTACGGAAGCATCGTTGAACGGCGCCCATCGACACCTGCGCACACGCGGCGACATCTCGAAGGGTCACGCCCTCCAGCCCGCGTTCGTCGGCGATTCGGCAGACGGCCTCAGCGATTCGGCGACGCCGGTCTGCGTGATCCACCTGCTTGGGCATACCCGGTCGCCTCCCTGGTTCCGCGGTGCTACATTCCGCAGCTCACTTTATCCGATGCGCTCGTATCGGTTCGGGGGCTACAGTTCCGATGCAAGCGCATCGGAACATGGATGGGAAAGGACACGAGCACATGCAGGATGCCCTGTGGAAGATGCCGGCCACCGCGCAGGCGGAGGCGGTGCGCCGCGCAGATGTCTCGGCTGTCGAACTGGTCGACAGCCACCTGGAGCGCATCGCCGAGGTCAACCCGCAGATGAACGCGGTCACGCAGCTCCTGGCGGAGCGCGCACGCGCCGCCGCAGCGCAGACAGACCGCCGTCGGGCCGCCGGTGAAGCGCTGGGGCCGCTGGCGGGCGTGCCGTTCACGGTGAAGGAGAGCACCGCCGTCGAAGGCGTACCGACCACTTTCGGCACGGAGCGCTTCCGCGATCTGGTGGCGTCGGCCGACGCGCCCCCAGTGGCCCGGCTGCGCGCAGCCGGGGCCATCCCCATCGGGCACAGCAACATACCCACCCTGATCCTGGCGGGGATGCACACGCGAAGCGAGCTCTTCGGCGACACGGCCAACCCATGGGACCGCGGCCGGACCCCGGGCGGCACCAGCGGAGGCGACGCGGTGGCCGTCGCCACGGGCATGGCAGCGCTCGGGCTCGGCAACGACTCCGGTGGATCGGTGCGCATCCCGGCCCAGTTCTGCGGCGTGGCCGGGCTGAAGCCGACAACCGGGCGCTTCCCCGCGGACCACCGCGTCCTCGGCCCCGACGACCCCGGCCCGGCGTCCCAGATGCTGGTCACCGACGGCCCGCTGGCGCGGAGTGTGGGCGATCTCCGGTTGGCGTTCGAGGTGCTGGCCGGGACCGACCCGCGCGACCCGCGGGCCGTACCAGTACCTGCCTACGGCGAACCGCTCCCCGGGCCTGTGAAGGTCGCGGTCGTGGCGGACCCGGGTGGGCACGGCGTTCACCCCACGGTTCGCGGGGCCGTCGAGACCGCGGCCGAGGTGCTGCGCGACGCCGGGTACGACGTGCGGGAGGTGCAGGACGTTCCGAGACTGGACGAAGCGCTCGAAGCGTACGGCCGGATCACCGTGACCGAGTTCGCTGCGACCTGGCCAGTGGTGCGGAAGCTGCTCGGAGCAGGCGGGGACCGCTACATCGAGATGACGATGGAGCAGACGCCGCCGGCAAGCGCGGACGAGTTCATGAAGCTGATGGGCACCTGGATGAACATCCGCCGCTCATGGGCCGAATTCCTCGACGAATACCCGCTGTTGCTCGGCCCGGTATTCACCGAGCCACCGGTCGAGCCGGGACTGGAGTCACGCGACAGGGCCGGACGGGACCGGGTCGGCTCGGCGATGCGCCTGTGCACCGTGACCAGTTTCGTGGGTGTGCCCGGCGTGGCCGTACCGACCGGAGTGGCCGACGGACTGCCGTCCGGGGTGCAGGTCGTCGGGCGCGCCTTCCGCGAAGACCTGTGCCTGGGCGCGGCGCAGGCGATCGAGGACCGGCTCGGAGTTCTCACACCGGTCGACCCGCGCCCGCGCCCTCGTTCAAGACCACACACCGCCGGGCCCTCGGCGCCTGTGCTGTCGTAGGCTGACCGCCCGTGGACCGGTCTCAGCCCTGCGGTGATCCGGTGAGCAGATACCCGGCATACGGCACACGGCCCCAGAGAACGGCACCCCGATGGCAGAGACAGCACCTCCCGAGCCCGGCTCCCCCCTCGAAGTCCCCTGCCCCGTCCCCTCCTCCCCCACGCTCGGCTCGCCCGGCCCTTCCTGCCCCGGTCCGGCCGCGTGGCCGCAGCCCAGCCGGCCGGACCGGATGCGCAGTCTGCTGGATGCCGTGATGAGTCTGGGACGGGGCCTGGAACTCCCGGAGGTGCTGCGCGGCATCGTGGAGGCAGCGGTGACGCTGACCGACGCGGAGTACGGAGCACTCGGCATAGTCGGGGACGGGCAGAAGCTCCTGGAGTTCCTGCCGGTGGGCCTGTCGGACCAGCTCGCGGCCAGGATCGGGCAGTCACCGTGCGGCCGCGGAATCCTCGGCGAGCTGATCCGTCACCCGGAACCGCTGCGGCTCACCGATCTGAGCAGCCACCCGCACAGCTTCGGTTTTCCGCCTCATCATCCGCCCATGCGCACCTTCCTCGGCGTACCGGTGCGGGTGCGTGACGAGGTGTTCGGCAACCTCTATCTCACCGAGAAACGGGGCGGGGTGAGCTTCGACGCCGACGACGAGGCGGTGCTGACCACCTTGTCGATCGCCGCCGGAGTCGCCATCGACAACGCCAGGATGTACGACGAGAGCCGCCGCCGGGAACGGCGCCTGGAGGCACTGGGCGAAATCACCCGCACCCTGCTCTCGGGAACGGAGGCCGACGAGGTGCTGCATCTGATCGCCGAGCGGGCGATGGAAGTGGCGGGGGCCGACCGGGCAGCGATTCTGCTGCCCACGGCGCGGCCCGGTTCCGCGCCCCTCTCAGAGGCTCCGGCGGCAGCAGCGGCCGAGGAACGCCTCACCGTTGCCGTCGCCCATGGCCGGGACTCCGACCGTGTAACGGGGTTGTCCGTTCCGGCGTCGGGATCGCTGGCCGGGCTCGCCGCCCGTACCGGAACGCCTGTGCACTGCGCCGACGTCCGTACGGATCCCCGGGCTCATCCGTTCGGCGACGGTACCGAGGACGGTCTGGGCCCGGTGGTGGCGGTGCCGTTGCAGATCGATACCGGAGCACTGGGCGCATTGCGCCTGGGGCGGCCGGCGGACCGCCCGCCGTTCGACGAGACCGAGGTCGAACTCGTCTCCGGCTTCGCCGACCAGGCGGCCATCGCACTGGAACTGGCCCGCAGACGGGCCGAGTCCGAGGAACTCGCCGTGATGCACGACCGGGACCGGATCGCCCGCGATCTGCACGATCTGGCGATCCAGCGGCTGTTCGCGACCGGGATGACTCTCCAGAGCACCACCCGGGCCATCTCGGACCGCCCGGAAGCGGCCGAGCGGGTCAGCCGGGCAGTGGATGATCTGGACACCACTATCCGGATCATCCGGTCCACCATCTTCGATCTGCGCACGGCGGACGGTTCGGGCCGCAGCGGGCTGCGGCACCGGATAGCGGAGACCGCTCGTGCGGCGGCACATGTCCTCGGCTTCCGGCCCACGGTGCGGATCGACGGGCCGGTGGACACCACCGTCCCGGACGAACTCGCCGAACACGTGGTGGCGGTCGCCGCCGAGGCGGTGTCCAACGCGTCCCGCCATGCCCGTGCGAGTCGTATCGGCATCGTGCTGTCGGCCGACGACGCGGTGACCCTGACCGTCACGGACGACGGCATCGGGATCCCGGCCGGTGACACGACAGCTCCCCAAACGGGGACAGCGATCAATGACGGCGGTCAGCCGACAGTGCGCGGCAGTGGGCTGGCCAACATGCGTACGCGGGCGGAGCTGTGCGGCGGCACACTCGCCGTCGAACGGCCGACGGGCGGCGGCACCCGGATCACATGGTGCGTCCCGCTCCACGACTGACGTCTGATCACCTGTCAGATTCGCCGGACCGGGGTTTGCCCCTGGCGGTCCTTGATCCGGCCGACAAGCATCGCGGCGTGAATCCGGCGGCCGACGCCCAGTTTGGCGAGGATCGAGGAGATGCGGTTCTTGACGGTCTTCTCGGCCAGGAAGAGGCGTTCCGCAATTTCGCGGTTGGTGAGGCCCTCGCCGATGAGGTCCAGGATCTGGCGCTCCCTGGTTGTGAGCTGTTCCAGTTCCGATGCCTCCGACTCCTCGGCGGGGGTCCGCTGGTGACCCCGCAGCCGTGCCATCACACGAGCTGTCGTCCGTGGATCGAGCATCGAGGTGCCGGACGCGACCGTGCGTACGGCGGCGATCAGATCGGCTCCGTTGATCTGCTTCAGTACGTAGCCGGCCGCGCCCGCCATGATGGCGTCGAACAGTGCCTCGTCGTCATCGAACGACGTCAGCATCAGACATGCCAGTTCGGGCATGAGGGCACGCAGTTCCCGGCATACCTCGATACCGGCGTGGTCACCGCGGGGGTCGTCGCCGAGCCTTACGTCCAGTACGGCGACCTGTGGCCTGCTGGCCGGTACGCGGGCCAGCGCCTCCCTGGCGTTGGACGCCTCGCCGACGACGTCAATGCCGTCTTCTGCCTCCAGCAGATCGCGTACGCCGCGCCGGACGACCTCGTGGTCGTCGAGGATGAAGACGCGTACGGGGGCCGCGGACTGCGGCGGCGTCGTGCTCAGCGGGGACTTCGCGAGGTCATTCACACCATGCTCGATCGATTCGGGGAAGGGGGGTCTTGGACCAGTATGTGCGTCCGTCCGCAGGCCGGTTCGCCGGGGTGTCACAGCATGTCGTAGAGGCTCTGAACAGGGCCGAAAGGCCCTGTGGCCAGGGCCGGTCGGCAGGCTGGACGCGGTGCCATACTGACGCCGCCGAGATCGTCCGGGCGCTACGGACGTCTCTCCGTCCCGGCCACCCACCGTGCTGTCCCAAGGAGTCACCGGTCCATGAACACCCCGAGCGAGGACTACCACGCACTGCTCGCGCGGCATGACGCGATGCGGCTGCGACGACGCATCCTGTCCCCGGCCGGAGCCGGCGCCGAACCGTGGTGCGCCGAGGCACCGCAGCCGTACGACGGAACGTCCGACCAGCAGCTGATCAGCGAATTCCTGCCGCTGGTAAGCCCGCTGGAGGAGCTGATCGCCGAACTGTACCGGGTCCTGTTCGAGCGGCATCCATATCTGCGGTCGTTGTTTCCCGAGTCGATGGCGTTCCAGCAGGCCCATCTCGTCGGGATCTTCCGCCATCTGATCGGCAATCTGCACCGTACGGACGAGATGATCGCCACCTTCGCGCAGTTGGGCCGCGACCATCGCAAGCTCGGTGTGCGCCCCGCGCACTTCGAGGCGTTCGAGGCGGCGCTGATCGAGGCGCTGCGCATGCGTGCGGGCGCCCGGTGGACCGGTGCCCTGGAGGACGCCTGGCTGCGAATGCTGCGGCTCGCCGTTTCGGCGATGGTCAGGGGCGCGGACGAGGCGATCGCCGAACCGCCGAGCTGGGAGGCGACGGTGGCTTCGCACGAGTTCCGTACGCCGGATCTCGCGGTGCTGAGGGTGCGCCCCCATCAGCCCTACCCCTTCAGAGCCGGGCAGTTCGCGTCCTTGGAGTCGCCGCTGCTGGAGCAGGCATGGCGTCCTTACTATCTGGCCCGAGCGCCGCATCCGGACGGGGAGTTGGAGTTCCATGTACGGGCCCGGGGTGCCGACGGAGTGAGTGATGCGCTGGTGCACGGCACGCAAAAAGGCGGCACCGTCCGCCTCAGCGCACCGCGCGGCGCGCTTGCCCTGCCCGATCACACCCCGTCCGCCAACGTTGCGTTGATCGCCTCCGGTACCGGATGGGCCGCGATGAAGGCGCTGCTCCAGCAGTTCGACGCCGAACGGTTCCGTGCGCACCGGGTGCGTCTGCTGCTGGATGGAGGGGCGGGTGAGGGCGTGTACGACGCGGCGTTCCTGGAGGCGTTCCGGCGCGGACGCCCCTGGCTGACCGTCCTCACGGCCGGTCAGGCCGACCCGGCCGGTCCCTCCGCGGACCCCGGCCTGCGGGCCCTGGACGGAATACTGGCGCAGCGACCCGGGGCCGCCGCCCGGCCACACGTCTATCTGGCCCTGGAACCCGAGGCATCCACTACAGACTCGGCGCGGGCCGTCGCCGCCCGGCTGGCCGCCGCCGGAGTCCCGGCCACGCACGTCCATCACGACATCACCGGCATCGTGCGGGTCACAGAAACGTCCGCCAGTACGGCCAGAACCGGATTGCTATCAGCATGACGATGGCCAGGCACCAAGTCACCGGCACCGCAAGGGGGAACTCCAGTACCGCCGCGACGAGGGCGCGTGGGGCGGGCAGGACGCCATGGCGCAGATTGTGCACGGTGGTGTGCCAGAACACGAAGATCGTGGCCACCCACACGAGTACGCACCACAGGCAGAGCGCGCCGATGTCGTACAGCGCCTGCGTCATCAGCCACATGCAGAAGCCGGCACCGAACAGGGTGCCCAGGTTCAGCCCCAGCCAGTACCACCGTCGGTAGCGCGCACCTGCGAGCAGGCCCGCGCCGGTCCCCATCACCACCCCGAAGGCGATCAGTCCGATGAGCGGATTGGGGAAGCCGAACACCGACGCCTGTTCGCTGCGCATCACATCCGCGCAGGACACCACGGGGCTCAGCGAGCAGGCGGGAACGAAGCCCGGGTCGGCGAGCAGTTCGAACTTGTCGGTGGTGATCACAAAGGAGCCGAGCAGCCCGAGGGCGGCGGTGATCAGCAGCAGCCATGCGAATCCCCGGCGCGCCCCGGTCCGCTCCCGTTCGTCGCGCGTTCCCGAAGCACCGTCGTTCGCCCGGCCCTCCGAGGAGTGAGCCTCCCGGTCATCGGCCTCGGGGGCTTCCGCCACCATCTCCGACTCACGCGCCGACGCGCTCATGCCCGCCCCCGCACGGAGCCGTCCGGCCAGACGACCTCCACCCGGATTCCACGCGCCCGGGCAAAGGCAACCAGATGTGCGGTGGCGTCCCGGCCGTCCGACGGCGAACCGTCCCACACGGCAAGCACGGTCCGGCACGTCTCCACCAGACGTTCATCGGCGCTGACGCAAGCGTTGCGGTCGGCCGGATCAAAAGCCAGCAGCCGCACGCTCTCGGCCAGGACCAGCAGTTCCCCTGCGGCCCGCCGGTCCCGCTCGGGCAGCACTGCGGGCACCGCGCCCTGGGTCGGCAGCAGTACCGTCAGCTTCCGTCCGGCCTCCCGGGCGGCGCGCCCGAACACGAGCGGCAGCCCCGCCCCGACCCGTACGAGAGCGGCCACGCCCTCTGCCAGGCAGTCCAGCCGCGCTCTCAGTTCAGCCTCCACCAGCGCCAGAGTTCTGTTGTTGAGGTCTCTGTGTCCGACGACCGCGATCACCGCGTTCCCCTCCTGTGCACATCCGCACTGCCCGCTCCGACCGAACGCTCCACAAGCCGCGGCCCGGCCCCCGGAGCCGCCGTTGGGCCGGCCCGCGGCATGCGGTCCACTGCAGTGAACCCTCGGGGGTCCGACGCCGCTAGGGCCGTTCGGCCCTGGGCCGTTCGGCCCTGGTGTGGGGACGGCAGCACGCGATGTACTCGTGCGGCAGTCGAGCAGATCAGGAGACGAGGCCGCCCCATGAGCCACGCAGATCATCAGTCGCCGCGGTCGTCCGTGCCCGTGGCCGCGTCCACGTCGTCGGCGTCGGCCCCGGCTCACGGCCCGGCGGCCACCGGGCCACGCCGCACAGTCGAGTTGACGGGCGCTCAGGCGCTGAGTCTGCTCGGCGGGGCGCCGCTCGGGCGGATCGTCTTCACCCAGCGCGCGCTGCCCGCAATCCGGCCGGTGAACCATCTGCTGGACCTCGGCCAGATCGTCATCCGGTCCCATCAGGACTCGGACCTGTTCGCCCAGGCGCGGCACCATGGCGGCCAGGGAGTCGTGGTCGCCTACCAGGCGGATGACATCGATCCGCTGACCCATCTGGGCTGGAGCGTCGTCGCGACGGGATACTGCCGCCCCGTGACCGATCCCGATGCCCTGATGCGCTACCAACGGCTGATCAGGCCCTGGTCCGACCGGGTGATGGACTGTGCGGTCCGCATCCGTCCGCATCTGGTCACCGGGATCCGGCTGACGGTCTGATGCAGCGTCTGCGTGCTGAAGCACTTCTCTCTCCGTAGCTCGCTCCGTGGGCGAAGTGTCCGGGTCACACCAGGGCCCACTTGAGCCGCCTTTGACTGGAACACACGGCTGAGACCATCGGCCCACCTGGTCCGACCAGCCACTGTTCCCCGGGGGCGCGGACGGTGCCCGTCCCGGCGGGCACCGTCCGCGTTTCTCAGTGCTGTGCAGCCGGGGAGGTGCCGTGGAGCCCGGTGCCCACGCTCCCAACCCGAAGGCGACGCCGCGGCCCTCCTCGATGCCGATCCCGGTCCTTGCGCATCGTGGCCGAGCGCGGGGCTCGACGCGTGATGGAGCTGTCGTGGCACCGCTGCGACGACCGATGATTCACGCGGCCCAGGATCACCAACACCTCCCCGGAGAACAGGTACTGGCATCCCGATGAAAGGGCGGGACCAGCCGGCCCGATACCGTTCACGACCTGCGGCGGCGCTCAGTGGATTTCTCCGGGAATCCCTCGGAACGTACGCCGGTAGGCGAGCGGCGACACACCGATGACTGCGTGCAGATGCTGGCGGAGCGACGTGCCCGTCGCGAAGCCGACCTGGGCGGCGACGTCGTCCACCGGTAGGTCGGTGGATTCGAGCAGATGCCGTGCCCGGTAGACCCGCTGCTGGATGAGCCACCGCCCCGGACTCGTTCCGACCTCCTCGCCGAAGCGGCGGGCAAAAGTACGCAGGCTCATACGTGCATGGTCGGCGAGCCCGGCCAGGCTCAGAGGCTCGTGAAGGTTCTCCAGCGCCCACTGGCGGGTGGCGGCCGTGCTGTTCGAGGAGGTCTCGGGCACCGGCTGGTCGATGTACTGCGCCTGCCCGCCGTCCCGCCAGGGCGGTACGACACAGATGCGAGCGACCCAGTTGGCCACTTCGCTGCCGTGGTCCTTGCGTACGACGTGCAAGCAGACGTCGACACCGGACGCGGCGCCCGCGGATGTCAGCACATCGCCGTCGTCGATGAACAGCACATCCGGATCGAGCGCGATGTGCGGAAACCACTCCCGGAAGACGCCGGCGAGCGCCCAGTGCGTAGTGGCAGGACGTCCGTCGAGCAGACCGGCTGCAGCGAGGACGAAGGCGCCCGTGCAGATGGACACGATGCGCGTGCCCGGTGCCACGCACGCGAGAGCCGCCGTGACAGCCGCAGGCGCCTCCCGCGCGATGAGCGAGGTGGCGAATGGTGGGATGACCACGGTGTCGGCCATGCGCAGAGCGTCCGGGCCGTGCTCGACAGTGATGGAGAAATCGGAGTTGGTATGCACTGGACGGCCGTCGACGGTGCAGGTCACGACCTCGTACAGGCCCTTTGCGGCCCCGAAGACCCGGCTCGGAATGCCCAGCTCGAACGGGTACACCCCGTCCAGGGCCAGAACGGCTACACGGTGAACACTTTCCATGGCAGGATCCTGTCGAAAGATGGCAATCACGCCATGGTACGGAGCGGCGGGGTCCGCGACGCTGAACGCATGAGCCAGCACACAGCGGATAGCACGGCCACCACCGCCCCCGCCACCATGCGCGCCATCAGCCAGGACGTCCACGGAGCCCCAGATGTACTCAAGGAAGTGCGACTGCCGAAACCCGTCCCGGGACCGAGCCAGATCCTGGTCGCCGTCCGCGCGGCCGGGGTCAACCCCACCGATTGGAAGCACCGTGCCAACGGGATTCTCCTGGACCGGCTTCCGCTGGTCCTGGGCTGGGACGTCTCAGGAGTCGTCGAGGCTGTCGGCTTTGGCGTCACTCTCTTCAAGCCGGGCGACGAAGTCTTCGGCATGCTGCCCTACCCGTACGGGGTCGGCTCCCACGCCGAGTATGTGACCGCCCCGGCACGCGCCTTCGCCCGCAAGCCGGCCGGTATCGGCCATATCCAGGCCGGGGCCCTCCCGCTTGCCGCCCTCACCGCGTACCAGGCTCTCGTCGACACCGCCGACGTGCGCCCCGGGCAGCGGGTCCTCGTCCACGCGGCCGCAGGCGGCGTCGGCCACCTCGCAGTCCAGATCGCCAAGTCCCGTGGGGCGTACGTGATCGGTACCGCGAGCGCCCCCAAACACGACTTCGTCCGGGCACTTGGCGCGGACGAGATGATCGACTACCGCAGCGTCGACTTCGCCGAGGCCGTCAAGGACATCGATGTCGTCCTTGATCCCCTGGCGGGCGAGACCCGAACCCGTTCGCTGAACGTCCTGCGTCCTGGCGGTGTTCTCGTCTCGCTGCTGTACGGCGGTTCCCCGGACGAGGCACAGCGGGCCGCCGAGTTGGGCGTCCGTGTCGAGACCCTCCTTGTCGAGGCCGACCACGCCGGCATGAACGCGATCGCCGACCTCGTCGGGGCCGGCTCCCTCCATGCCCACGTCGAGGCCACGTTTCCCCTCGCCGAAGCACCCGAGGCCCACGCCCTCGGCGAGACCGACCGGACCTCGGGAAAGATCGTGCTGGTCGTGACGGAGCCCGCAGCAACGGAGTTGTGATCCCTCTGGCAGGGTCTGCGATGCGAATTCCCGGACAGACGGCCGGAGTCGCGGTGCCAGACCCTGCCGGCGGTCGATGACGCACAGCGCCTCGCGGACGTTCGTGCCCAGAGCCACTCAGGTCAGGGCCGGTCCATGTCCTCTGGAAGCGTGCCGAGAAGTGCCTGCAGCCGTGCGGTGGTGAGGATGCCCACGGCGAAGCCGTCCTCGTCGACGACGGGCAGGATCGTCAGGGACCGCTCGCGCATGGCGGCTGCGGCCTCCGAGGCGAGCATGCCGGGGTGCGCGAACGGGCCGCAGTCGTGCGCGATGTCACGGACCCGGGTGTTCTCGGCGTACCAGGGCTTCGCTGCGTGGGCGGTGAGCTGGTCGAGAGTGATGATTCCGGCGCACCGGCCGGTGTCGTCACGGATGAGTACGTACTGGCTGTGGGATCCGCGAAGGACATCGAGTGCCCTGTCGATGCTGATGTGGTCGCTGACTTGCAGGTCCGGCGCGATCATGGCGTCGGCGGCTGTGGGACTCATTCGAGAGGTGATCGTCGGCTCCAGGGACTTGGCGGTGCGCGGCTCACGCCCGGCGGGCACGAGAGGGCGCACCTGCTGAGGGCTCGGCGGCCCTGAGATCTTCGAGAGGTTCGGCCCGGCCGGCCAGGACGCCACTGAGGATGCCGCGGGCCACGGTCAGCAGGTCGGCATCCTCGGGCGTGACGAGGCGGTCAAAGACGGTCCAGCCTTCCTTGCGGGTGGCGACCGGATTGGCGCGTCGCGGGACGGCCGGCCGCCGAGAGGGGTGGGCGGCCTCGGTACCCACTCCGGAAGCAGCTCGGCGACAGCGTGCTCCCGCCGGCTGAGCAATTCGAGAGCGCGGATGCGCACCGGGTTGCCGAGAGTTTTGGAGAAGTCGGCCTTGAGCTGGTGCGGAGGTGTGCTCATGACCGCCGCCTCCAGGAGTTCGGGGCCGGGCGCCGGTACACGGCACCCGGCAAGCACGGGTCGTCCGCGCGAGCGCCGCCGTCCCGGTTGCCGGGTCCGGCCGAGTTCGATGGCGGGTACGGTCCGGCTGGGCCGACAGTGCCTCGCCGTGCGGTTTCAGCACGGCGAGGCAGATGTGCGCGTCGATCGGGCGTGGGTCGGATGAGGGCATGGGCCTCTGGAACCGGTGCGTCCCGGTTGGGGTGCACGGACAAGGACACCGCGGCCCGATTCCGGCGGGCCTGGGTTCTTCGTCACGTCACGCAGGCGGATCCGTCACTCGCCTTCGAAGTCGTATCCGATCACTCGGAAGCTCGCTCCCACGCCGTCGTTGACGAACACGCCTCCGTCGACGCGCTGCGGGAACACGCCCGAGGTGGCGCCGTAGGGTCCGACGACGGCGACGGGGCCGCCGTTGTCGCAGGTCGCCCCGCTGAAGACCTCGACGGTCCTCCGGCTCTCGTTGAAGATGTTGAAGCTCGTGGCGCCGAGGCCGCTGGCCGCGGTGACGCAGCCGCCGGGGTAGGCGGAGTACGTCCGATCGTTGAAGTGGATCCTGCCCTCGTCGTAACCCCGACCCCCGCCGTGGCCCCTGCCCTCGTCGTTACCTCTGCCCTCGTCGCCTCCGCCTTCGTCGTTGCCCCTGCCCTGGTCGTTGCCCCTGCCCTGGTCACCCTTTCCGGCGTCGCCCCCGCCGTTGGAGGCCGGAACTGGGACTGCGGCCTGTCGCACGACCGGGGCTGCCGGGGCTGCCGGGGCCGGCTGGGCCGGCCGTGCAGGCCGGGCCGACTCGATGGTGGCGGCCGAGGTGAAGGTGCTGCCGGTGGCTGCCAGGGCCATGGCGGCCGCGAGGGCGGCGGTCACGACGGTGGAACGTGTAACCATGTCACTTCTCCTGTCTCAGAGAGGCCAGCTGCGTAGCCGGCCCGTGACTGAACGTACTTACGCTCCACAGGGCTGTCATTTCGGGCATATCGAACGGCTGACACCAAGCACCGATCGGGATACCACCCGAGCCGGATAGCCCGCAAAGGCTCATCACCGGTTGACACGCCGAAGGACCGGCATGGGCAGCGGTGCTGCTGCCTGTGCCGGTCCTGGCTTGCGGTGCGGGTGCTGAGTCTGTGGCTCAGTAGGCGGAGTTGACGTTGTCGATCGACCCGTAGCGGTGGGCGGCGTAGTTGGCGGCCGCGGTGATGTTGGCGACGGGGTTGGCGAGGTCGTGGGCGGTGCCGGCGACGTGGTAGGCGTTGAAGGTCGGCTGGATGACCTGGAGCAGGCCCTTGGAGGGTATGCCGTTGCGCGCGTTGACGTCCCAGTTGTTCTGGGCGTTGGGGTTGCCGCTCGACTCGCGCATGATGTTGCGGTGCAGGCCTTCGTAGGTGCCGGGGATGCCCTTGGCCTTCATGATGGCCAGCGACTCCTTGATCCAGCCGTCGAGGTTGTTGGCGTAGCCCCTGCCGCCCTGGGC